>JANOVY010000160.1:0-1795 GCA_031417635.1 Bacteroidota bacterium | reverse complement strand
TGATAAAGCACACCAAGAAAAACAGTCCTATAAAATATTTTTTGTGACCCAGGCAATGAATAATTATCAAAGAAGGATTCGAGATTTGGGTAACCTCTTTTTGCTTGATGATGGGCAAGATTTTTTTGCCAATAGAAAATTCAAAGCAATTTATAGGAATTTTGAAATTAGATTTCAAGAACAATAAATCTAATACAAAAAAGAATAATCAAAGTAAGTCCCTTTGCAAGGCAGACAGATTTTACAGTAAATTTACATTTTGAGTAAAGGAAAATAAACAATGCCCGAACACCAAAACATAGAATACAAACAAAGCTGGCATGATGATTACCGGGATGAGTTTATGGTTTTACAAAATGAGTTGAAAGAATAAAAATAATAAATAATTGAAACAATATTAGTAAATGAAAAAATGGCAGTGTAAAGGTGGAAATTTATTTACAAAACGAAACCATTTGGATTACCCAACAAAAAATTGCTGAACTTTTTGGTATTCAAAGACCGGCCGTTACCAAACACCTGAAAAATATTTTTGCAACTGGGGAGTTGAAGGAAGAAGTGGTTAGTTCCATTTTGGAACATACCACACAACACGGCGCCATACAAGGAAAAACGCAGGAAACAAAAGTTAAATACTACAATCTTGATGCCATCATTTTAGTAGGCTGCCGTGTAAACAGCAGCAAGGCAACTGCATTCCGTATTTGGGCCACCGAAAGGTTGAAGGAATACATCATCAAAGGATTTACCATGTATGATGAACGGCTGAAAAACCCCAACACTATTTTTGGTAAAGATTATTTTGAAGAGCAGCTTTCCCGTATACGTGATATCAGGAGCAGTGAAAGGCGTTTCTATCAAAAAATAACCGATATATACAGCCAATGCAGTGCCGACTATAATGTAGAAACACAAGCCACAAAAGATTTTTTTGCAACGGTTCAAAACAAACTGCATGGGCAAAAACAGCGCAAAGGAAAATATGGGCTTAATCACATGGAAGAATGCACCTTAGGGAAACATCAGAAAAACAGATGTGGCCATTGCTAAAAATTACCTGAACGAAAAAGAATTGAACGGCTTAAACTGAATTGTATCTATGTATTTGAATTATGCAGAAAGCCAGGCTTTGAAAGGCTTGGTGATGTATATGAAAGATTGGGTAATAAAATTAGATGCCTTCCTGCAGTTTAATGAAGAAGCTATTCTTAAACATCAGGGCAAAGTTTCACATAAAGTTGCAAAATCATTGGCAGAATTTGAATTTGAAAAATACCGCATTATTCAGGATAAAATTTTAGAAAGCGATTTTGATAAGGCTATAAAAAGAATAGCCTCACCACAAAATAAAAAGAGAAAAGGTGAATGATATGGTGCTAATGAATTGATAATTTGAATAGTCCTAAAAAATCCTCTCAGTTTCCTCAAAGGCACTTTAAATAAATATTACAGTTACCTGCTCCCCTCCGATAATTTTCGGGATTGTGCAGTACCATCGGCCATGTCCGGCTTATCTCCCACGACAAATCTTTAACGGTTTATCTCCCAAGCCTAAGATAAGCATAGAGAGATACATAATTTTATAAATTAAGGATGCAAAAATAAAAAAAACTTTCAAGCCTCCTGCAGGCCTATGTCTCAAGTCAAGGGTATTTAAATTATAAAATTCCCAATTCCAGTTCCCTCTCTTTTGGAGAGGGGTTGGGGTGAGGTCATATGTCGGAGGATAAGTATAGAGGAAATAATTTTAGCTTGATACTTACCAAAATAAAAAAAGCCTCTCAGTTTCCTGAAA
>JANOVY010000159.1:0-68298 GCA_031417635.1 Bacteroidota bacterium | reverse complement strand
TTATAATATTCGCCAAAGTTTACACTGGCCTGTTCATTCATTTGGTGGTCCATCAGCCACATGGCTACGGGTGCTATCTGGCTGGGAAATTCTTCGTATTCTATTCCATAAAACCTGTCTACATCTACCAAAAAATAATCGTTGATACTGGTTATCTGCTGGCCTTTTAATAAAGTTTTTACAATATCCAGTTCCAGCAAACGCAATTCTCGGTAAGCAATAATTAAGAAATTACCACAACCGCAGGCGGGGTCTAAAAAACGCAGCTTGCTTATTTTATCGTGTAGTTTTTTTAGTTTGCCCTTGTCATTTTTTGCTTTTTCAAAATCGGCCCACAATTCATCTAAAAACAAGGGCTTTATCAGCTTCAATATATTTTTTTCACTGGTATAATGGGCACCTAGGTTTCTTCTCGCTTTTTCATCCATCACACTCTGAAACAGCGAACCAAAAATGGCCGGTGAAATTTTACCCCAATCCAATAAACAAGTATCTAACAGTATGCGGCGCATATCGCTGTCGAAATGTGCCATGGGCAATTGCTCTTCAAACAATTTTCCATTTATATAAGGGAAGGCGGCTAAGGCTTCATCTAAATTTCTAAACCGTTTATCCTCCGGCGTATTCAACACCTGAAACAGCTCGGCTATATGTGCAGCAAGGTCGCTGCCATCTTCATGGGTTTTAAGCTCTAAATATTCATGCAAAATCCCTTTCTCAAAAATACTGGTATCATCGGCAAACAAACAAAACAGCAAACGAACCAAATACAATTCAAGGTTATGCCCATCGTAACCAATGGCTTTTAGCTTATCGTGCAGCTTACCCATTAATTCAGCCGCTTCAATATTTACAGGGTCTTGTTCTTTGTAACTGCGTTTTTGGTACCCGGCTATAAACCCAAAGAGGTGAACATGGTGTATAAAATCGGTTAATGTAAATTCATGCTGCTGGTTTTCTTCCAAATCGTATAAACGAAACCGTTCAAAATCGCTCACTAGAATATAGCGTGGCAATTCTTTTTCACTCAATCCGGGAAAATAGTCTTTGGCTTGTTGGTAAGCCTTGTCGAGGTCTTTACCGCGGCTTTTGTGTTCTACCAAGATCACCCCTTTCCAGAGCAGGTCAATAAATCCTGTTTTGTTGTCAATCTTTTTTACTTGCTGTTCAAAAGTGGCAACCCTTCTTCGGCCAATGCCAAATACATTAAAAAAATCATCCCAAAAAGATTTGGCTTCCGCATCTTCACTTACTTCGCTTTCCCATTCTTTGCTAAAAGTGGTGGCCCTGCTTTTTATTTCGTTCCAGCTTAACGGCATTTTACAATTATTGTTAGTAGTAAATATAGCATTTATCGGTTTAGAAAAGGGGTGGCAGTAACTAACATTATGAAGCCTTATTTACTGATGTCCCAATATTAGTAATTACCAAAAAAACATTCTCTATTTTTCATATTAGCATTTTAATACCCTTTTCCAACAATATCTTTACTTGATGAACCCTTTTAATATTCTACAAAACATTATTCGGCAAAGAAGATCCATCAAACCTACTGATCTAAACGGTAAAAAGATTGATTCAACCCTAATTCATCAGTTGCTCGACTTAGCCAATTGGGCCCCTACCCATGGCCGAACAGAACCCTGGCGTTTTGTTGTATATGAAAATCATGCGGTACAAAAATTTTGCGCAGATCATGCCAATTTGTATAAAGAAAATACAAGTGTAGAAAAATTTACGGAAGCAAAATATGAAAAGCTATACCATCTGGGAGATACCGTTTCGCATATCATAGCTGTTTATATGAAAAGATCCGAAGGACATGCCATTCCATATGAAGAAGAATTTGCCGCCGTGGCTGCATCAATTCAGAATATATTATTAGGTGCTGCTTCACTCGATATTGCCGTATTATGGAGTACGGGTGGTATGACGCATACCCCTGCCATGAAAAATTATTTTTCGCTTTCATCTGCCGATACCATCTTAGGCATATTGTACATGGGCTATACTAACTTGGAAGTAAAAGATGGAAAAAGAAACATTCCGCTGGCAGATAAGGTGGATTGGCATTCGTGAGACGTGAGACGTGAGGCGTGAGGCGTGAATCGTGAATGGTGAAAAGTGAAAGGTGAAAGGTGAATTTTTTGACTTTTGACTTTTGACTTTTCACGGCTTTTGACTTTTCACAACTTCCTCCTCACGATTCACCATTCACGTCTCACGATAATGTCGTTTCTTTGCCGCAAATCATCTCATTCATGCCCGAAGCAAACCATAAAATCATCATCATAACTGCTCCTTCCGGTGCGGGTAAGACCTCGATCACTCACTATTTATTGAACAAATATCCAAAACTTTCGTTTTCCATTTCTGCCGCTACTCGTGAGTTAAGGGGTAATGAAAAAAATGGGGTTGATTATTATTTTATGCCTGTAAAAGATTTTCGTCAGAAAATTGTGGAAGATGCCTTTGTTGAATGGGAAATTGTTTATGAGGGTAAATATTATGGGACTTTGAAATCTGAATTAGAGAGAATATGGAATGAAGGAAAAATTCCGGTGCTGGACATTGATGTAAAAGGTGCCATTCATGTACAGCAGCAATTTGCCGGTGATTGCTTGTCAATTTTTATTGAACCCCCCTCCGTTGAAGAATTAAAACGCAGGTTAGAAAGTAGAGGAACAGAAACTCCCGAAAGTTTGCTTACACGCGTAAACAAAGCCAGTTATGAAATATCTTTTAACCATCATTTTACCAAAACAATTATAAACGATCAACTTGATAGAGCTTGTGCCGAAACGGATGCAGTTGTTAAAGAATTTTTAGGCTGGTAAATTATTTTCATCATAAGATGAAACAATTGATGATTATAGCCTCCACAATCCGTAAATTTAAATTCTAACAATTCTCATATGCCATTTAAAAACAGAACCATTTTCATTACAGGTGCCAGTAGGGGTATTGGTAAAGCCATGGCCCTTCGTTTAGCTAAAGAAGGAGCCAATATTGTAATTGCTGCCAAAAGTGTTGAAGAAGACCCAAGACTGGGCGGAACCATCTTTTCTGCTGCGCAAGAAGTGGAAGCCGCCGGTGGCAAAGCATTGGCCGTGCAAGTGGATATTCGGCATGAAGATCAAATTCAGGCAGCTGTTCAACAAGCAGTTGACAAATTTGGTGGCATTGATGTGGTAATCAATAATGCATCGGCAATACAACTAACCAACACTGAAAAAACAGAATCGAAACGGTTTGATCTGATGCATAGTATCAATGTGCGAGGAACTTTTTTAGTGGTCAAGCATTGTCTTCCTTACCTTAAAAAAGGAAACAACCCCCATATTCTTACCTTATCACCCCCCATCAACCTGAATCCAAAATGGTTAAGCGGACATATCGCTTATACCATTACCAAATACAGTATGAGTATGATGGCATTGGGTTGGGCAGCAGAATTAAAGTCGGAAGGGATTGCTTCCAATGCATTATGGCCTAGAACCACGATTGATACAGCAGCCGTGAGGAATTTATTGGGTGGCGAAATGTTGGCCAATATGAGTAGAACGACTGAAATAATTGCAGATGCAGTTTATCATATATTATCAAAACCTGCTGCAGAGTGCACCGGTAATACCTACACTGATGAAGAAGTAATGGCTGCTGCGGGTATTACCGATTTGAGTAAATATTCTGTTGTACCCGGCGCAGAATTGTATCGCGACTTATTTGTATAGATTTCATTTTTTATCCCGAAAAAAAGTACTATGAAAAGAACCTTTCTTACAGCTATGCTATTCTCTACCATCATCGGAGGTAATGCACAAAAAAGTATCTCGGCAGATATTTTAAAAACGGAAGCGGCGCAGGGTATTCAATCAAAATACGATGCTTATAAAAAAATAGCTTTGCAGATTTGGGATTATGCAGAAGTGGGATACAAAGAAGTAAAAAGTTCAGCCCTCCATCAACAGACTTTGAAAGAAAATGGTTTTGAAATAAAAGCGGGCGTAGCAGATATGCCTACCGCTTTTGTTGCCTCATACGGCTCGGGCAAACCTGTGATTGGTATACTGGCAGAATATGATGCATTGCCCGGATTATCACAAGAAGCATCCCCCAACAAAAAAACGATCATTGGTAAAGATGCAGGCCATGGTTGCGGACACCATTTATTCGGTACCGGATCAGTTGCCGCAGGTATTGCTATTAAAAAACTAATGGAAGAAAAAAAACTGACAGGTACCATAAGGGTATACGGATGTCCTGCTGAAGAAGGTGGCAGTGGTAAAGTTTATATGGTTCGTGCCGGATTGTTTAATGATGTTGATGCGGTAATTCATTGGCACCCCGGAGATGAAAATGATATTACCATGACCAGCGCCCTCGCTAATAAGTCGGCCAAATTTCGTTTTCATGGTATTGCAGCACATGCCTCCGCGTCGCCGGAAAAAGGTAGATCGGCTTTAGATGCCGTTGAAGCCATGGACAATATGGTAAATATGATGCGGGAACACATTCCCCAGGAAACCAGAATCCATTACGTGATTACCCAAGGTGGAAGAGCCCCCAATATAGTACCCGATTATGCTGAAGTATATTATTATGTTCGTCATCCAAATAAAGAAGTGGTAAAAGAAATTTTTGATAGGGTAGTGAAAGCTGCCAATGGGGCTGCCATGGGTACCGAAACAACCACCGACTATGAAATCATTGGTGGCACACATGATTTGTTACTCAATAAAACCCTTGGCGAACTGATGCAGACCAATCTTGAAAAAATTGGTGGCGTAACTTATACTACAGAGGAAATTGCATTTGGCAAAAAAATTCAAGCTTCTTTTAATTTTAAGGCCCCGGCTATTGAATCTGCCGCCACCATCAAAGCTTTCAAACAAGTAGCAGATGCAGGAGGAGGTTCCACAGATGTTGGTGATGTTAGTTATGCAGTGCCAACGGTTGGTTTAGGAGCAGCCACCTGGATACCCGGCACACCCGCCCATAGCTGGCAGGCAGTAGCTTGTGGTGGAACAGAAATAGGTACCAAAGGAATGATGGTTGCGGCCAAAACAATGGCACTAACCGCTATCGATTTATTTACCAACCCGGTTACTATTCAAAAGGCAAAGGAAGAATTTATTAAAAACAAAGGCGATTACCAGTATAAAGCTTTGTTGGGAGATAGAAAGCCCGCTTTGAATTATAGGGACTAATTCATTTGCAATTATGATCATTTGAATTCATGATGAAAAATTTGATGACTACTGATTATACATCTCACTTGGTTGATAAATTCAATAATGATTTTATTGCTACTTCTTTGAATATTGCATAATTAGGATACGCATATTCGAAATGGTTTGCTGCTTGAAAATCTATTGCAGAATTGAATTTTTCTTGGTTTAATGTTAGACATATATGATTGGCGGCTAATTTTTTTGCCAAGTATTCTTGTTCTGTTTGTCCGGGTGTGGGAATCAAAATCGATTTTTTATGCAAAGACAACAGTTCCATAATAGTAGAATAGCCACTTCTGCTAACGATACAGTCGCTTTGTAAAATGGCCATCTGAAGTTGATTACCCGGTAAATGATTTTGTACTTCTGTATTTTCAGCAACTTGCAATTTTTCAGCACTTCCCGGCATACCTCTTACCAATAGTACTTTACCGGTTAATCTTGAAAGATCTGGCAGGATTTTATTTTCCAATAGCGTTCTCTGCGGTTCAGGACCGGATAATAGGATGCAGTAATCATATTTTTTAATTGTGCTGACAACTTGGAAACGAGAAAGTAAGCCGATATAAAACAAACGTGTTTTGGGTAGCTTTACAGGATGTGATAATATTCCTGCTACATTATCTTCCCCCTGAACATCGGGTACCCAACAAGCTGAAAATTGATTAATATAGCGGTAATTAATTTTTTGAACTAGGTTTTCTAACCATGCAAAAGGCATTTTTATGGTTAACTGATGTGTGATAAAAATACAAGGTACTTTGGTAGAGCACAAACCATATCGGTTATCTGAAATTACCAGATCTATTTTTTGTTCCTCAATGATGGTATCCAACCATTTTTTCTCACCTTTCAGCGCTCGCAGGATTTTCGGCAATTGTATCATTATCCGCCAGGGTAACCATCTCTTTTGCCTGCTATATCTTACCCTATAACCTTTTAGTGGTATTATAAGTAGTGAAGGAAATTCATTTTTAAGAAGTATGGCTTGTGCATTTTCAGCCCCAATCATTACTTCATAACCCTCTTTTACTAAGGCACTTATGATAGGAATGCACCTGGTTGCATGGCCCAGCCCCCAGTCGAGGGGTGCTACCAAAACCTTTTGTATGTTAAAATTATTCAACAAACCCTTAGTTTTTTGCTTGATTAAACTGTAAAGTAGTATTTTAGAACATCGTTTATGAAATTGAAAATAAACCAAATAATTCTTTTGTTGTTATTAGTTACGTTGATCAGCAGTTCTTGTGGCGTATTTCGAAAAAATAATGCCATTAATTGCGGATGTCCCAATCATAAATAAGCTAAAACACTTGCATATGAATGATGCTAATAGAGATTTACTGGTATTATCCAAAACGGCTCACTTGAGCATGGATGAAAAAGAATCCTTGGTTACCCGCTTAAATACAATTCTGCATCACACCGAGAATTGGGAAGCTTTTTGTGTGGCTAACGAAATTCTTGATATTAATCGGCATAAAATAATTCAAAAACCTTTTTTAATACAACAGGTTTTGAGTGAAAAGCAACAAAAAGCATTTGTTTTTATTAATAACAAAAATTAGCTTTTCTTCTAATCTGTTGAAGTATTGATCCGCCGGAGGCGGGGTTATAGTACTCACTCTGCGGAGCCGAGCGAGTACTGCTTTGATTACTTTCTAAAATGTAAACTATGAGCACTGCTGCTAAATCTGTTTGTTATTTTGGATTTTATTTGTATGCAATTGGCATTGGTTTAATTGCCATGCCAAATTTTGTATTAAGCACTTTTCAAATGCCCGAGACAACCGAAGTTTGGATTCGAGTGGTTGGCGTACTGGCTTTGGTAATCGGTTATTATTATCACCAAACCGGCTCAAACAATATTCATGCATATTTTAAACATACGATACCCACCCGAATTTTTGTGTTTCTCATTTTTTGTGGTTTTGTTATGGCAGGATATGCATCACCCTACCTTATCATTTTTGGAACAGGTGATCTTGTGGGCGCTATATGGACATGGACTGCATTGAAAAATGAAAAAAAATAGTCGTAATGAATAGGCTATTTTTTAATTCGAACATATTTTTCAATAATGATTCTATCAATCCCCAGGTTCTCTAATTTTTCTTTTCCGGCCTGAATTAATGTGTCGTTTTGTATAGAAACCGTAAATGCAAAACTTTGGCCTTCCCAAGCTCTATCGCTACAATAATCAAGGTGTTCGGTGTATAGACTATCTTGTAAAGTGTACCAGCCCCCACCCGATCCATACATAGCAGAATCCTTCCCTTTATTCATTTCATGTTTTAAAAATGAAAAATGCGTTGCATTGATAATTTTGATCATTTGCAAACTCTTAGTATAATCAATAACAGAAGTGTCATTTTTTACAATGGTGGTCCCAGATATTAATGCCCAGGTTCCTTCAATAGGTATTGGTGAAAATGATTTATTTACATAACCGGTTTGTGTTTCACAGGATATCATAAATACACAAAGTAAGAATAATCCAAATCCTAGTTTCATAATGTATGTTTAATTTTGAAATGTAAGATGCAAAATAAAAGCGGAAATTACTATTGTTCTTTTATAAAAGGAAAATATCAATCAATATTTATTGGTTTCGCATTTCATGTCGCCTAAAAAAAACGGCAACAACAAACATCAAGCAAATAATAGAAATCATTAGGGGTAGATAATTGATGCCATGATGTAGTGCACCAAAATAATCGAATTCGGGAATGAAATTTATATTAGTATAGGTTAACATAAAAAAGAGTATTTCAAATAGCCTTTTGCCGCCTGAAACAATCCCACTGGAAACAGAAAAAGCAACTACAAAGAGTGCCCCAAAAAGTATACTTAAAACAATTGTATAATTTCCACTTATGAAATATCGAAAAATAAGAGGTAGTGACAAAATAACAGCCAGTAAAATGCCGGCAACTATTTGTGAAAATAATAATCTTTGTAAAGGTCTAAAAGCTGAATAAGTAAAATAGTGGGTGTTATTTTCTTTTTCTTTAGTAGCAATATCAGCCCATCTATTTATTTGCAAAAACCACAAAATTGGTAACCCAATTTTATGAGCTTCTGCTAACGGAATAAAAAAGAGAGCAATAAATCCGCCTATATTTATTAACCAAATCCATTTAGGCCCTTTTCGAATAAGCATTTGAAATTCTATTTTAATAAATGGAAGGATTCCAAACTGAGGAGAAGCAAGAGGTAATGTAGAAAGTTGAATTTCTTTTGGGATAAATTGTATCTCATTTAGATCAACTTTTTTATTTTCCTTTTTTCCAGAAATTCTTTCCTTTACATCGAACCGATGAAAAAACTTCGAAAAGATAAATAATATAAAAACCGCTAGTATTACCCATGCTATTCTACTGATTATGTACAAGGTTGACCAATGTGTTCCCTGAAATAAGAAGTATTGAACTTTATTCTTCTCGCCAAATAAAAATCCGGCAGAGACACTTCTAAAACTGGTGCCTGCTGTAGCATTGACTACCCCAAGCATACTATCAGATAGGTATTTTGTACCTAAAACATCAAACCAATATTGGCGCGATGATTGGCCGGATGTGGTAAATTCAATAATCAACGGAAATAGAAAGAAAAAGAAAACATACTGTAAAACATTATATTTACCTAATAAGACCTCAGCTAAAATAGCCAATACCGAAACGCAAAAAATACTGGGAAGAGTAGCAAAAAGAAAAGGAGAAAGAAATTGAACTATATCAAATCGATAGGTATGTCCTCTAACGATAACCAATACCAAAGCCATCATCATTACAATTAAAGTAATTGTAAAAAGTACAAAAAAATTACTAAATGCTTTGGTTAAGAGATATTTAAAATTACTTAGTGATGTAGTGGCTACGATTTGTCCAATGCCGGTATCCTGATCTCTTCTGATACCACTGTGAACAAGATAAAAACCAATTAACCATAAAAAAGTACTTGCTATAAATGCTGTTACATGGCCAATCCAGGCAGCATTATTCTCACCTACATAATTTCCAATTCTTACAGTTGAATAATTTGCATCGGCTGTGGGTACAAAAGTATACGCCATACAAACACTGGCTAATAGCGTAATTAAAAAAACATAGCTCCTAGCACGTTGATAATAATCGGCTTTAATAATGCTTATATAAGAACTCATATCAGCGTTATTTTTTGGTAAGGAATAAGTAAGCATCCTCTAATGAAGCGTTACAAATTACAGCACCATTGATTTGCTCATGGGAAATAAAACGTACTTGTACTTTATCTTTTTTTCTAATCGTATCAACTACTAATTGTTTTTCTTTAAATAGCGACAAACTACTACTATCTATTTCAATTTCAAAAACCTTTCCATGTACCATATCAATGACTTTCGATGGTAAGCCTTTTGTAATTAGCATACCGTTTTTCATGATGGCCACTTCATCGGCAACTGTTTCAATATCAGATACTATATGAGATGAAAGAATAACGATACAATCATTGGCCAAATCAGAGATGAGATTTCTAAACCTTACCCTTTCTTCAGGGTCCAATCCAACAGTAGGTTCATCAAAAATTAAAATCTTAGGATTGTTTAATAAAACTTGGGCTATGCCAATTCTTTGTTTCATTCCGCCTGAATAAGTTCCAATCCTTTTATAAGCTGCTTCCGTTAAATTTACACCTTCTAATAATTGATCAATACGAGCACGCAATTTAGGCCCACCAACTCCTTTCATGGCGGCTATGTATTCAAGAAATTCATAGGCATTCAAATTTGGATATACGCCAAAATCCTGTGGCAGATATCCCAAAACCTTACGAATTGAATTAGGCTCTTTTGAAATATCAATGCCCTCTAATAACACATTTCCCTCGGTAGGTTTCGAAATGGTGGCAATAATCTTCATTAAAGTAGACTTCCCTGCTCCATTGGGGCCCAATAAACCCATAATGCCATTTTCGAGGGTTAAAGAAAAATTACGCAATCCATATTTTTCTTTATTGTACCTTTTTGATAAGTTTTGAATTTCGAGTTTCATAAGTATGTAAAGTTAGCCGCATATAATTTAGCTAGGTCGCTCGGCTCCGCCGAGTGACGACTATCCCCCAGCCTCCGGCTGGCATATAAATTGATTAAAGCAGTTTACTCAAAGCCCCTTCCAACATACCCAACATATCTCCAATCTCTTCTTTCTTACAAGTACCCACACTTAATCGATACCAAGCGCTATCAGTTCCCGCACCAAATGCCGAGAATGGAACGATGGCAATCTTTGCTTCACTCAATAAATAAGAAGTAACATCCGATTGTTTTTCAAGCAAAACACCTTCAGCGGTTGTTTTACCGGTGAGGTTCATTTGTATGGTTAAATAAATAGCGGCCTGTGGTGAAACAGAATCAACTGCATAACCTTTTTGCTTCAATTGTATGATACCCTCATGAATATTGCGCAGTCTTTCTTCAACCTCAGCTTTAAAATGAAGCAAATATTTAGTTATCGCTGCTTTTTCTAATAAATATTTAGCAACGGCTTTTTGTTCAGCCATGGGTGCCCAGGCGCCTAAATGACTTAAAATTGCTTTCATTTTAGCAATAATCAATTCCGGTCCCAGTGCCCAACCAACACGCACACCTGTTGCTGCAAATACTTTTGAAATACCATCAACAAAAACCGTGTATTCCTTCATGGCCGGTCTTAATGTAACCGGATTATAATGTGTGGTAGTTCCATAGGTAAGTGTCCAATACATTTGATCGAACATCAAATAACATTTCTTTTCATCTGCACCACGGGCTTTGTTCTCTTCCAATATCAGATCACAGATCTCTTCTAATGCAGATTGGGTGAGTGTTGTGCCGGTTGGATTTTGTGGCGTACAGATACAAATGAGGGTTGCGCCTTTGATATTTGCTTTGATATCTGAAGGCAAGGGCATGAAATCATTTTCTGCACTGCATTGGATTACACAATGTTCACCATCTGTCATGTGTACATAATGGTTATTGTTCCAGGAAGGAACGCCATAGATTACTTTATCCCCTTTGTCAACAATGGCTTTAAATATGGTATAAATGAGCGGCCGGCCTCCGGAAGCAATCTGAATTTCATTAGCAGCATAATCGATGCCCTCCCATTCTTTGATAAAAGAGCTTACAGAATTTCTCAAATCTAGCACCCCTTCGGCAGCAGGGTAACTGGTATTTTTTTGTTGATACGATTCTATAATCAATGCCTCCAACTCGGCGGGAATGGGAAAAACATGGGGATCAAAATCCCCAATAGTGAAATTGTATATTTTTTCGCCATTGCGAATGCGTTCGCTGATGAGATTGCCAAGTTTTACAATTTCACTGCCTATTAAAGTTTCGGCCAATTGGCTGAGTTTGGGTTGATTCATACAAATAATTCAATTATTGAAGAAGCAAAAGTACGTGATCAACTTTTGGAAAGTTCTAAACTTTCCAAAAGTTATTCGTAGCAGGTGAGTTTCTAGTATTGTTATTAAGGCAAAACACTGTTTTTATCTTATTTTACAACCGTAAATACAAACCATGAAGAAAAAAGTATTGATTGTTGATGATGATGCAATGGTTTCTGCAAAGCTCACAAAGCTCATCAGCTTTTATCCGATGCTTGAATTAGTAGGCATTTGTATGAATTGTGCCGAGGCAAAATCTTTTTTTGAAAAAGAAGTGGTTGATATTGTCTTATTGGATATTGAACTTTCTGACGGACAGGGCTTTGACCTGATTCCATATATTTCGGGTTCCCCGGCGATCATTGTCATTACAGGTAATGAAGATTATGCTTTTGCATCCTTTGAAATCGGAGCCATTGATTTTCTTAAAAAACCAATTCTGCCGAATCGTTTTAAAATAAGTATTGATAAAATTTTAGAAAGATCCATTTCTACAGATAAAAATATTGTTCCTATTAATAAAGAAAAGCCGTTTCTATTTATTAAAAGTGGCACAAAAATCATAAAAATTGAAATTGACCGTTTGGTCTATGCAGAAGCTTTAAGAGATTATGTTAAGCTGGTATTAACTAACCAAGAATCACACCTGATTAATTTATCGCTATCAGAACTTTCTAAACGCTTGTCTACTTTCGGATTTCTTCAAGTTCATAGATCCTATGTGGTTGCCATTCGGTTTATCAAACAAGTACAAGAAGATACCATTTATTTACAGGACAGTAAAGTAACCATCCCCATTGGCAAAACATACAAATCGGTAATAGGTGATTTATTGAAATAAGACTAGAAACCTGAATGACGACAAAAAATGTCGTCATTCAGGTTTATTCGGAGGGATATTGGAACTCAAAAGGATAAAAATGCTAGTAACTTCTTAATGTATTAGCTACCATTTTTCTACTCCATAAAAGTAAAATCTATCCCCCCTATTATTATATTTTTTCTGCCAAATCGATTTTTTTTCTACGAATACACATTTTTCAGCGACGAACGGTTGTTATACAATGTAGAAATGATGTAAGCTTTGTTTGAAAAACATTCCCCGGATTGTATTTTCATCAATTACTCAATTGGCTTATAATCTTTAAACATTTTAACCGGGGTACTTTCTGCCAATTCACGGTATTGCTTCCATCTTCCTTCAAAGAATGCATTTGCCCTTGTTAGAACATCTGTTACCATCATTTCTGCATAACCCATTAAACGTTCTTCCTGTGCTCCCGGAATAACTGTTTTCCCGGTAATAGAAGATCGAGCTTCGCCCAAAGCACTGTTTACGGTAGTTTGTGGAACCGTTCCATATCCTTGTTTTTCCTGTGTTTTTCCGTTCAACTGTTCGCGAATTACTTTGATACTATCCTGCATGGCTTTCCCTGTTTTGCGAAGGGTATCGGTTTGTTTAGGGTCCATATCTTTAAAGGATGCCTCTATCTTTTTTACAATATCATCAGCTTCCGTTAAACGGTCTGATAGGTCAACTAGTTTTAAAGAACTCTTGTCTAATCTGGCCATTGCCTTTCGAATAGCATTTCTGGTTTCTTTGGATATAGGGGCATTTGGATCATCATTTACAGTAATCATAGTGCTATCTGAAATTTCTCTATCTAAACTAAGAACCAACTTATACGTTCCGGGATCTACCGGTAATCCGCCGGGTTCATCAGCTGCATTCCTACCTCCGCCACCTCTACCACCACCGCCGCCGCCTCTTCCACCACCACCGGCTTGTCGAATTCCTTTTCCTTCCATTCCCCAATAGAACCTGTTAAATCCACTATCCGCTTTGGTACGAAGCATCCGAACTTGCACATTGTTAGCATCATAAATTCTTACTGTTGCAGTGTCGGCTAGTTTGTTTTTACCGGTATCAGAACCTTTTTTATTTACATAGAAACTGATGGCCGCTCCGTTTTTTTTATTTTCTCCTTCATAACTACCCCAAATACTATATTCTATGCCTGAAGCATTTTTTATATTAGCTTGATAAGCAAGGGGTGTTTCAAAAGCTGTGAGTCTTTTGCTGAATACTTGTCCAATATTAGACGCCAGTTTTCTTAAAGGTCTAATGTCATCCAAAATCCATAATGCTCTACCAAAAGTTGCTATTACTAAATCTGCCTCTCTTTCCTGAATCGCTAAGTCATAAGTAGAAACAGAAGGGTATCCATTTTTAAATTGTTGAAATGTATTTGCATTATCAAAACTTACCCAAAGCCCTTGTTCTGTTCCTACAAAAATCAAATTGGGTTCTACAGGATCCTGAATAAGACAAAGTGCATATCCGGTTACTTTCTTTTCATCAATGATTCTTGTCCAGGTTTTCCCATAATCAGTGGTCCTGAAAATATAGGGTTTCATATCACCCCTACGATAATCATTGGCAATCACAAATGCCTCTCCTGCATTATATTTTGAGGCTCTAATTTGAGGAATCCAAGCACCTGTTGGCAAACCCGGAATTTTACCCCGGAAGTTGGTCCATGTTTTACCTGCATCTGTAGTTAGTTGAACATTGCCATCATCCGTTCCAACCCAAATCACCCCTTTTTCTTTTGGAGAGGGTTCTATAGATAAAATCGTACAAAAGTTTTCTGCACCGGTAATATCGATTGAAATACCTCCATTACTGGTCTGGTCAATTTTAATACTATCATTGGTTGACAAATCAGGGGATATTACTTCCCAAGATGCCCCTTTATCAGTGCTTTTATTTACAAACTGACTTCCATAATAAATGGTTGCTTTCTCAAATGGGTCTTGCGCAATAGCAGCGTTCCAATTAAATCTTTGCCTGGTTTTCATATCAGGTCTTGGTGGGCGGATACTCCAATCTTCCCCGGTAGCTAAGTTATATCGACTAACACTTCCACCCTGGCTCATTGTGTACACCCATTTAGGGTCTTCGGCATCTGGCATTACATCAAAGCCATCACCACCACTCACGCCTTGCCAGAAAGCATTTCGTATACCGCTTCTCATCCATACATATGCGGGGCCATGCCAACTACCATTGTCTTGCAATCCACCCATCACATGATAGGGAAGTTGATCGTCAACATTAATATGATAGAATTGTCCCAATGGCAATTTTTCATCAAACTGCCATGTCTTACCACGATCACGAGAAATGCCAATACCGCCATCATTTCCATCAATGATAAAATTAGCATCATTAGGATGAATCCACCAAGCATGGTGATCTGGATGAATACCGCTATATGGAATCACAGATTTAAAAGATTTACCGCCATCCTCACTTACATTCACCATTTGGTTGATATTATACAACCTATTTTCATTTTTAGTATCTACGGCTATGTCTTGAAAATAAAAGGCACGGTTGCTAACCACTGCAGGGTCGCTATTTACTAGCTCCCATTTTTGTCCGCCATCCTCACTTTTATACAATCCATTTTTAGTGGCTTCTACCATTGCATACACTCTATTGGGATCAGATCTACTAATACTTATGCCAATGCGCCCATATTCACCTGCCGGTAATCCTTCTTCTTTGCCTAATTTCTTAAACGTCTTACCTGCATCGTACGTAACATAAAATCCACTACCCGATCCACCACCTTTTAAACTCCAAGGAGTTCGTTTATGCTGGTACATATTTACAAAGAGCTTATTTGGATTGGAAGGGTCCATTACCATATCTCCTACACCACTGGTATCATTGGTATGTAAAATCAATTTCCAATTGTCTCCTCCATCGGTTGTTTTATAAACACCTCTTTCTGCATGTTCTGTAAATGGATTACCCATAACTCCGGCATATACCACATCTGGATTATTGGGGTCGATAATAATGCGGTGAATGTTTCTGGTTTTTTGTAAACCCACACATTTCCATGTTTTACCTCCATCCAAGCTTTTATACATGCCTTCTCCCAAACTCACAGAATTACGTGGATTGCCTTCACCTGTACCCGCCCAAATAACACTTGGATTACTTTGCGTTATGGCAATGGAACCAATATTTTGGATAGGCTGCTCATCAAACATCGGTGCCCAGCTTCCACCACCATTCTCGGTTTTCCAAACCCCACCACTGGCAGTACCCAGAAAAATATGATTAGGGTTTGCCCATTCAGCATCAATAGAAGTAACCCTACCACTCATTCCGGCCGGACCAATGTTACGTGGTTTCAGATTTTTAAATTGTTTAGACAAGTCTATCTGTTGGGCCAAAACAGATAAAGAAGAAATAAATAAAGTTGACAATAAAAGAAGTTTTCTCATAGCATGTTTATTTTTCAGTCTTGAAATGTCTGAAAAAAACGAGCAACTACCAAAAGAGATATATCAGTGGGGGAATGAATGATGAACAGATGAATATTGAACAGAGGAATTTTGAACAGAGGAACAAGGAATCCCCGTGAGGGGGAAACAAAGAACAGGGAAAGCATAATGTGTTATATTTATTATTTAACGATAGCCCATGCCTGAAAAATCTATAAAATACTTCAATGGAAATGCACAACAGGTGGGTATATATGCTGCTATTATTGCGTTTTTGGCGTATACGATGATTTTTGGATTTCGAAAATCATATACCGTTTGTACGTTTGATGGAATGCGGTATGCCGGATTGCCTTATAAAACCATACTTGTTTTAAGCCAGATGATCGGTTACTTGATGGCAAAATTTTATGGTATTAAATTTATTTCCGAATTAAACCGGTTTGGGAGAAATAAAATCATTCTATTATTGGTAGGCATAGCTTGGGCAGCCTGGTTATTTTTTGCCATTATTCCAGCACCTTATAATGCGGTTTTTCTATTTATCAATGGATTTCCACTGGGTATGTTATGGGGTGTGGTTTTCTCTTATGTAGAAGGTAGACGGAGTACCGATTTTATTGGCGCTGCTTTAGCAGTGAGTTTTATTTTTTCATCCGGTTTTGTAAAATCAATCGGTGGGTGGCTATTATTAAACTTTCAAATAACTGAATTTTGGATCCCCTTTTTTACAGGATTGGTATTTGCGTTGCCTTTATTATTATTTATTTATTTGATAGAAAAAATTCCGCCGCCGGATGAACTTGATATCTCTGCGCGGATGAACCGTACACCCATGGATGCGGCAGACAGAAAAAAGTTTGTAAAAAGTTTCTTGCCCGGCTTAATTGCCTGTATCATTATTTATGGATTCGCAACTATTTTTCGTGATATCCGCGACAACTTTAGTGCCGATATGTGGAAAGAAATGGGTTATCTAAATCAGCCGGCTCTTTTTTCAAAAACAGAAACACCCATTACCTTAATTGTATTGGTTTTGATAGGCTGTATGGTTCTCATTAAAAACAGCTTTAAAGCATTAATGCTGGCACATTTTTTTATTGCCATCGGTTTTGTTTTAGCAGGTATGAGTACTTTTTTCTTTGTACGTAATCAACTCGATCCTGTTTGGTGGATGACGATGGTGGGTTTGGGATTGTATATGGCATATATCCCCTTTAACTCTGTATTTTTTGAACGTTTGATTGCTGCCTTTCGATTTTCGGGGAATGTAGGATTTCTGATCTACTTGGCAGATTCGTTTGGTTATTTGGGAAGTGTAAGTGTATTATTAAGTAAAGAGATATTTAAAGTGAAATTAAATTGGGTTGATTTCTTTTCTAATAGCGTAATGATTTTGTCTGTCGTGGGGGTATTGGTTACTGTTTTTTCTGCTTTCTATTTCATTGGGAGAAAGAAATTAAACACATAGGCAGATAGATTAGGAAATAGTGCATATACAATTTGTGCAATTTTTGTGTCCTTTCTCTTAACCTATCTGCCTATGTGTTTCAAAAAACTACCCCTTAAATCCCTCTTTCATATCATATTTCCTCTCCGTTGGGTTTAAGTAATTTAACACATAGGCAGATAGGTTAGGAAACAGTGCATATACAATTTGTAATTCTTGTGTCCTTTCTCCTAACCTATCTGCCTATGTGTTTCAAAAAACTACCCCTTCGATCCCTGTTTCTTATCATATTTCTTCTCTGCTTCCTTTGCTTTTTCAAAATCTAGCACTACGCCATTAATGCAATAGCGTAAGCCGGTAGGCGGCGGCCCATCTTCAAAAACATGTCCCAAATGCGACTTACATCTTCCACATTCTACTTCTGTTCTCGACATGCCCAATGTATTATCCGGAATATAAATGATTGAAGTCTTACTGATGGCTTCATAAAAACTAGGCCAGCCACAACCACTATCAAATTTGGTATCGCTTTTGAAAAGTGCATTCCCACAAACAGCACAATAATAGGTCCCGGCTTCTTTAAATGCTTCAAATTTGCTTGTATAAGGGCGTTCTGTTCCTTTCTCACGAGCTATATAATACACGTCAGGTGAGAGAATACCCTTCCATTCTTTATTTTGTAAAGTCACTTTACTACTGTCCGATCTTGAATAAGCGGGATTGTCTTTTTTGTTTGCATCCATGGTATTGGGGTTCTTTTGATTGTTTTGCGAAAAACAGCTTGTCCATAAAAGAATGGAAAGGAATAATGGGAGTATTCGATGCATATCATACATGTTTTAACAGGTTAAATTTACGTTGAAAATGGGTTTATGGTTTTCTTTTATAAGACGTGCCCCTGATATTAACCTTACAATTCAACCTTTTCAAAGGTTTTCAATTACTGTTAAATGTTTTTTAAAATCAAGGCCTTATATTTGTTCTTCACACAAGGCAAGCAAGCATATGTTTAATATTATTCTGTTTGGCCCTCCGGGCAGCGGGAAAGGTACGCAAAGCGAAAAGCTGATTGCTGCCTATGGATTAAAACATTTATCAACCGGAGACCTTTTACGAAGTGAAATTGCCAATCAAACCCCTTTAGGCCTAGAAGCAAAGAGTATTATGGACAGGGGTCAACTGGTACCGGATGAAGTGGTTGTAGGGATGATAAGTTCTGCTTTAGAAACAAATCCCCAGGCAAAAGGGTTTTTATTTGATGGGTTCCCCAGGACTGTAGCACAAAGTCAGGCACTCGACAAATTATTAAAGTTAAAAAATGCTGAAATTGGGGTTGTACTTGCACTGGAAGTAAGTGAAGAGGAGTTAGTGGATCGTTTATTAAACAGGGGGCTTACCAGTGGAAGAAGTGACGACAACAATGAAACAGTAATTAGGGCAAGGATTCATGAGTATAAAAGCAAAACCACAGTTGTGGCCGAATATTATGGTCAGTTTAAAAAAGTGGTAAATATTAGGGGCGAGGGTACGGTGGATGAAATTTTTGCTTCTCTTTGCAGCGAAATAGATAAAAGGTTGTCTTAATATATACGTTACGTTTTTTACAACCAGTAACCAACTGCGATCCCGTCATCCAAATGGCGGGATTTTTTTATCGCTCGGGAGGCTAAAGCCGCCTGAAGGATAAAAAATATTGAATATTGAGTAAGGAATTTTGAATGTTTAAGAATAAGGTCAATCGATATTCAAAATTTCTTGTTTTATATTCGATATTCAAAACACTCCCATGTTAGTTGCCAAAATACATTTCCTGAAAAATGAATGCATTCCCTTACTACAAAAATTAAGTGGTGATGAAAAAGGAAAATGGGGCAAAATGGATGGTCAGCAGATGGTGGAACATTTACGCGATATTTTAAAACTGGCCAATGGGAAAATTATATTACCCCTAATGAATACAGAACCGGATAGACTGGCCAAAGCCAGGACTTTTATGATGTCGGATGGGCTTTTTCAGGAAAATACACGGGTGCCGGTAATGCCTGAGGAGCCGCGTGCACACAAATATGCAAGTTTGCAAGAAGCCATTGCTAAAACCGAGAAAGAATTGAATGATGTATTTACTGTTTATGCGGCAGATGCTTCCAAAGTATTGATGCATCCTATGTTTGGCGAATTAAATTATGAGCAGCAAGTACACTATTTAGATAAGCATGTACGGCATCATTTGAGGCAGTTTGGGTTGGTGGATTAACGCGTAGCTGTGTTTTTCGTAAGCCACAAGGCAATTTCTTGTAATGTAATCGAGCCGGTAGAAATTGAAATTATAAAAGAATACAGCTCATCCGGATTGTCAATAAGTCGAATATTATTTTCTAAGAGCAAAGCTACATTGCAGCCACACCTGTTCTTTTGTTACCATCTACAAAGGGATGATTTGCGATAATGCTTTCACCAAGCGCTGCAGCCTTTTCATAAGGTGACATATACAAGTCCTTGTCCTCAAAAATTTGAAATGGTCTGGCAATGGCAGATTCTAATAGCCCTATATCTCTGATCCCACTAGCTCCACCATAGTCTTGAATGGATCTTTTATGTAACTCCAGTATATCGTCCAGCGAGATCATTTGGCCAGTTTTTCCAATACAGTGCCATATTGTTCCTTAATAGCCGGATAGTGTTGTGCCAGATTTAATGACATTTTCTCCTGCTTATCCAGTTTTTCAAGCTGTTCTAAAATACCTTTTACAGCCTCTTCTGTTGTTAGGTTATTGAGATGATTGATGGCTTTCAGTTTCATTTCTCTTACACTCATAACAATTATTTTAATTGCTAAAGTTACATTTTTCTTTTTAAGGGAGATTAAAACCTACCAATCGTTAGCTTTGCTTCTCATAAATGATTGATATGTATAGTTTAGAAAATTATATACTGGGTAAATGGGTAAAAGGCGATGGAGAAGGTCAACCATTATTTAATGCGGTTACCGGTAATATCATATCCAATGCTTCTACTAAAGGCTTAGACTTTGCTTCTCTTTTAGAATATGCCAGGAACGTTGGTAATCCGGCATTACGGAAAATGAGTTTTCATGAACGGGGATTGATGTTACGTTCTTTGGCACTTTATCTTAGAGAACATTTGAATGAATTTTATCAAATCAGTTATCAAACAGGTGCCACAAAAGCTGATAGCTGGGTGGATATTGAAGGTGGGATTGGTAATTTATTCGCTTATGCCTCATTACGCAGAAAATTTCCGGATACGCCTTATTGCCTGGATGGAGAAAATCATCCATTAGGCAAAGCCAATACTTTTATGGGACATCATTTATTAATTCCTAAAGAAGGGGTGGCTATTCATATCAATGCGTTTAATTTCCCTGTTTGGGGAATGTTAGAAAAAATTGCTGTGAACATGTTAGCAGGTATGCCTGCAGTTGTAAAACCCGCCACGGTTACCTCCTACCTTACTGAAGCGGTGGTAAAAAAAATTGCATCCTCCGGCATATTACCTCCCGGTGCTTTACAATTAATATGTGGAAGTGCCGGTGATATGTTAGACCATGTGAGATCACAAGATGTAGTCACTTTTACAGGTTCTGCAACTACCGGGCTATTATTAAAATCCGGAAAAAGCGTAATGCAGGAAAATGTACCCTTTACTATGGAGGCAGATTCGCTAAACTGTATTGTATTAGGTGAAGATATCACACCTCAAATGCCTGAGTGGGATATATTTATCAAAGAAGTTCGCAAAGAAATGACCACCAAATGCGGACAAAAATGCACAGCCATCAGAAGAATATTTGTTCCTGAAAATAAATTAGAAGATATTCAAATATCATTGGGAAAAGCTCTCTCACAAACGGTTATTGGAAATCCATTGAATGAGAAAGTAAGAATGGGTTCGCTGGCAGGAGAAACACAAAGAAATGAAGTGAAAGCGCAAGTGCAGAAATTATTAGCGACATCCCAAATTATTTATGGCTCACTCGATAGTGTAGAGGTAATTGATGCCGATGCATTAAAAGGCTCTTTCATGAGTCCATTATTGTTATTAAATACTGAACCCCTTACTAGTTCTGCAGTTCATGAGGTAGAAGCATTTGGTCCGGTATCAACATTAATGCCCTATCATTCATTAGAAGAAGCTATTCTATTAGCAAAGATGGGTAAAGGGTCATTGGTTAGCTCCATTGTTACTGCGAATAGACAAATGGCGAAAGAATATGTCATAGGTGCAGGAACCCATCACGGTCGTATCCTTATTTTAAATGAACAATGTGCCAAAGAAAACACAGGGCATGGTTCTCCATTACCGTTATTGGTACATGGTGGGCCGGGCCGGGCCGGGGGTGGAGAAGAAATGGGTGGAATAAGGGGAGTGAAACATTATATGCAAAGAGTAGCCGTGCAGGGTTCCCCGGATATGATTACTGCTGTAAGCAATGTTTACCAGCCGGGAGCCACCGGTAACCTAAATACCATTCATCCTTTCAAAAAATATTATGAAGAACTCCAAATTGGGGATCAACTCATCACAGATAAAAGATTAATTACCAGTGAAGACATAGACCGATTTGCTGATCTAAGTGGTGACCATTTTTATGCGCACATGAAAGAAACCGATTTTACCGGTGCCATGTTTGAAAAACAGGTAACACATGGTTATTTTATTATCAGTATTGCTGCTGGATTATTTGTAGAAAGTTATGAAAAAAATCCCGTGTTACTGAATTATGGGATTGATGAACTTCGGTTTACAAAACCTGTTTATCCCGGTAGTGAAATTCATATCCGTTTTACCTGTAAAGAAAAAATAAGTCAGGAGAAAAAAGAAGAATCAGACATCGCCAAAGGAATTGTGAAATGGTTGGTAGAGATCATTGATGAAACAGAAGAAATGGTTGGGGTGGCTACCATTTTAACGATGGTTGAGAAAAGGGTTCAATAAGAGAAAAACGAAGAAAAAAAGAGTGGTTGTAATTTTATGTCTTTTCACTTTTTGCGGCAAATACCTATTTACGAGGATAATAAGAGAGTTAAGTTTGCAACAATCGAAAACCCTCTTTTTCTTCGTTTTTCTCTTATTGAAATAAATGGTGCAGAAAGATCCAAATATAATAATAGGTTTAATTCTAGACGCCAGCATAAAAATTCATCAAGAACTAGGTCCGGGTTTATATGAATCAGTATATGAGCAAGTATTGATGTATGAGTTAATAAAAAAATCGCTTTCGGTACAAAAGCAAAAATCAATTCCACTAATTTATGACGGCATTAAATTTGAAGATGGATTTAGAGCAGATCTAGTGATCGAAGAAAAAGTAATTATTGAAATAAAATCTATTGAACAACTAGCTCCACTTCATTTCAAGCAATTACACACCTATCTAAAACTTTCTGGTGTAAGGAATGGAGTATTGATTAATTTTAATGTAAATCTATTAAAAGATGGCTTTTATAGGCGATTTAATAACTTTGCAAAACAGGGTCCTTAATACTCTTTAACAGTAAGCAATATGGAAGAAACAATAAAAGAAGGTTATGTGAAAGTAGAACAGGCAGATGGCATTGCAACGATTGAATTCTTTCACCCACAAAGCAATTCATTGCCCGGAAAAATCTTGACTGCATTAGCAGATATTATTGAAAAGGAAGGTTTGAAAACAGAAACAAAAGTAATGATACTCCGTTCTGCCGGTGAAAAAATATTTTGTGCCGGCGCTTCTTTTCATGAATTGGCTTCCATTCTTACAAAAGAAGAAGGGCAATCATTTTTTGAAGGTTTTGCCAATGTGATAAACGCTATGCGAAAAGTGCCTCAATTCATCATTGCCAGGGTGCAAGGAAAATGTATTGGTGGAGGAGTAGGTTTAGCTGCGGCTGCAGATTATGCCATTGCCGTTGAAAAAGCCGATATCAAATTAAGTGAACTCGCGGTTGGCATTGGTCCATTTGTGGTAGGCCCTGCGGTTGAAAGAAAAATAGGCTTTTCTGCTTTTTCACAATTAACGATTGATGCATCCATGTGGCGATCGGCAGATTGGGCAAGGCGTAAAGGCCTGTTTGCAGAGCTTCACGCAGATGTTACAGGCATGGATGATTCAATAAAAAGGTTAGCAACCACGCTTTCACTTTCAAATCCGGAAGCAATGAAAGAACTCAAAAAAGTATTTTGGAAAGGGACAGAAAACTGGGATTCGCTCTTAAAAGAAAGAGCCGCAATAAGTGGTAAATTAATTTTGAGTGATCACAGTAAATTATTTATTTCTACATTCAAAGAAGTCAGATCCGGTTTTAAAGCATAATCAATTTTGAAAATAATTTTTTTGTGTTTCTAAAAAAAGAAACTGTAATTTGAAAGCAATGTGCCTAAAAAAGACCTAGCGAAAGATTTTTTTGAGTAGGAAAAGCCAAAAAAGGGTTCATCCAGCTAAAGGTATGTTGCTTTATGAAACCATCCTTTTTTACATTTTGTAGAATACGAATGGTTATGTGAAGCCGAAGTTTTCAACCATTGTAACCATATCCCTCAAAGCAAAATACATTATTTGAAAAAATATCATCCTTTTCATTATGAATGCTAATATTTTAATCAGCAATATTACTAATCCGGTACTATTATTTTTCATTTTAGGTATTATAGCAACAATGGTTAAAAGTGATTTGGAAATCCCAGCTGCTAGTGCCAAATTTATTTCTCTCTATTTACTTTTCTCCATTGGCTTTAAAGGAGGTCAAGAATTGGTGCATAGCGGTATTAATCAGCAAATTATCACCACATTGATTATTGCTTTGGCTTTTTCAATAATTGTGCCATTATATGTGTTTCATTTATTGCGCA
This sequence comes from Bacteroidota bacterium, assembly GCA_031417635.1. GTDB lineage: Bacteria > Bacteroidota > Bacteroidia > Chitinophagales > Chitinophagaceae > Sediminibacterium. The sequence goes on along the minus strand of JANOVY010000159.1, from coordinate 44,046 downwards.
TCAAACTAAACGTTTTTGATGCCGGTGCGGTTGCGTCAGCCTATGGCTCTGTAAGTGCGGTTACTTTTATTTCTGCAGCATCTTTTTTAGAAATGAATAATACGCCCTTCGGCGGTCATATGGTTGCTGCCATGGCTTTAATGGAAGCACCAGCTATTGTGGTGGGCATGATTTTAATTCGGAACTACGATAAAACTAGTTCAGAAAAAGGAAGCATGAAAACTGTATTACACGATGCTTTTACAAACGGATCGGTATTAATGATCATGGGAAGTTTAGCAATTGGAATTATAGCTGATTCTAAACAAGCAGAGGGAATTAAACCTTTCACATCGGATATTTTTAAAGGCTTCTTAGCCATTTTTTTACTGGAAATGGGCATGGTGGCAGCCAAACGGTTCAAGGCTTTTTTACAATATGGTTGGTTTGTAAGTTTAATTAGTATTCTTATTCCCTTGTTCAATGGAACATTGGCCATACTGCTTACAACTTTTGTAAATATGGAAGTGGGCAATAGATTCATGTTGGCCATACTGGCAGCCAGTGCCTCCTATATTGCCGTTCCGGCTGCCATGCGTTTGGCAGCTCCTAAAGCAGATCCCGGCTTGTATATCCCTATGGCATTGGGATTAACTTTTCCATTTAATATCACGATAGGTATGCCAATATATTGGACCTTAATTCAACATTTTCCTAGTTCAGCAAATTAAAGATCATCAAACTCGTATAAAGGGTCTATGTGTGTGCCGGCAGGCAATTCAAAAATTGATTTGGCTATGCCATCATGTAAGTCGTACACCCAACCATGCAAATGTGGAACTTGGTTTTCTTTCCAAGCTTTTTGAACGATGGAGGTTTTAGCCAAATTCATTACCTGCTCTACTACGTTTAATTCAATCAATTTATTCAATTGCTGTTCCGGTTCTTTCATTGAATCCAATTCTTCTCGATGAATTCTATGTACGTCTTTAATATTGCGTAGCCATTTATTAATAATGCCAAAATTATGATTGGTCAATGCAGCTTTCACGCCTCCACAACCGTAATGTCCACATACAATGATATGTTTGACTTTTAAATATTCTACCGCATACTGCAAAACACTTAATAAATTTAAATCGGTATGAACAACCATATTGGCAATATTTCGATGAACGAATATTTCACCTGGTTGTGTACCGGTAATTTCATTGGCAGGAACTCTACTATCACTACAACCAATCCACAAAAATTCCGGTGTTTGAATATTCACAAGTCTTTCGAAATAGTTTGGATCGTCCATTACTTTTTCTTTTGCCCAAGCTTTATTCTCTAAAAATAGTTTTTCGTATGTGTTCATAATCATTAAAATTTAGGTTGATTAAACAATAAATGCATCGGCTTATGTAAGCTTTTCTTAATCTCCACTCTGATTTGTCTGGTATGTGCAATCAGCAAAAAACAATTTACTTCTTCAATGATATCTTTATCAATAAAATCTGCTCTTGTAGCGTCAATCATTACGAACGAGTCGTTTGGTATTTGACTTAGATTTTTCTTAATAATAGGTTTGTTTAAAAAAGAAACATCTTTTCTTAATCGAATTAAATAATTATTATCTTTATTAACCACCAAAATGGAAGAACGGAAATTACTTCTAACTAAATAAAACAGGCCAACCAATATTCCAACCAGGATACCAAATAATAAGTCAGTTAATAATATGGCAGCTATCGTAGTTACAAATGGAACGAACTGGTCCCACCCTTTATTAAAAAATTCTTTGAAAAGAGGCAGTTTCACTAGCTTATAACCGGTAAAAATTAATACAGAGGCCAATGCACTCAACGGAATTTTATTGAGAATTGTTGGAATAAATGCAACACAAATGAGTAGCAAAGCTCCATGGGTTATGGTAGCAATTTTTGTTTTTCCACCGGCATTTACATTTGCCGAACTCCTAACAACCACCGATGTTACAGGGATTCCTCCTATCAAACCGGTTACTATATTTCCGATTCCCTGCGCCTTTAATTCTCTATTAGTAGGGGTAATCCTCTTTAAGGGATCTAATTTATCAACTGCTTCAATGCCCAATAGCGTTTCTAAACTGGCAACAATAGCTAAAGTGAGGGCCGAAGTCCAAACAATTGGATTACTCAAAAATTGAATATCAGGAAATTGAAAAAAAGAAATAAAAGAATCTAAGTCTTCAGCAATAGGTAGTGAAACGAGGTGTTTTGAATCTAATTGATAGCCCACGTAATTTATTTTGATAAGTTCATTGATTCCAACAGCTACCAATACCACAAGTAACGGTCCCGGTATGGCAGAAAAAAATTTATTTTTTTGCACTAGTTTAGATCCCCAAAAAATTAACATACACAATGAAACCAAACCAATCATAGTTGCACTAGGATTGATAAAATTAATAGCATTTAGCATTTCGGTAAAAGTATTTTGATGATCATTTTGAATAAATGTTTCATCTCCTTCAAAATCGGAATCATACCCTACTAAATGTGGCAACTGTTTTAAAATTAATATCAATCCAATAGCTGCAAGCATCCCTTTAATGACAGAATTGGGAACATAATCGCCAATAACACCTGCCTTTATATATCCTAAAATAATTTGAAAAACGCCGGCCAACACAACTGCTAATAAAAAGGCTTCATATACTTGAAGCTTGATAATAGCAGAAGCAACAATGACAGTTAAACCGGCAGCAGGTCCGCTTACACTTAATTGAGACCCACTTAATAAACCAACTACGACCCCTCCAACCACGCCTGCTATGATTCCAGAGAATAGCGGAGCTCCGGATCCCAAAGCAATTCCTAAACATAGTGGCAAAGCAATCAGTAATACCACAATTGAGGCTGAAAGGTCGGAACCAATATGGACTAAGTATTTTTTCATTGTTATTATATATTTAATCCCCCACAGGCGCTTAATACCTGACCTGTGATGTATGAACTCAAATCGCTGGCAAGAAATAATGTAGTATTGGCTATCTCTTCAGCCTTTCCGAAACGGCCCAATGGTATTTTCTTCAGAAATTCAGTTGCCCCCTCTCCATCTTTCAAATAATGCGTCATATCTGTTTCAACAAATCCGGGGGCAATTGCATTACACCTAATGTTACGACTGCCCAATTCAAGGGCTACTGATTTTGTGAAACCAATAATCCCCGCTTTACTGGCTGCATAACTGCTTTGCCCAGCATTTCCCCTTACCCCAACGATAGAACTCATATTGATGATACTGCCCATTTTGGCTTTCATCATTGGACGTATCACTTGTTTGGTCATGTTGAAAACACTTTTCAGGTTAATGTCCATTACTTCATCCCATTGCTCCGGCGTCATTCGCAACAATAAATTGTCTTTTGAAATACCGGCATTATTAACACAAATATCAATTTTGCCAAATTCTTTCAATACATCATTTACAAAAGTTTCGCACTGGGCAAAATCACCCGCATTGCTTTTATAAGCTTTGGCCTTAACGCCCAACTGTTGAAGTTGCATTTCTAAGGCCACTGCCTTTTCTGCACTACTGTCGCTTACATAGGTAAATGCAATATCACTGCCATGTTCGGCTAATTTCAGGGCAATGGCAGCGCCGATTCCACGAGCAGCCCCGGTTACTATGGATACTTTTCCTTCGAGTAGTTTCATGAGTAGCGTTTTGTAAGTCAAATATAATACTTATCAACTTTATTAAAGAAGTATCCAAGCGAAATATTGAATTATGATGATTTGCCAGAATTCCCTAAGTCTTACAAGAGGGTGAGAATAGCAATTTTGAAAAATATGAGTATTCGAATCTCATTGAATCTTTAAGTCAGTTTACGCAGAAATTGTTTTCTTACTACACTGAAGCATATCTAAGTAACTCTCTTTTCAAATGTAAAAAAATGTGAATTATATAAAATGTAAGATAAGCCCAGAATAAAGATGAATAAAAGAATTCCTGGATTATACAAAATAATAAAAAAAAGTATAGTACTCACTCCAAATACTATTCGAAAATATTGGTCGGTATCAATATCTTTCATGAATAATATACTATAAAAAAATACGATGGTCGATATAGGAAGTAAGAGTAATTGAGGATAGTGAATAATATTAAAATGCATGGGAAATGCTTTCCATACAAATAGAAACTCAGGAATCAGAAAAATAAAAAACATCAGATTAGTCAGTACAAAACGCTTTGGAACGGATATAGGTAAGTTTCTACTAAATGATAAAAAGAAATCTTCGAATTGGCGTATTTGCAAAACAATCGTACAATGTGCCATTGCTATCATTAGCATGATGAGTAATAATGGACGGATATCGTATTGTTCAGGTTCATACAGGTTAATAAATGCATACAACATCAATAATGAAAATATTTTGGTAATCAATAACATCTGTTTTCTTTGATTTACAATAAACCAAAGCGGTAGCATAAATAAATGTTTTTTGAATATGACTCGCGTTGTAAGTTTTAAATTAGTAAAAATAAATACCCTCTTTTGTAAGCGAATCCTATACAAGAAAATTGCTCCCGCCATCAAACATATATTACTGAATATTACAGCAAACATAGACCCATACAAACCTTGTTTTGCAGCAACAATGACCACTATTGAAGCATAACCCCATACTGGTAGATAAATGAATGTATGTACATACAGTAAATAAAAGAATTGTTGTTGATTGGAAAGTGTATGTAACGAAAAGAAAAAGCTATTTCGCGGATCATTCAATTGCATAAGCAAAAAGTCGATGCACTTGATAGTATACAACAACCAGAAAAAAATAACAAATCCAAGAAAAGAAGGACTTTGTATCATACCCTGAATCAGCGAAAGATGATAACTGATGAGCATTCCCGGTGCCACTACTCCATACAAAACAACAAAACAAAACAGAAAAAATCCGGCATTTACTTTGTAGAAATGGATGATGAAAACTTTTTGCAATATTTTAATAACTGTCTTATTCATCTACCAGAGAAATGGTTTGGTTATGCGCAATAAGTGTATTTGTTATAAGGGATAAATTTGTTTCAAAAGGTTGATGAGATGTAATGATGAAAGAAGTATTATTCTGCTTACATAAATTATTTATTAGATTACAAATGATGTTTACAGCCGCAACATCTACCGTAATTAATGGTTCGTCTAATAATATCCACGCGGGGTTACCTATCAATGCCAATACAAGGCTTAACTTTTTTAGCATCCCGCTTGAATAGGTGCCCAATGGCTTTTCATATGCATCTCGTATATGCAATTCGCCGAGTAAAGCAAGTGCAATTTTTCGATCGCCTTTTTTTGTATAACAATATAGTTCAACAAGGTCTTTTGCAGTTAAAAAACTTGGAAACAAAGGTTCTGCTTCTGCGTAATTGACTGATCGAAGAAAAGCGATTCTTTTCTTTTTGATACTGCATTCCCCAAATAGTATATCGCCTTCAAAAGGATGTAACCCACCTATCATTTTCAAAAAAGTTGTCTTGCCGGATCCATTTTCACCTTGTAACCAATAAATCCCGTTTTGTAGTGTAAGGGCCGGAATATCAAGGGCTAGATAATTACCATACAACTTTTTAACCTGGCAGAATTGTAGCATACACTAAATAATGAAATTTGCAGATACCAACCTTTTCATTCGGTCTCTTTGTGATTAATTTAACCAACCACTAAGATAAAAGCAGGTATTTGTATTTTAATAAATATTTTAGATGAGTGATTATGAAAAAACATGCTCAAATAAAAATTCTTTTAGTCCTCTGTTTTCTGATAGAAACCCTGTGTGTTACGTACGCTATTTTATTTCCTCGCTGGTTGCCCATTGCTTCGGTAGCCTATTTCATTACAGGCCTTTCCATTAGTTTGCTTTTTTTAGGCTTCCCAAAGTCTCATATCTCTTTTACATTGCCTTCAAAAAAATGGCTGAGCGGCATTTGGTATAAGATATTGTTCGCACTAATGATGGGCTTTATCATGTATCATCATACCAAATACTGGATTAACCTTACGCCGCTCACTATCTATGATGCAGATATGTTACCGGTAATGAAAGTGATGAGTCAACGTTTTTTACAAGGTCATTGGTCAAATGTTTACAGCCCAATTCCTGAAATATGGGGTGGTATACAACCTATTTATTTACCGGCCATGTGGCTACCTTTTACCATTGCGGTGGTTGGTAATATCGATCTTCGATGGGTAACATCTATCGGCTTGTTTTTCTCTTTTTGTGCTTTTGTGTATTTGATAACCCCTATTAAAAAACAAGTACTTTTGGGTTTGTTGCTATTAACGGCCTGCATTCTTTTCTGGTGGTTACAAACTGAAGAAGTACATAATTTTATTCGATTGTCTGAAGAAGGAATTGTGGTATTCTATTTCTCTCTTTTAACACTGGCCCTACTTTCTGGCAATAACTATTTAATTGGGTTGAGTACTGCCTTGTGTGCACTTAGTCGATATTCGTTGGCAGGTTGGATTCCTGCAATGCTCATTTATCTTTTTATCATCAAGAAAAATAAAAAAGAATTGCTTGCATTTGTTTCCGCCGGACTTGGTCTCTTTATCCTGTTGGTTATTCTTCCTTTTGGCTGGGAAATATTGCCTATTTTTTTATCATTGCCCGCTCAATATATTGAACATGCCAACAGGGTTTGGAAAGACAATCCTGAATTTTTTAATGTGAGTATGGGATTTGCCAAATTCTTCGGGGCCGGTAAAACAATTGTATTGCATCAAATATTGCTTTTGCTTTCTTTTGGAACCCCTTTGGTTTTTATGGCCGGATGCTATTTTTGGCAAAAGTTACACGCTAAAATACTTCCCAATGTACCGCTGGCTTGTTTAAAAATTAGTCTGGTTGTTTTCTATAACTTTCTAGATGTTCCTTATCTGTATCTTTTTTATACTTCTTCTTTTGTAAGCCTAATTTCGATAGGTTACTTTATATCGATTGATGTAAATGAGAAAGTTCTCATCCAAAATCATTAGAGCCAAATTTGGGAGGAAAAAAATTATCGTTTCATCAAAGCAATAATTTCTTCAATAAACTTTCTGTCATTGCTTAATCTTGGAATTTTATGTTGTCCGCCTAATTTACCTTTGCGTTTTAACCATTCATGAAAAACGCCTTTGTTTAATGAATGAACGATAGGCATGATTAGTGCAATGTCTTTATACCTTTTTGCTTCGTAATCACTATTAACAGATTTTAAAGCACAATCTAATTCATAAGAAAATTGTTCGGTATTAGCGGGTGCTTCTTCAAATTCAATCAGCCATTCGTGGGCCCCTTTTTGGTTGTCGCCAAAATATATCGGCGCTGCTGTATAATCGGTAACAACTGTGCCGGTTTTTTTACAAGCAATGGCTATCGCTTTATCGGCATTATCAGAAATGACTTCTTCTCCAAATGCATTGATATACTGTTTTAATCGCCCACTTACTTTAATTCTAAATGGGAAAAGGTCTGTAAATTGAATGGTGTCTCCAATTAAATACCGCCAAAGTCCCCCATTGGTACTAATAACAGGTGCATAGTTTTTGCCAACTTCAACTTCTTTTAAACCGATGGTTTTGGGATCCGTTTTTCCATATTCCTCTACCGGCATAAATTCATAAAAAATACCATGGTTCAGGAACAATAACATCCCTTCTTCCGACGGATGATCCTGCGCGGCAAAAAATCCTTCACTGGCATTGTACATTTCAAGATAAGTGCATCCTTCACCAATTAGCTTTTTAAATTGTTCTCTATATGGAATAAATGATACGCCACCATGTACATATAATTCAAGTCCCGGCCATACTTCTTTTAATGTTGCTTTTCCCGTCAGTTCCAGAATTCTTTTGATCAAAATCATTGTCCATGTAGGAACCCCTGCGATAGAACTTACTTCTTCAGAAATAGTTGAGAGGGCTAACATTTCAATTTTACTTTCCCATTCATCCATCAATGCAATGGATAAATCAGGCGTTTTTATCCAATTGGCCCACATGGGTGAATTTTGCAGTAAAACGGCACTCAAATCGCCATATTGAATCTCATCATTTACTTTACTAATTTCATGGCTCCCGCCAATCACCAAACTTTTGCCGGTTAATAAATCGCTTTCGGTATTAAAATTATAATAAAGGGTCAAGACATCTTTGGCAGCTTGGAAATGACAGTCTTCTAAACTTTCTTGTGTAATTGGAATGAATTTGCTCTTATCGCTAGTGGTGCCGCTGCTTTTAGCAAACCAATTAACCGGCGTGTTCCAAAGCAGGTTCTCCTCTCCCTCCATTAATCTATCGATATATGGCTTGAGTTGTTCATATTCATGAATGGGGATACTTTCTTTAAATTTTCTGATTGAGAAAAGTTCGGTAAACCCATATTTTCTTCCAAACTCTGTGTATTGACCATGCGTTACAAGGTCTTGCAATACCTCCCTTTGGGCATTGATGGGGTCATTAATCCATTGTTCAATCCGCCAATGCCTAAATCGGGCCAAACGGGATATAGCTGGACTAAGCAGTTTCATATTTGTGAATTGCAGCAAAATAAGCAATGAAATTGAGAAAAGCTAAACGGATTGAAAAAGATTCAATAATTTTTCAATTCTTCCTGAAAGAAAGCCGAATTTGTTTACACATTAATGTTAGAAATCTTTGTTAGCCGCTCACTATTTACGCTTTTAAAACATAACCATTCATTATATTTTTGTTACTAAAAAATTATTAAGCACCAATTAATTTCAATAGCCATGTTACATGAATATACAGAAGGGAAAAAGTTTGAAAAAGTTGACTATACTATTTCGGAGCTTTCCAAAGGAGAATATGAAAATTGTACTTTTTTTCAATGTAATTTTTCAAACACAGATTTATCCAATACCTTCTTTATTGATTGTGTATTTAAGGGATGCAATCTTTCTTTGGCAAAATTAAATAATACCGCTTTAAGAGAAGTTGCATTTACAGACTGCAAATTATTGGGGCTTCATTTCGAAAATTGTAATGAATTTCTTTTTTCAGTTGGATTTACAAATTGCAATGCAAACTTATGCTCATTTTATCAAAGAAAAATGAAAAAAGGTCGTTTTAGTAATGTTAGTTTTTATGAAGTAGATTTTACGGAAACAGATGTAAGCGCTGCTACATTTGACGCATGCGACTTATCGGGGGCAATATTTAATAATACAAATCTTGAAAAAGCAGATTTGAGCACTGCTTTCAATTATTCAATTGACCCTACCATTAACAAAATCAAAAAGGCGAAATTTTCTAATATGGGTGTTTCAGGGCTTTTAGATAGATATGATATTGAAATCATATAAGTGAATGGTTTCGATAAAAAATTTACTACCCTCCAAGGTTGGTTGTGCCACTATCCACAAATAAACAAATATTTTTTAAAAAAGTAAAGAAGACCCTTTACAAACCCGATGGCCCTTCTTTCCCCATCTCAATAATCCAATCTTTTCTTTTTAACTCAAAATTGGTGCCGAGATACAATCTTCTCACTTGCTCATCATCAGCCAATTCTTCTGCTGTGCCATGTTTAAATATTTTTCCTTCGATAAGTAGATAGGCACGATCACAGATAGATAAAGTTTCATTTACATTATGATCTGTAATGAGAATGCCAATATTTTTATATTTTAATTTGGCAACTACCCCTTGAATATCTTCAACGGCAATGGGATCCACACCGGCAAATGGCTCATCCAATAAAATAAATTTAGGATCCACTGCTAAAGCCCGAGCTATTTCAGTTCTTCTTCTTTCACCCCCACTTAAGCTATCACCATTGTTACTTCGAACATGGTGCAGATTAAATTCGTCTAATAAACTTTCTAATTTGTGTAATCTTTCTTGTTTGGTCAGTTTGGTCATTTCAAGTACTGCCAGGATATTATCTTCTACACTTAGTTTTCTAAATACACTGGCCTCCTGTGGTAAGTAGCCAATCCCCATCTGTGCTCTTTTGTACATCGGGAGTTTGGTTATATCCTGATCATTCAAAAAAACCTTACCCGCATCGGGCTTAATCAAACCCACTACCATATAAAAAGTGGTGGTCTTACCCGCGCCATTGGGTCCTAGCAATCCAACGATTTCTCCTTGCTCTACATTGATAGATACATTATCTACTACTGTTCGTCCTTTATAGCTTTTTATCAGGTCTTTTGTATGTATTGTTAGGCTCAACTGTAAGAATTTTGACAAAAATAGAGCTTCTGAACTTGATTATAGAACCTGACTTTTATCTTAACACTTGTTTTTCTATTCAACGCTACGATGTATATTGCACCAATTTTAGAGAAAATAGTTGGATGTAATCCGTCTTCCTATCTTAAAGTAAGGAATCAAATGAAAGTAATAGATCATATAAATCAGTCAACCGACACGTTAATATCTTTTGAAGTATTGCCGCCATTAAAGGGTAAAACCATTGCTACTTTATACAGCCACCTAGACCCCTTAATGGAATTCAAGCCTTCATGGATTAATGTTACTTACCATCGAAGTGAAACCATGTTCAAAAAAAAGGCGGATGGCACTTTTGAAAAGGTGGATGTTCGCAAACGACCGGGAACCGTGGGTATTTGTGCCGCTATTATGAACCATTACCAGGTTGATGCGGTTCCACATATTATATGTGGCGGTTTCACCAAAAGAGAAACAGAAGATGCGTTGATAGACCTTGACTTTTTAGGAATTGACAATGTATTGGTCTTGAGAGGTGATGCAGCTAAAAATGAAGCTTCTTTTGAAGCCGAAAAAGACGGCAATCAATTTGCCATAGACTTGCTAAAACAGGTAAACCATATGAACAATGGTATTTATCTGGATGAGGATATTAAAAACGGCGGAAAAACGAATTTCTGTATGGGTGTGGCCGGATATCCGGAAAAACATTTTGAAGCACCCAACCTAGAAATTGACCTACTAAAACTAAAACAGAAAGTAGAAGCAGGTGCAGAATATATCATGACACAGATGTTTTTTGATAACCAGAAATTCTTCGATTTTGTAAAAGCTTGTAGAGATATGGGTATCGATGTTCCCATCATCCCCGGGCTAAAACCCCTTACCTCTAAAAAACAATTATCAGTTCTTCCCAGAATATTTCATGTAGATATTCCTACTGAATTGTCGAATGAGATCATGAAATGTAAAACAGATATTGATTGCGAACAAGTTGGGGCTGAGTGGCTGATACAACAAAGCAAAGAATTAAAAAAGTTTGGTGTGCCCGTACTTCATTACTACACACTAGGCAAGCCGAAGGTAATTTGGAATGTGGTGAAGGCATTGCAATAAGATTTTGATTTGGCCTTTTTCAAAAGAAATAGCCACAGATTCACAGATTTCATACTAAAAAAATCTGTGAATCCGTGGCTAAAATATTAACCGATAGTCATCAAATACTTATTCTCAACCTTTCATAGCCTTCCGCTTTGCCATAATCAAATCATCAAATTGCTCAAGGCTTAATTGTTTGGCTATAATACGTTTGTCCTTGTCTAATAGATAGATAGTGGGGGTTTTAAAAATATCATATAACTGCCGATAATTGGGCTGCCCGGCTTTTTCCGCAGCCGCTTTGGCTTCTTTTGTTTCATAGGCATGTGTCCAATTAGGGCCAAGTTTCTTTTCAGCAATAAATTTTTTCCAAGCAGGAATTTCATTTTCATAAATATTAACAGAATAGATAGCCACACCAAAAGCTTTCCATTTGGCTTTATACATTGAATCGAGTCGAGGTATTTCTTCTTTGCAATGACCACAATTCGGATCCCAAAAAGCAACGATCGTGAATGGCGCATTGATTGTATACAATGACACAATCTTTCCTAGTGTATCGGTAAGGTTTAGAACGGGTGCCGGCAACCCTAATTGATTGGCCATTAAGCTATAAGCTCTTTCTGTAATGGTTTTTCGCGACGCCGGATTTAGCAAAACAGTATCACCTTTCGCGTAAAAGTTTTCGAAAAGATATACAAATACTTTATCCTGTCCCATGAACTCCGGATTCATGTATTTGTTGGTAAATTTTGTAAGTAGATAAGGATAAATTTCTTTCCCTGATCTGGCAGATAACAGTATATACTTGACCTCATAAATAACGGAATCCGGATCTTGAGAGACAAAATTTTTAAAATAATCTTCCAGTTTCTTTTCAAAAAAAGGAGTTCTCAATAATCTGTCATCACTAAAAATAACATCATCCCAATAATGGTCTTTCATAAACCGATAAGGGTACAAAGAATCGGCCTTTCCATTAATAATTGGTATGGCAGGAGGCGTTGGTCTTTTCATGGCATTTAGGAGCATGGCCAATACTGATTTAGGATTTTTATTACAAATATCATCACGATAATCCTGTAACGCTTTATCCGTTTTAATGATCTCATTTCTGATTCTGATGGAATCTTCTTTTGATTTTTGGGATTTAAACTCATCCTCTAATTGCGACATATATCGCCCTTTGGTTGAAGTAAAAGCAGAATAACTTTTAAATAAATCATTATCCATAGATCCCGTAATGATGGCTTTGTCTTTTAAGGCAGTATCGGCAACAATATTAAATTGCTGTTCCTGGTCCATTAAAAGCTCAAATTGGATGGTTAATTGCGGTGAAACAACAAAATAAATGCCCCCGGTTAGTTTATTGGGGCCTTTAAAAACACCTTGGCTTTTTTCATTTAAAACTGTGGAGTCTACCAAAGCCATGGATTTACCAAAATGACTACCCAAATAGACTTTACAGTTTTTCAAAGGGGTTAAAGTGATACTGATATTTTTTCCTTTAGCTGCAATAGGTTTTTGGGGGGTAGTGGCCGTTTTTTGTGCCAAAATACCATAAATCATCAAAAATGTTAGGGCAGTTAATAATATTCGTTTCATACTGTTGCTTAATTGGGTTGTAAATTTAGTCAAATAGCGCTTCTAAGACGTTAACCCTTTTAAAAAAAATGGATTCTCAAGTCCCGAGTTCAATTAATCGCATTCCTAGTTACATTTGCATCTGTGAAAAAAATGAGAAAACCCATTGTTCTTGAAAAATTATTGGTACTTGATTATGCTGCCGAAGGCAAATCGTTAGCAAGGGTTGATGGAAAAGTAATCTTTATAGAAGGGGCTGTTCCCGGAGATCTGGTGGATGTTCAGTTATCAAAAAATAAAGCCGATTGGGCTGAAGGACATACCGTGCATTTTCATGCTTTTTCTGAAGATAGAGTAACTCCATTTTGCTCCCATTTTGGTGTATGTGGGGGATGTCAATGGCAAATGCTTCCCTATGAGAAGCAGCTTTTTTATAAACATAAACAGGTGACCGATAATCTGGAAAGGATAGCCAAAGTAATGCTTCCAACAATAAACCCGATTATTGGCGCCGATCAAACACGCCATTATCGCAATAAATTAGAATACACTTTCGCCACTTCTAAATTTATTCCAACTGAAGAATTTAGGCGGATGAAAGCAGAAGGGATATCTCTTTCAGATCAACCGGGCGCTGCAGGTTTTCATGTTCGGGGCTTCTTTGACAAAGTGGTAGAAATAGATACTTGTCATTTACAGGAAGAACCCGGCAATTTTATACGCAAAGCCGTAGCCAAATTTGCCATTGATAGAGGAATACCCTTCTATAATATCCGACAACACCATGGTTGGCTTCGTAACATGTTTGTCCGCAATACCACCACCGGAGAGTTGATGATTAATATTGTATTTGGTTATGAAGATGAACTGCATCAAAAAGAGCTACTTGACCAGCTTTTACAACAATTTCCCCAAATCACTACTTTGTTATACACCATCAATACAAAAAGGAACGATAGCTTGTATGATTTGAATCCGCAGGTTTATTATGGCAAAGGATTTATTGTTGAAAAGTTAGCAGATTTTCAGTTTATGATTAGTCCAAAATCATTTTTTCAGACAAATACCCGGCAGGCAGAAAAATTATATACCATTACTCGTGATTTTGCAGAACTTAACGGAAGTCAAATAGTATATGATTTATATTGTGGTACCGGAAGCATTGGCATTTTTGTAAGTAACATGGCAAAAAAGGTAATTGGCGTTGAAGTAATAGAGGATGCTATTACAGATGCCAATAAGAATGCTGCATTAAATAACATACATCATGCTCATTTTTATACCGGTGACGTAATTGATATTTGCAATAACACGTTTTTTGAGTCAAATGGCAGGCCGGATGTAGTTATTACAGATCCACCAAGAGCCGGCATGCACGAAAAGTTGGTTAAAAAACTATTGGAAATAGCGGCCCCCACCATAGTTTATGTAAGTTGCAACCCTGCAACGCAGGCTAGAGATTTGGCATTATTGGATGAGAAATACAAAGTTGAAAAAATTCAACCCGTAGATATGTTTCCACATACTTTACATATTGAAAATGTAGTACAATTAAAACTAAAGTCAGCACCCACCCCCTAGTCCCCCTGAAGAGGGAATTAAGGAGGAAAAATATTTGAACCTAAGCAATTTAAAAGATAAAGAAACATATGCGCACAAAATATATATTAGATAACTTTTTTAACGCCCCCATCAGGGGGAAGGGGGGGCTTGTATGACAGAATTCAGACCTACCCGATTTGAGATATTGCCCCCCATTGTAAAAAACTTATTAATCATTAATGGGCTGTTTTTTCTTGCCCAAAACGCATTTAGCAATACCAATAGTGAGTTTTCATTTGAAAATGTATTAGCCCTACATGCTTGGCAAAGTAGTTTATTCAAGCCCTGGCAGCTGATTACACACATGTTTTTACATGCCAACTTCATGCATATTTTTGGAAATATGTTTGGTTTATGGATGTTTGGCTCCATACTTGAAAACGTTTGGGGATCAAAACGATTTCTTACTTTTTACCTGATCTGTGGATTGGGTGCCGCATTTTTACATCTATTATTTTTAAGTTGGGAATTTATTCCATTGATGAAAGATTATACCATTGTCTTTCAACAACATGCATCCGGCAATGAAGCACAGTCCGATGCGATGATTCGTTTCATCAATAAATACAATCTCCGTTTTGAAAATACTGATGAGCTGATAACATACATGCAACAGAATCCCGGAAGTAGTGAGCTCATGAATAAAATGTTTAGCAGCATTACAGCTTATTATCAGAATAACTTAAATACGGCAACTTTGGGTGCCAGTGGAGCTGTGTATGGTGTATTGGCGGCTTTTGTGTTCCTATTTCCCAATACCTATCTCTACCTTTATTTTCTGGTGCCGGTAAAAGCAAAATGGATAGGACTGATCTATTTTTCATGGGAATTGTATAACGCAATCCTAAATTCTGCCGGTGATAATGTTGCACGCTGGGCACATATAGGCGGAGCAATCGTGGGATTATTAATTGTTGTAACATGGAACAAAACCAATAAAAAAACGTTGTATTAGAAGAACCTTTTACATGAAACAACGTAATTAGCCTTATGCCAACCTCATCTTTTAAACCGAATCGGAAAATATTATTAGGGCAAGATAACAATGCATTGGTTCTGTTATTTGCCATAAATGCATTGGTGTTTGTTTTGATTAATTTTCTTAAGATTATCTATTTTTTGTCAGATATTCCTTTAGAATTTTTTTACAAACAAATTCTAAACTGGTTCACATTACCGGCTGCAGTTGATACTATCGCAGTTAAACCCTGGACTATTCTAACCCATATGTTTACCCACCATAGTATTTGGCATTTATTAAGCAGTGTATTATGGCTTTGGTGTTTTGGATTTATTTTACAGGATCTGGCCGGAAACAATAAATTGATTCCCGTATACTTATATGGAGGATTTGTGGGTGCTGTTTTCTTTGTACTCATTAATAATCTTTTCCCGGTATTAGAAAGAAACATTGCTATTACGGAGCCCATGTTAGGTGCAGGATCAGCAGTAATGGCTGTAGCAGTTGCCACTACTACTTTGGCTCCCGATTATAGGCTGTTCCCTTTAATCAATGGGGGAATTCCATTATGGGTGGTTACCCTAATTTTTGTGGCAATTGATTTTGCAACACTCGCCAGTGGCAATGCAGGCATAGGAGCAGGGCATCTTGCCGCCGGTGCCATGGGTTATGTATTTGTTCAGCAATTGCGGAAAGGGAATGATTTGTCTTCTTGGATGCTCAATCTGGTTAATTGGTTAGATGACTTATTTAATCCTGAAAAAAAAATAAAAAACACTCCCCCAAAAGATCGGTTACACTATCAAACAGAAAAAAAACCGTATGAAAAAGTGTCTACTGTAACACAACAAAAATTAGATGCCATTTTAGATAAGATTAATCAGAAAGGGTATTCATTTCTTACGAATGAAGAAAAAGATTTTTTAAAAAGGGCCAGTTCTGAAGAACTTTAGTTTGCAAAATGAAACAACGAAAACCAAGTGTAAGTAAAACTATTTTTCTCCTACTTGGATTCATATATACATTATTCTATCTACTTTCTTGTTTAACACCGTTTGTTAATCCTTGCCGTCTATCATTGTTAACTTATGTCTCTTTATTGTTTCCTTTTTTATTCATTGGATGTATATTATTGATCATTCCCTTATCCGTTTTTTTTCTACATAATAAGGGTTGGTTAAGTATCTTACTATTGTTACCTGCTTGGTTTAATCTATCAGCGACAGTTAGTTTTCATTTACCAACGAAATTTCATCAATCAAAGAACAAAAATCAAATAAGGGTTCTATCCTGGAATGTAGATGCATTTTTGTACAGGCCTTACCAGGGTCCTCAGTATCCGGAAAAGCAAACGGACATGATCAATTTTATAAAAGAAATGAAAGCCGACATACTTTGTTTTCAGGATTTTGCAGAAACCCCCTTAAAATATGGTAAAGTAAATATTAAATACTTGGCCGATTCTTTAGGCTATCCGTATCATTTTTTTAGTGAAGACGGGACGAACTATGGCACTATCATGTTTTCAAAATTTCCAATAACCGACAGTGGTAGAATTAAATATACAGGGCTAATTTATCCTGAAAGCCTTGCCTACATTAACATTAATACCGGTACAGATTCATTGCGAATATACAATACACACTTGCGTTCCATGTATCTTCATAATAAAAAAATTACCCCTAGTAATATAGGTTATCTGGAATTTGTAAAAGAAGACACTGCCTTATTATTTCACTCAACCAGACTTCAAAGGCTAGATTATTTTAATTGTATACATGTTTCTCAAGCTGAAATAATTAAAGAAAAATTAAACAATACAAAAATGCCATTTGTGTTTTGTGGCGATCTGAATTCAGTCCCATCCAGCTATGTTTACCATCAATTACAAAAGGGACTCAAGGATGCTTTTCTGGCTGTAGGAAGCGGAATTGGAAGGAGTTATTATAAATTTTCGCCTTCTTTACGTATCGATGTGGTCTTTACGAGTCCTTTACTTTATCCGGTACAATATTATTCCCCGAAGCTGAGTTTATCGGATCACTATCCAATTGTAACAGATATTCAATTCCTCCAATGATTTTTTGTATTTTAGCGTATGGCAAAAAGCCTTTTTCGTAAAGTTACCAAAACGGTCCTCATTACCCTAAATGTAATCATTGCATTGCTTTTTTTATTTGCCTGCCTCTCTCCTTTTATCAATCCAGCCAGTTGGTGGATGAATGGATTTACCGGACTCAGCACCCCCTATTTAATTTTAACACTTATTTTTTTTATCATTTTCTGGTTGTTTGCGAAACCAATAATGGTATTGATTCCTTTGCTTAGCCTATGCATTGGTTGGCAACAATTAATTGTTGTTTTTGCTTGGAATCCGGGTGCTAGTTTTTCCAAAATAAAACATGATGCGCCTTTAAGGATTGTTGATTGGAATGTGCAAAGTTTTAATGGCCTTTCTAAGAACAAAGAAATTAAAAAATTAATCCCCGTCGAATTAGCGGAAAGTGTGATGAAGGCAAAACCCGATATCATTTGTATGCAGGAATTCAATACAGCCCATTCTTCCGATAATATTTCATTATTCAAAAAAAAATACCCCTATTATTATTTTTCTAAAGATTATATGAGATCGAATGGCGGCTATCAATCGGGTTGTATTATTTTTTCTAAATTTCCAATTCTCGACTCAGGAAAAATAAAGTACCCTTTAGCGGAAAGTCTTATTTACATAGATATATTGAAAGGAGAAGATACCATCCGGATTTTTAACACTCATCTTCAATCATTCAAATTCAATAGAGAAGATTATACCGACCTTGAAAAAATACGCGTTCAGGAAGATCAGGACCTTTCTGCCTCGAAAAGTATTTTTCGGAAGATGAAACTTGCGTTTAAAAGAAGAGGTATTCAGACCAATATAGTTAGGGAAGAGCTTGATAAAAGCCCATATCCTTCAGTAATCTGTGGCGATTTTAATGATGTTCCCAATTCGTACACTTTTTTTCATATAAAAGGAAATTGGCAGGATGCTTTTCTACAAAAAGGTTTTGGATTGGGCCGAACCTACATTTCACTAGCCCCTACACTCAGAATAGACTATATATTACCCGATAATCATTTTGTGGTTAAACAGTTTGATATGATTGATGAAGACCTAAGCGACCATATTATGTTGGTAACTGATATTCTTTTGAAAAAATAAAATACCTTTGCCTCTCAATGGATCACCTGCACAAATATTGCTTTTGTTGTTGTTAAAACAACTTCGCCGTTTCGACGGAAGAATTGCCAAATTGTAAACCATCAATCTTAACTGTAATCTCACTTATCGCATGTCACTTAAAGTTTATAATTCATTAACCAGAAAAAAGGAAATTTTCACACCTATTAACCCTCCCTATGTGGGCATGTATGTCTGTGGGCCTACTGTTAGTGGCGAAAGTCACTTGGGACATGCAAGGCCTTATGTAACTTTCGATGTACTTTATCGATATTTAATGCATCTAGGATTTAAGGTTAGATATGTTCGTAACCTAACTGATGCCGGGCATTTTGAAGAAGAGGGTCGAGAAGCTGAAGACAAAATCAGCAAAAAAGCAATTCTTGAAAAACTAGAGCCCATGGAGTTGGTACAGAAATATACCAATCTTTATCATTGGGCTATGAACCAACTCAATAACCTTCCTCCAAGTATTGAACCCACTGCCACCGGACATATTATAGAACAGATAGAAATGATTAAAACCATCATTGCAGATGGTTATGCTTATGAAGCCAACGGCTCGGTATATTTTGATGTTGAAAAATACAACACAGACTTTTCTAAAAAAGGTCAGCCATATGGTATTTTGAGCGGTCGCAATTTAGATGATCAACTAGATAGTACACGTGAGTTAGATAACCAGGATGAAAAAAGAAATAGAAGCGACTTTGCTTTATGGAAAAATGCGCCCCCCGAACACATCATGCGCTGGCAAAGCCCATGGGGAGAGGGTTTTCCGGGTTGGCACATTGAATGTTCTGCCATGAGTAAAAAGTATTTGGGCGAAGAATTTGATATTCACGGTGGTGGAATGGATCTGCAGTTTCCTCATCACGAATGTGAGATTGCACAAAGCACCGTTTGCAATCATAAAATGCCTGCACGTTATTGGTTACACAATAATATGATCACCATCAATGGTAAGAAGATGGGCAAGAGTTATAATAATGTTATTAAGCTAACCGAAATGTTCAATGGCAATCATCCCATGTTACAACAAGCTTATTCGCCATTGACTGTACGGTTTTTTATCCTGCAAAGCCACTATCGCGGAACCCTGGATTTTGGGAATGAAGCCTTGCAGGCCTCAGAAAAAGCATTGAGACGTTTGATGGAAGCAGTTGATTGGATGTTTAATCAGTCTGGAGTTAGAGGCCTGCCTACCGGACAGGCAGGTATGGAGTCAGGAGTTGTTGATAAGGAATTAGATGCGAAAGTGCTGAAGTTGGTGGGGGAGTTTACTGAGTTTATGGATGACGATTTGAATACCGCAAAAGTTTTGGGTAATATGTTCGAGCTGGTATCTATCATCAATTCTATTAAAGACAAACATATTTCACCCAATGCCCTGCGTGCAGAAACTTTTGAAATTTTGCAAAAACAAATGAAAATTTTTGTTGTAGATATCTTTGGCTTACAGGTTGAAAAAGTTGCTGACAGCGGTAAATTAGATGGTGTTTTGCAGTTGCTGATTGATATCCGAAAAGAAGCCAAAACCCGTAAAGATTTTGTAACCAGCGACAAAATTAGGAATGAACTGATTGCTTTGGGTGTTCAATTGAAAGATGAAAAAGATGGGGGAATGAGCTATACTATTTCGTAGGGAACAGACGATCAGATGAACTGGGAACAGACGAACAGACGAGTGTATTAGTGATGAAGGTCTTTTGAAAGACGCATACTCCTTGTTCTTCCATTCATCTGTTCCTTGCTCATCTGTTCATCAGTTCTTCTGTTCATCAGTTCTTCTGTTCTTCTGTTCAAACCCCTAGTGATTGCAATCATCCGAATGACCATGATTATGCCCTCTGCATAAACGGTAATTAAGTACATGGGCTGAAACTATACAAATCACCGCGGGTACCAAAAGCCATAATCGCCATTCATGCCAGGCCATTTTAGCCAGCAGAAAAACGATACCCATCGAAAATACTATATACGGTATCCAGCGATGGTGATGTTTTTTTTGGCCATGATACAGCGAATAGGACCCTACTCCAAAAGCCAACGCAATCATCCCAAATTCAAAAGAACGGTTCTCAATAATGTTAATACCAAACAAAGGCAAACTGGTTAGAACCAATGGCAGTAATGCACAATGGATGGCACAAGCTATTGAGGTAGCTATTCCCAGCGCATCCCAGTTGATTTTTAAATTCATTAAGGACAAAGCTAACACAATGCAACAATGTTGCAAAATACTTTTCAGTTCTCTTAATCACATACTTATGACCTGCTTGAACCGTAACTTTGCTTTATAAAGTACAAAATGAATAAAAAATTAGTTAGCTATCTCCTGTTTTTTGTTGTCCTGGTGCTTGCATTTTACTATTTCCTTTTCAAAGGAACCGATAATTGGAAAACCAAATTGCCCATTATCAGCTATGTAAAACCCTTTCATTTTACCACCCAGGATGGTCTGATGTTTACAGACCAGGATATGTTGGGAAAGGTTTGTGTTGTAGAATATTTTTTTACCACTTGTAAAGGAATCTGTCCAAAAATGAATACCAACATGAAAACGGTATATGAACAGTTTAAAGAAGAGCCCGGATTTATGATTGTTTCTCATACCTGCAATCCGGGAACAGATTCAGTTGCACGTTTAAAAATTTATGCCGACTCACTTAAAGTAGATACCAAAAAATGGGTATTTCTTACCGGTCGAAAAGACAGTCTTTATCAATTGGCGCGCAGTGCCTATTTACTAGATGACCCAAAGAATAATGTTGAAAAAATAGAAGACCAGTTCATTCATACCCAATTCTTTGCTTTGGTTGACAAAGATGGAAAAGTAAGGGGACAGGTGTATGATGGATTAAAACAAGATGAATTAATCAGGTTAAAAAAAGATATCAAAACCTTACTAGCAGAAAAATCTGCCAATAATAAATTTGCCAACGGAATCTATAATAATAACCCTCAATAATCATGGAATGTTATTTGGCGTAAAAGAAACTCTAAAGAGAAATCAATTAAGCATAACCGACTCTCGTAAAAAGATCCTTGAACTGTTTATGCGTTCCAATAGTGCTCTAGCGCATGCTGATATTGAAAAACAGAGTGGCACTGAATTTGACCGGGTTACCATCTATCGAACTTTACAAACTTTTGTTGAAAAAGGCATTATACATACAATTCCAACAACCGACAATTCTGTACAATATGCATTATGTAAAGATGCCTGTACAGAAGGACATCATCATGATAATCACGTTCACTTTATGTGCGACGATTGTGGCACTACCTATTGTCTTGATCATGTGACGGTTCCGGCAATAACTTTACCAAAGGGTTTTAAAGTCACACAAACCGATGTTGTCATTAGCGGAAAATGTATGAATTGCGTTTAGGCATATTTTAAAAGAACTATCATCACTTTATATTTTTCAACACAGAGAACACAAAGTATAATGAGTTACACGGAGGGCTTTTTTGTAATTCTATTCCTCTGTGCAAGCTGTGTTGAAAATAATGCAAAAATGCACTCCTAACATTATCGAGTAACCTACCGAGATCTGGGTATGTTTTTCCAACGTATCTTCACAAAAATAAATTTCAATGATATTAGTAACGGGCGCTACCGGATTAGTAGGCTCACACCTGATAGCCCAATTGGTTAAAGAGGGTAAAAAAGTTCGGGCCTTGTATCGTTCTACCATTCCGTTGATAGAAGAAACGGATAGAATAGATTGGGTAAAAGGAGATTTACTGGATGTGATTTCATTAGAAAACGCAATGATTGGTATTGAGCAAGTATATCACTGTGCAGCCATGGTTTCATTCAATCCCAAAAATAAAAAGGCGTTACACAAAACAAATATTGAAGGAACTGAAAATCTAGTGAATGCCTGCTTGGATGCAGGAATTCAAAAATTATTGTTTGTCAGCTCTGTTGCCGCATTGGGTCGGATACGAGAAGGTACCCCTATTGATGAATCGATGAACTGGACAGAAGAAAGTAGTAACAGCGAATATGGAAAGAGTAAGTTCTATAGTGAGATGGAAGTATGGCGGGGCATTGGTGAAGGGTTGAATGCGGTAATCGTAAATCCTGCCATTATTCTTGGCGCCGGCGACTGGAACAATGGATCATCCGGCATATTTAAATCGGCATACAACGAGTTTCCGTGGTATACAGAAGGTACTAGTGGTTTTGTTGATGTAATGGATGTAGTAAAGGCAATGATTTTAATAATGGAATCTAATTTCTCGTCCGAACGTTTTATTCTTAGCGGAGCAAATTTGCCTTACAAAGAAGTATTTTCACAAATAGCTCGGAACTTTCAAAAGAAACCACCACACAGAAAAGTAACCCCATTCATGGCCGCCATGGTATGGAGATTAGAAGCCATAAAAGCATTTTTTACAAAAAAAGATCCATTGCTTACTAAAGAAACAGCAAAAACAGCCGCTGCCAAAGTAATGTTCGATAACAATAAAATTCATCGCTTTTTTCCAAATTTTTCGTATTTGCCTATTAACCAATCATTAGAAAGAATTTGTTTAGAATTAACAAAAAAACATAACTTGTAGTCAATATTTATTTTCTGAAACATTTTATCACAATTATATTATCCCTTTCCTTGTACGCCCCACAAGTAGCTAAAATACTTGCGTATACAGATTGTTCCATTCAAGTGTTAGCCAATGGTGATCCCCTTTTTTGTGATTGTAATAGAATCATTGACATAGATGCCATTCCCATTGCTCCTGACAGAGAGGATAAACAAAAAGAAATTTCCCTCAAAGCCGACTGGAAATACATAGGTGAATCCACTTTTAAACCTTGTAACCCATCAGAGATGATTGCTAAACCAACCCGGTTTTTTCAATCACCATTCGTTTCACAACTTTATCTACAATCCATCTTTCATCCACCGCAAGCCTGATGTTCATTTTTATGAATGAGTAGGTATCCGTTTTGTATTCTCGAATGGCATTTGCCTACTTTTTCTGTTGCTTTACCTCATCTTTTCCTAAGTAGATGCTTAGTGAAGCCTTGTTATTTATGTGTTAGTGGTAATTGATTTTACCACAAAGACAGAAATAGCAAAGGTTGCATTATGGCTTAGCACAATAGATTGAGTGTAATTGAAAAACACATTATTAATAAATAACTCAATTATCATGAAAAATATATTCATGGTTGCCGTCATTATTGTTTTGACTGCCGCCTGTCAGCGTTTACCCATCACAACAAATTCAGAAGTGATGAATCAAGAAATCAAAAATGAATCGGGACAAATTATTTTGGCCGGAAAAGCTTCCCCTGCAGTTATGCAACAACCCAATTATAAAACATGGTACGATCAATCGTATAATAGTTATCAATTAGATGCATTAACTATTCAAGAGATAAGCCCTTTGTTGAAAAACAAACACATTGAAATATTTTTAGGTTCCTGGTGTGGGGATAGTAAAAGGGAAGTGCCCAGAATGCTTAAGATACTTAACAATGCGGGTGTAGATACCACTAAATTGTCGCTAATCTTTGTTGACAATAGTACAGCAAAATATAAACAAAGTCCACAACATGAAGAAATTGGAAAAAACATTCATCGTGTGCCCACCTTCATTTTTTTTGATGGGAAAAAGGAAATAGGAAGGATTGTTGAATCGCCGATAATGTCATTAGAAAAAGATATGTTAGCGATTTTAGAGAAGAGAAAATACCAACCCAATTATCAGACGGTTTCTTATTGGCTGGAGAATGTAAAAAGTAGGAAAAAAAATATGTCAGATGAAGAATTAAAAAATATTTTACCCGACATTCAGCAAAAACCCACCCACTATCATGAATTAAACACGTATGGTTACGTAAAATTAGCCGCAAATGAAACAAATGAAGCTGTAAACGTGTTTAAGCTAAATACAATGCTTTACCCAAATGAGGCAGGGGTATTTGATAGTTTAGGTGAAGCTTTGACAAAAATTGGCAATAAACAGGCTGCGATTATAGCTTATGAAAAAGTGTTGACCTTACAGCCGATGGATACAAATGCCAAAAATGCACTAGTGAAATTGAAAAAATAACAAGAAAAGAAAAAGCCAATGGATTGTTTGTTATTCTCTATCAACAAACAATCCATTGGCTTTGATAACAAAAAAAATGATGGTTTTAATCCATCACTTTTTTCCATAATTCCGGAATACGCTTTATCCAAACCAATTCTCTTCTTTTAATAGACGCATCTTCAGCCGGATATCCAAAATAGGTTTTTCCACCGGCTAGGGATGAGGGTACGCCGCTTTGTGCCAAAACAACCGCATTGGCTCCAATGGTCAAAGTTTTGCTAATGCCCACCTGTCCCCAAAGTATCACACCATCTTCAATG
The DNA here is from genome assembly GCA_031417635.1 of Bacteroidota bacterium. Taxonomy (GTDB): domain Bacteria; phylum Bacteroidota; class Bacteroidia; order Chitinophagales; family Chitinophagaceae; genus Sediminibacterium. The sequence continues at coordinate 18,997 of JANOVY010000159.1, read as the reverse complement.
ATGGTTCCGCCTCCAATACCCACCTGGGCGGCGAACAAACAATTCTCACCAATGCTATTATCATGTCCAATGTGTACCATATTATCCATTTTAGTGCCTTTTCCGATTCTAGTCTCTGCCGTTACCCCTCTGTCTATTGTACAACCTGCACCAATTTCTACATCATCTTCAATCACTACATTTCCGCAACTTTCCATTCTTTTATACCATACAGATCTATGTTTTTTAGCATTATAATAAAAAGCATCACTGCCAATAACAGATCCTGCTTGTATAATTACATTGTTGCCAATAACAGTATAATCCATAATTGAAACATTCGGATATATTACACAATTCTTTCCAATGGATACTTGTTTACCAATAAAAACATTGGGCATAATAATAGATCCTTCACCAATCAAAACATCGTCACCGATTAATTTTGTAGAAGGGGCAAATGGACGAAAATAATTAACTATTTTTAAGTACGCTTCAAACGGTTCTTTTACAACCAAAATTGTTTTCCCTTCCGGAATTACAACCTCCTTTGTGTTGATGATGATGAAATTTGCAGCACTCTGCAAACAGGTATCATAGTACTTAGGATGATCAACAAAAACAAGATCTCCATTTTCAACTTTGTGTATTTCATTGATGCCTGATGCCTCTGAAGAAAGATTTCCCAAAGGTTCCGCATTGATCAATTCGGCTATCCATTTTGCTGAAACAGGGGCTGGAAACTTCATAAAGTGCTTTTTTTGTAAAAATTAAAGGATTTTTTTTGCCTTCCCATAAATATTTTTTGCCTGTTTTGAGGGCGTATTTTAGGCGATTTTTTTTGCAATTTATCTTACTGCAATTACAATACTAATTAAAAAATTGCAAATGGCAATCTTTTGAAAGGCTTTATTCATCAATGTTTCAGCGATTTTGTGAAATATTTTATAACAGTCATTCGATAATTTTTATTCGTTTTTTTCGTTTTTTTCTATAGTCGGTTTTCCTTCGCAATGCACATTAATAGAAAAAATGTTAATAAAATTGTTCAAAAAAATTTTTGCATTAGCTAAAAGTATTTTTAATATTGTGTAAGGAAATTTATTTCCTGGTACTTACTAACCCATCCATATACAAAGTCTCGCATCTGCGGGACTTTTGTTTTTACATGAATTACTACTTCATTATATACAAACCTTATTTAGTTCTTTCGCAATTTTCTGCTGTACTTGAGAAGAAAACGTTGGCTGATTTTTTTGATGTGCCAAAAGATGTATATCCGGTTGGAAGATTAGACAATGATAGTGAAGGGCTTTTAATTCTAACAAATGATAAGCAATTAAATCATCGTTTACTCGACCCAATTTATGCGCATGAAAGAGAATATTGGGCACAAGTAGATGGCAGGTTTTCTGAAGAAGCAAAAGAACAATTACAAAAAGGGGTAACGATTAATGTTGATGGAAAATTATATCTTACTAAATCATGCAAAGTTTCTGTTTTTGAAAAAGATCCTGATCTACCTGAAAGGATTCCACCCATCCGTTTCAGAAAAGAAATTCCTGCACCCTGGATTAAGATGATTCTAACAGAAGGCAAAAACAGACAAGTTAGAAAGATGACGGCACAAGTTGGATTTCCAACTTTACGATTAATCCGTTACAGAATAGAAAATTTGACTTTAGAAGGCCTCCTCCCGGGTCAAATGATAGAACTACCCCAATCTGCCATTTATCAAAAGCTTTTCCAGTTTAACGCTAAACGCTAAACGCTTAAGGCAAAACGCTGAATACTTTTTTGTAGTTCTCGAGCTATCAATAGCTTTTTCTTGAGGTGTTAAGCGTTCCGCCTTCAGCGTTATGCGTATGTAGATATGCATTTTAAAGCTAAATTTGCCATTCTATCAGAAATAAATAGTTATGAGTCAAACACATTTGTCAGAACAGGAACTAATTCGTCGCGAAAAACTAGTTAAACTTCAGGAAGCAGGTATTGAAGCTTTTCCTGCCCCATTATACCCGGTTACCCATTATTCTTCCGATATCAAAGACAATTTTACTGAAGAAACCAAAGATCAATTTGCTTCGGTTTGCCTAGCCGGTCGAATTATGAGTATCAACGATAAAGGAAAAGTGTTTTTTATTAAGATTCAGGATAGCAAAGGCATCATTCAGTTATATGTGAAAAGAGACGATCTGTGTCCGGAAGAAGATAAATCGTTTTGGGACAATCTGATCAAACATGGCCTCGATTTGGGTGATATCATCGGTGTAACGGGATATGTATTTATAACCAAAACAGGTGAGACTTCCATTCACACACAAACAATTGTACTGCTTACAAAATCATTAAAACCACTTCCCATTATCAAAAGGGATGAGGAAGGACATGTGTTTGATGCTGTAACCGATCCCGAATTTCGTTATCGACAACGATATGTTGATTTGATTATTAATCCCGATGTAAAAAATACTTTTTTAAAAAGAACACATCTGATTAATACCATACGGGAGTTTTTAAACGCACAAGGGGCAATAGAAGTGGATACACCTGTTTTACAAGCGATTCCGGGAGGTGCCGCAGCAAGACCCTTCATTACCCATCACAATGCCTTAGACGTTCCCTTTTACCTGCGCATAGCCAATGAGCTGTATCTAAAACGTTTAATCGTCGGTGGATTTGACTGGGTGTATGAGTTCAGCCGAAATTTTCGCAATGAGGGCATGGATAGAACACACAATCCTGAGTTTACGGTATTAGAATGGTATACTGCATATAAAGATTATTTCTGGATGATGGAGACCACAGAGCAATTGTTTGAAAAAATTGCTTTGGCTTTACATGGCACTACCGATGTACCCTTAGGTGATAAGATCATTAATTATAAAGCCCCCTTTAAACGAATTAGTATTCACGATGCCATTAAAGAAAATACAGGTATTGATGTAAGTGACATGGATGAGGCCGGGTTGAGAGAAGTTTGTAAGCAATTAAAAATTGATGTGCCCGGCAATATTGGCAAAGGAAAATTGATAGATGAGATTTTTGGCGCCACCAGCGAACATACTTATATACAACCTACGTTTATTATTGATTACCCGGTTGAGATGAGTCCACTTACCAAAAAACATCGAAGCAAACCCGGATTGGTAGAACGATTTGAATTAATGGTAAATGGCAAGGAATTGGCCAATGCCTATACCGAATTAAATGACCCAATAGATCAACGGGAACGTTTTGAGGAGCAAGCAAAATTAATGGAACGAGGAGACGAAGAAGCGATGTTTATAGATCACGACTTTTTACGTGCATTGGAATATGGAATGCCGCCAACTTCAGGAATAGGCATTGGAATTGATCGTTTGTGCATGTTTATGACGAACCAACCCTCCATTCAGGATGTATTGTTGTTTCCACAAATGCGGCCGGAGAAAATGGATTAATATTTTCAGATAATATTCAACTTCATTGTTGTTATTGTCACGATAGGAAACAACTTGATCCATTGTTTCTATAGCAACTTTTTCTGTATGACAAGAACCAAAAAAGCACATCTAGCCGTTCTGGGAGCCAACTTAATTTTTGGTAGTAGTTACGCCCTTATAAAATATATCACCCCGGGATATATTCATCCCTACTCATTAAACGTAGTTAGAATATTGGTGAGTTTATTCCTTTTTTGGAGTTTATTTTTATTCGCGCCGGGTAAAATAAAAATAGAAAAGAAACACATTCCCAGGTTTTTGGCATGTGCCTTAACCGGTGTAGTCATTAATCAACTTTTATTTATTAAAGGGGTCTCACTTACTACTCCGATTCACAGTTCCTTATTGTCATTAGCTACCCCAATTTTTATTACAATGATTGCGGCCTGGCTATTAAAAGAAGGTATTACCTTCTTAAAGTTTGGCGGACTCGTATTGGGAATTGGTGGGGCATGTATTTTAATTTTATTAAAAGACAGTAGTCATACTGGAAATGATATACTATTGGGGGATATCATGGTGCTTATCAATGCCATCTCCTACGCTTTTTACTTAGTGTTAGTTAGGCCACTAATGAACCATTATAGTGGCATACAAGTACTTCGTTGGATTTTTACATTTGGTGCAATTATCATTTTGCCATTTGGTATGCCGGAATTTATAGCTACAGATTGGTCGACATTTACCTATACGCATTGGTTGGCACTTGGCGTTATTGGAATAGGGGCGACATTTTTGGCTTACCTGTTAAATGTGTATAGTATATCTGTTTTGGGTGCCTCTTCTACAGGTGCTTACATATATACTCAACCTATTTTTGCTGCAATAATTGCTATTTTATTTGCCGGAGAGCATTTTAGCGTGATAAAATTGATTGCCGGAATACTTATTTTTTTAGGTGTATATCTAGCAAATTATAAAAGAGCCGTCAATTAAATTTTGGGATAATCAAAAAACCAAAGGGTCCTTTTACCAGAATTGAAATCTTTCCAGTATTTGATGTCGGCTTTAATGGCAAAAATGCCACAAGTAGGCATATTATCAATTGTAGTGTCTGTCAAACTATTGACAAATTCTGTAATGCCGGGGTTATGTGAAAAAATGGCGGCTGAATTGATGTTATCCTCCCACTTACTAATTACCTGATAAAAATCTTGCGGATACGCATGGTACAATTGTTGAACTTTTTCAATTTTATTTTGAGGGAAATGATAAGCTTCTGCAAAATGTTTTGCTGTTGTCAATGCCCTATTGGCTGTGCTTGAAATAAATCCATCAATGAAAACTTTCTTTTCTAACAATCTTTTTGCCATCATGGGTGCATCCCGCATACCTCTATCATTTAGAGGGCGGTCAAAATCTCTTAGTCCAATTTCTCCCCAACTGCTTTTGGCATGACGTATGATCAATAACTGTTTCAGGCTGAAAAGTTACAAAAAACTCCACTTACATTTGTATAAATGGCCATTACAAAGCTCAACATAGAAGAATTTTTAACGCTATCCTTAAAAAATCCGGTGTTGGATGTTCGTAGCCCGGAAGAATTTCAACATGCCCATATCCCGGGTGCTTTTTCAATTCCCTTGTTTTCTGATGCGGAAAGAAAAGTTGTAGGCACCGCCTATAAACAAGAAAGTAAACAAAAAGCCATTAAACTGGGGCTTGATTTTTTTGGTGTGAAGATGGTAAAGATGGTTGAGGAAGTAGAAGAGTTGATTACAATACGGATGAAGAATTACGAATTACAAAAACCAGCCAATTTCGTACTTGTGCATTGTTGGCGTGGGGGCATGCGTAGTGCAGGGGTTGCCTGGTTATTAGATTTGTATGGATATAAGGTATACACTTTGGTAGGAGGATATAAAGCATACAGAAAATGGGTGTTACAGGCATTTGAAAAGGATTACCCAATTCATATATTAGGCGGTTATACGGGTAGTGGCAAGACAGAAGTATTAAATGCATTACAAAAGAAAAAACAAGGGGTTATTGATTTGGAAGGATTGGCAAACCACAAAGGATCTGCTTTTGGTGCTTTGGGTCAGCCCGCGCAACCCTCTCAGGAAATGTTTGAAAATTTATTGGCAGGCGAATTGATTAAAAATACAGCAAAGAACCAAGATCTATCATCACACGATTCACAACTAACTTCTCCATCTCCTATCTGGCTAGAAGATGAAAGCCAAAGAATTGGAAATGTAAATATCCCAACTCCTTTTTTCAATAAAATGCGCACTAAAAAAGTATTCTTTCTTAACATTCCTTTTGATGAGCGTTTAGACTTTATCGTACACAATTACGGAAGTTTCGAAAAGGATGCATTGGTAGCTGCCATTATTCGAATTAAGAAAAGATTGGGTGGGTTAGAAACCAAAATAGCTGTTAATCATTTGATAGAAGACAACCTGAGATCCTGTTTTTCCGTTTTGCTGCGTTACTATGATAAACAATATCAAAAGGGCTTACAAAATAGAAAAGGACTGTCATCTTTATTGCATAAAGTGGAAACTGATACAGTAACCCCTGAAATAAATGCATCTTTCTTATTATCATTAATACATGACACAATTAATTAAACTTCATTTAACATAATATAGAGAAGAAAATATATTTCTGCTAAGATTAAGTGTAAATTGATACCAAACTTTGTTAATTCAAATGCTTTTTAAAACTGCAAAAAAACAAAATTTTGTTTGGTATTAAATGGTGTGATATGATCTTCTGTTATACAACGGATTTTGTCGAACCCATTTTGAAGTTCGGCTGTTAATTTTTCTTCGCTGTATTGTTTTATAGGAAGGCCGCTACACTTTTCAGGACCATTGTTTGAAAATGTTCCAATGGTCAAATAACCCGTTATTGCTTTTTCTGCAATTGTTAAGTATTTTGACACTTGTTCATGGGTTGTCAAAAAATGAAAAGTTGCCCTGTCATGCCATACATCAAAAGTAGTATCAGGCTTAAATTTTATAATGTCACTAACAATCCAATTTATTTTATTTGCTCTCTCACCCAAACGTTTTTTTGCCTTTTCAAGTGCCTTTTTGGAGATGTCCAGGACAGTAATATTTTCAAACCCTTCGTCCAGTAAATAATCTACCAATTTACTGTCGCCACCGCCAATATCAATAATCTTAGCCGATTTTGATAGGCCAAAAGAATGAATAAAATTCAAAGAGGTTATCGGGATTTGCTGTGTCCAACTTACTTGATCTGGATTTTTTGTTTCGTAAACGGTATCCCAGTGATTTTGTGTATTCGTTTCCATCATAAAAAATTTTATGAAATATTAATACTTTCTGCTTAGAGATAAATTATTCTCTACTTACCGCTTCTTTCTAGCCAAACCAAGTAATGAGGGTTAGGATACCCATCCAACTCATAACAAAAACTACTATCCAACCCACTATCTGCAAGGCAATGGGGTGTTTATAATGGCCAATCAGCTTTTTATTAAAAGTAGCCATTAACATAACAGACAATGCGATAGGCAAAATTAAACCATTAATTGCACCTACCATCACCAGAATTTTTACCGGATTACCTAAAAAGGCGAAGACAACTGTAGAAAAAACAATAAATCCGGAAATGATCCAGCGGTAATGTTTTTCAATCCTTGGATGAAAAGTTCTTAAAAAAGAAACAGAAGTGTAGGCAGCTCCCACAACAGAGGTAATTGCAGCACACCACATAACTACTCCAAAAAAACGATATCCCAATTCTCCTGCCGCTAATCTAAATACTGAAGCAGGGGGATTGGTTTTATCCAATAATCCTCCGTTTGCCAAGACGCCAAATGCGGCAAGAAATAAAACAAAACGCATAATGGCCGTTATAATAATGCCTGTTACCGCGCTTTTGTTTACCTCAGGTAAAGAGGCTTCTCCTTTAATTCCTGCATCCAATAATCGGTGTCCCCCGGCAAAACTTATATAACCACCTACGGTACCACCCACTAATGTTACAATGGCTGTTGCACTTAATTGTTCGGGGAAAAAGCTATGTTGAATAACTAGCCCTAATGGTGGTTGAGAACTAACTGCTACATACATAGTTAATACGATCATTAAGACCCCCAATAGCTTAGTAAAATTGTCCATCATTTTTCCGGCTTCTTTCATCCAAAAAATAAATAGAGCAATCACGCAACTCAAGATTGCACCAACAATAGGATCCATACCGGAAAGAACATTCAACCCTAGGCCACACCCTCCAATATTTCCAATATTAAAAGCTAGACCCCCTACTAATATTAAAGCAGCTAAGAAATAACCCAGCCCGGGTAAAAGCTCATTGGCAATATCTTGTGCTCTTTTTTCTGTTACCGCTATGATCCGCCAAATATTCATTTGAGCCCCAATGTCTAATAATATAGAAATCACAATTACAAAGCCAAAGCTTGATAAAAGCTGTTGAGTAAAAATAGTTGTCTGAGTAAGAAATCCCGGGCCGATAGCAGATGTAGCCATTAAAAATGCAGCCCCGGAAATGGCAGATGATCTAGCGATTTTTTTCAATTTTGCATAGATTGAACGGTGATATGATGTTGTTGTAGCGATTGTTGAATAGATTTTGCAAATGCAACAGCCGCTATACCATCGCCATGTAAACAAAGGGTTTCAGCAATGATGGGAATCTTTTGGTCATCAACACTGGTTACTGTATGCTGTTGGATCATTTGTAACACCTGCGTTATAGACATTGATGAATGGGTAATAAATGCATTTTGTTGCGACCGGGGCGTTAAGCTACCATTGTTTTGATAAGTTCTATCTGCAAAAACTTCACTGGCAGTTGACAGACCCATTTTTTTGGCTTCATGAATAGAATGACTTCCACTTAATCCATAAAGTAGCAAATTATGATCGGTATCAAATACAGCTTTTGCTATCGTACTAGCTAAAGCAGGGTCTTTCGCAGACATATTATATAATGCACCATGTGGTTTTACATGATGCAATTTTGCTCCATTACCAGAGGCAATTTTTTGAAGTAACAGAACTTGTGTTCTTACAAGTTCATATACTTCTTCTAATGGTAAATAGATTTCTGCTCTCCCAAAATTTTTTTTATCGGCAAATCCGGGATGTGCGCCAATTGCTACATTATGTTGAATAGCTAATCTAACTGTGTTATGCATGATAGATTCATCACCGGCATGGAAACCACAGGCAATATTGGCACTACTGATAAAAGGCATAATAAGGGGATCGGTATTGAAACCTTCCCCCATATCGCAGTTGAGATCGATTGTATTCATATTTACATCCCTTTACCACCTCTGGTTGAATAATGTCTGCGACACTATTCAACCGATCTCCTCCTTAAAAAGGAGGAGAAATGTTTATGTATTTAAATAAGCTTGCAAATGAAAGTTACAGGCATTTTGGAGTTGTAGCAAATTCCTTTGTTGCTTTAGAACTAATTTTTCAGCGGATTCAATATCAGTCTTTTGAAGGGTAAATTTTTCCCCCGGCTTCATTTGTGCCAAGGAATTGATATCTGTACTAATCATATGCCCCACTCTGGGATACCCCCCCGCAGTTTGATGCTCTGCCATTAAAATAATGAGCTGCCCATCCGGCAATAATTGAATCGTACCTTTTGTAACTGCAGAAGAAATCATTTCTTTTTTAATGTCTACTTGCAATGGATTACTTTTTAATCGGTAACCCATTCTATCGCTCTGTTTGGTAATTATAAAATCTGATGAGACTAAAGTCTTTCTTGAACTTTCTGCTAAATCATAATATTCGGCCCCCGGAATAAAACGTAAACATTTGGAAACATAAAAGTCCGAAATATTTGCCGACCAAGAAAGGCATGTAAAGGATTTGCTAGCAGTAAAATTAGAAAGAGAATAATCGCTTTGAATAGATAGCTCATCATTTTTTTGCAAAGCCCTTCCTTTGAATCCACCGGCATTTACCAACAGATTGGTACTATAACTTTTCAGCCATTCATTTGCTTTAAATCCTCCTTTAATAGTCATGTAGACTCTTGCTCCAAAACAAATTTTTGTGAATTTCAAAATAGCACCGGATTGAACAATAATCGGACAATACAAAGGCACCAAATCACCATTGATGGTAGCTCCGAAATCTGCACCGCATAATGCAAATAAAACTGTTTCTTCAAACACAATTTCTGCAGCAGGGAAATGCATTTCTAAAACAGCCTCATCTAATGAATTCCCAACCAAGGCATTGGCAATTTTCATTGCCATGATATCCATTGCTCCACCGGGATTAATACCCAGGTGTTGAAAACCAAATCGGCCGGCATCTTGAATGGTATCTAATAATCCGTTTTTTTGTATTCGGATACTCATGCTTTTTTAAGTTTATTAAATGTTGATACAGAAATTGGATAAAATTCTACTTCATCACCCGGTTCTAAATAACAAGGATTTTCATTGGCTGATGAAAACATGGCAATAGGTGTTCGACCAATGATTTGCCAACCGCCGGGTGAATCACAAGGGTATATGCCGGTTTGTTCACCGGCGATGCCAACACTACCCGCTGGTACATGGGTTCTGGGTTGTGCTTTTCTAGGGGTGCAAATTTTTTGATCTAGAATGCCCATGTAGGTAAAGCCCGGTAAAAATCCAAGCATATATACCCTATATTGTTTTGAAGTATGTAAGCGAATGACTTCTTCGATTTTTATAGAATGTAGTGTAGCCAATGATTCCAAATCAGGAGCAAATTGACTATCATAGCAAACGGGAATTCGAACCAGTTTATTTGTTTGAATAACAGACGGTTTCAGGTTTGTAACGGCCTTTTCCAGTTGTGCACATACCATTTCATACACTGTGGTTTTTTTTAAATTTTGAGAAAGTGCTACAATGTCATATATAACAGTAACTGAATGATATGAAGGAATGATATCTTTTACACCCCTTATATGTAATGACTTTAGAAACACAAACAAAGCCATGACTTGTTGATTAATAGATACGTCAATTTTGTCTCCCAATTCAATGGTAACTGCATAGTCACCGCAAGGATACATATGATAAGAAGGGGTAAGGGGCATGGACTACAAATTACATCATCTATCGATATTAGTAACAAAGCTGGGAAAACCGTTTTAAGATGTTAATCTGTTTACTGCATTTTCATGTTGTAGCAAAAGTGTAAATAAACGAGCAGTAACAGACTTTTCGGTGTATTGCTCAAATAAGATATCATCTATTTGCGTTACCGGAATAATTCGTTTTGTGGAACTGGTAATAAAAGCTTCTTTCGCAGTCCGGAGTTCGGTCAGATTCACTTCTCTTTCTTCAATAGCAAACCCGTTTTCCATTGCCACTTTCAATACCTGCTTTCGGGTGATGCCATGTAAAATATGATCAAAGGGTGTAACAATTGTTTGATTAGGCAATACAATAAAGAAATTCGATCTTGGGCATTCGCGTATCCAATCATTTTGATGATACAATACATCATCAGCTTCTCTTTCTTTTACCCAAGGCTGTAACCAAATAGCCATCAAATAATCCGTTGTTTTCACATTTGCTAATTGTCGCTGATGTTGATAGGAAACCAGTTTATACTCTTTTGAATACATATGGTCAGTTGGGGGTATTATGGGTTGTTGTATCAAAATCAAATTGGGTTCGCCAATATGGTAACCATCCGGTGAAATACCACCGGTGAGCAAGATCCGAACACCTGAATGTGGCAGGTTGTTTTTTTGAATTAGTTGATGGATGATATTTTGTATTTCTTGTTCAGACTTACCCACAGACAACCTCATTTCTTTAGCAGAAGCCAAAAACCGTTTTATATGATCATTACAATAGATGGGGTTAAATTGGTTAATGCGTAGAAAATCAAAAATTCCATACCCGCGCTGTACACCCAAATCATTTAATGGAAGACCCACTTCTGATAAGGGTAGCAATTGGTTCATATAAAAACAACAAAAATCAATCATGGTTAAGCTATTATTATACGAATTGTTGAAAATAAGAAAAAATGAAAATACTTCGTCATCTAAATAATGCCTTTTGTCTTTTAAAAAACTATCTTTTTGAAATACCCAATACCACTTTATCGGGCCGCAAAGTAATTACCGGCTTCATTTCGGGAATTTGGTTTGTGTTGGTTATTGTAAAATTTTTTAGGAACAATTGTAGAAAAAATGTCATTTCCATCATGGCAAAATTATTGCCAATACACATTCTTGGCCCCACCCCAAAGGGGATAAAGTTTTTTGATTTCACCAATCCTGCATCTTCCAAAAATCTTTCGGGTTTGAATATGGAATGTTCTTTCCAAAACTCTTTATCATGATGAAGTCCATACAAAAAAAGTACTAAAATTGTGTTTTTAGGGTATGAATATTCTTCAAATTGGTCATCCGCCAGTGCAACCCGATCTGTCATCCAAGCCGGTGGATAGATGCGCATTGCTTCATAAATGTTTGCTTTTAAATATTCATCAAAAAGACTTTCTAACGTGGATTGTTTATCAATAGAAGAAAGTAATTTGTTATAAACAGTTGGCGTAGCTGAAATTAAATACAATAACCAAGCCAGGGTATTGGCGGTTGTTTCATGTCCCGCAAAAACGATAATAATCACTTCATCAATTAATTGATCATCGCTCATTTGCTCACCGGTATCTTCATAACGGCTATGTAGAAGCATGTCTAATAAATCGGCATACGCTTTGGTTTCTTTTTTTCGGTTTGTGATAATTTCGCCAAAAATTTCGCGTACTCTTTTGGCTTTTTTCAGGTGTTTTGTTTTCGATCTCGTAAATGGGTACATGAGTCGATGAACCGGTTGATTGATATCTCTGATCAAAAAATCTTGTAGGCTACTTAATATTTCACTTAATTCTGTCATGGTAGCCGGTGATAAATCAATATCAAATACCGATTTAATAATCACATTAAATGCAAATTGATGCATCAATGGATAGATATCGACAGCAGCCCCTTCCGGAATTTGAGCAAAAAAATCATTAATGACCTTAATAACAATTTCATTTAACCCCTGTATTTTTTCGCGATGAAAAGCCGGTTGAATAAGTCTTCTTTGTTTTAACCAATATTCTCCATTTGAGAAAATCAACCCATTCCCAAAAAGTTTAGCGGCTCTTTCTGCCGTAAGAATAGACTTATGATAATTTTTGTGGTTTTCTTTTAAAACATAATTTATAAAAGCCGGATTTTGTGTAACGATAATATTCTGGTTAAACCCCAATGAAGTGCTATAGGTTCCACCGGCTTTATCCAAGCGTTTTAAAATAAAATTAACGGGATTGGCAATAAACTTGTTGGCATAATATAAAGTGCTTATTAAAGAATATCTAACAGGAAAATGGTATTTATTGTCTTTCATCATTCTTTAATACTATAAAAATGGTGATTGCATTTTTCTAAACAACAACCATTTGTGTTTTGTATTCTTGTTAGATTTACTGTTGACTTCAAATTGCAGGCTTTCCAAAAATTCATGCCCTTTTTTTACTAGTTTACACAAACGCCTAACCAAACCCTACACTTCCTTCTTCTTGCTATTCCTACCCACAGCATAATGTGGCTTTAACTCTTGATAAATTTGTCCCAAAAGTTCATTTCCGGATTCTGCAGCATTTTTCGAGTTTTGAAAATAAGCCCGTGTTTGTTTCATGATTTCATGGCCAATTACCAATTTTGCGTCTTCCATCTTTTTTGTCAGTTGTTCCAGCTCATGTAAGAGTTCTACATATTGACCATATAGATGTACATTACTATTACAAAGCGTTACATCGATAAAAGCAGGAACCGTATTTGGATTTTTTTGCATATGTTTAATGGCTTTTTGAACAAATTCCTCCCGTTTCGAATTTAACTTAAACATGCTTCTTCTCTCACTAGGTTTTAGTTTAATATTCTTGGGAATCATATTACTCACTGCAGAAATATTCTGTTTAATAGACATTAACTCAGAACCTACAAAGCTTCTAAATGACGACATAACGATATATTTATTGCATAACGCTTATTCGATTTAGAAAATTGCTTATTATTTGGTATTTTTTTACTGTCTGGGCGTTAAAATCACCAAAACAGTAAAAACCATTTTTTTTAAAATATTTACAAAATGAACTCTCTTTCTTATTATCTTGTTATCTACTTCAATTGCCAGAAATATGCGAATAATTTGGGGCCTTTTTCTCCGTATGATGGGATGGACCATAAAAGGAGATTTTCCAATTCATCTTAAAAAATGTGTCGTACTCGTTGCCCCACATACCAGCAGTTGGGATTTTGTGATTGGTATTGCCATTCGAAGCCAAGTGCAAATATTGCATGCTAAATTCCTTGGAAAAGACTCATTATTTAAAGGTCCTTTTGGCTTTATTTTTAGAAAATTAGGTGGTTTCCCCGTAGACCGATCGAGTAATCACAATGTTGTAGAGCAGGCAGTAGCCCTTTTTAATGCACACGAATCATTTGTACTAGTGCTTTCACCCGAAGGAACCCGTAAAAAAGTTGACAGGCTTAAAACCGGATTTTACCATATTGCAAAAAATGCCGGGGTACCAATCGTTATGTCAGGGTTGGATTTTGAAAAAAAACAATGCACATTTGCTGAACCCTTTTACACAACTGATGATGAGGCAGCAGATTTTCAAAGAATTTATCGGTTTTATGCCACTTTGAAAGGAAAGAACCCTGAATTAGGAATGGCACATCTTTTAACAACACCTACTTAAATAACACTTATGCAAAATCAATTACCGACTATTATTGATAAGTTTTGTGAGTTTGAATATAAAAATGCAAACAAACTTTTTTTGGCAGAACCCGTAAAAGGCGTTTACCAAAAGTTTACTTGGCAAGAAGCCGGAAGTCAGGTTAGACGTATGGCAGCTGCATTACAGCAAATGGGGTTGGGTAAAAACGACAAAGTGGCTATTCTAAGCAAAAACTGTGCTCACTGGATCATGACAGATCTTGCGATTGCCATGGCTGGTTGTATATCGGTACCACTGTATCCAAATATTACCCCTGATGCACTAAGGGAAATTATTATTCATAGCGAAAGTAAAGCCATATTTATTGGTAAACTTGATAACCCGGAAGAATTGTGTACCGGGGTACCTGATAATTTAATCAGAATTACTTTTCCATTTTATCCCAATGCGGACTGTCTTAATTGGAACGATTTAATTGCCGGTGAACAAGGAATATCCGGCAAACCGGTCATTGATCCAAAAGCCTTGGCTTGTATTGTCTACACATCGGGTACAACCGGACAACCCAAAGGTGTCATGCATGATTTTAACGCAGTAGCATTTGCCGTAAATGCTTTTCTTAAAAGCTATCCCGACCTACAAGACGAAATCTTTTTCTCATACCTACCTTTATGCCATGTAGCAGAACGGATGCTGGTTGAATGTGGTGCCGTTTTTACAGGAAGCACCGTTTATTTTGTAGAATCAATGGACACTTTTGCTAAAAATTTAGCAGATACCAAACCCACCGTATTCTTGGCAGTCCCCCGTATCTGGGAAAAAATGCAGGAAGGAATTTTGAAAAAAATGCCGCAAAAAAAGTTAGACACTTTATTATCTATTCCATTGATTTCTCAACTAATCAAAAAAGTGCTGAAAAAGAAATTAGGACTTTCTAATGGGAAATTTATTTTCACCGGCGCTTCTCCTATCAATCCTGCTTTGTTGCATTGGTATGCTCGAATGGGCATTATTATTCAGGAAGCATATGGTATGACTGAAAATGTAGCTTTATCACACTCAAACAGAAATGGGGCTGTTCGTTTTGGTACAGTTGGTCAGGCATATGATGGCGTAGAAGTTCGACTAGGAAAAGACAATGAAGTACAGGTAAAAAGTGAGGCATCGATGTTGGGCTATTACAAAGAACCGGCATTAACAGCCGAATGTTTTGAAGATGGTTTTTTGCGTACCGGTGATGAAGGGTCAATTGATGCAGATGGCTATTTAACCATTACCGGCCGAATAAAAGATCAGTTTAAAACTAGCAAAGGCAAATATATTATGCCGGCACCCATTGAAAGTAAATTCTTACAAAGTCCTTTACCGGCACAGGTTTGTGTGGTAGGTTCCGGCATGCCCAGCGCAATGATTTTGTGTACGCTATCAGAAACTGCCAAAAATCAAGCAAACGAAATTTTGGTATCACAGTTTACAGAAATGCTATCAGCCATAAACAAAGGTCTAGAGCATCATGAACATTTATCTAAACTTATTGTATTGCCGGATGAATGGACTATCGCAAATGGCTTATTAACCCCTACTTTAAAAATCAAACGAAAAATGATAGATGCCAGTTTTAGTGAGCAGTATGAAAAATGGAACCGTGAAAAGGAAACAGTTGTCTTTGCATAACCTACCCTTTTATATCCTAAAAATAAAAATGTAATTCTTGTCATTCGTTTGATTCATGTTTTCTATTGAAAACTTTTTGGTGAAATGATCATTCGCTTCCTTTTCATCAAAAAGCAATTTGCCGGTACCTGAGAAATGGTTTGTTTTGTGTAGGCCAATTATAAAAGGTTACAATATCTCTTCAAAAAATAATTGCTTCTTTTAGTAAAAAACACTGCTAAATAGATTGGGAAGCACAATTTTTTCTTTCTCCATTCGTTTTTAGAAGGTTCTATTTAATCATTTAATACATTTCCAATGAATTTGAAAGTATCCTTATTAGTCGCGTTTTGTTCACTAACCCTTTTTTCCTGCGTAAGCACAAAAAAATTAGACGCCGAAAAAGCCAAATACAGTGAATTAAGCGGCAATTATCTGGATATGCAAGCCAAATACCGTGATCTACAGGAGGAAATTAAAAGGCTAAACGGACTTTTAGACAAATCGAATAGCCAAATTTCCGAGTTAAACACCGTTAAATCTTCTTTAGAAACACAAAATAGCGACTTGAATAAACAAATCGATTATTTGAAACAAAACAACAATACAGTATTAAATCAGCTAAAAGACCTATCAGTAGTTACCGGTTCACAAGCGGAAAGTATTCGCAAATCGTTGGATAATATTGGTGCGAAAGATATTTATATTAAAGATCTGCAAGGTTCTATCGCTCGCAAAGATTCTTTGAACATGGCATTGGTCATGAACTTAAAAGGAGCTATCGGCAATTTAGATGACAAAGATATTGATATAAAAGTAGATAAAGGGGTTGTGTTTGTAGATATTTCTGATAAGCTGCTATTTAAAAGTGCCAGCTTTGAAGTTAACGACCGTGCCAAAGAAGTATTGGGCAAGGTGGCCAAAGTGCTGAATGCACAACCCGAGATAGAATTTATGGTGGAAGGTCATACAGACTCAATTCCCATACGCAGTGTAGGTATTATAGATAATTGGGATCTGAGTGTAAAAAGAGCAACTACCATTGTTCGGATATTACAAGACACATATGGATTAGACCCTAAACGAATGACTGCAGCAGGTAGAAGCCAATACCTTCCCATGACAGACAATGCTACTCCGGATGGCCGTGCTACTAACCGAAGAACACGTATCGTGATATTGCCTCAGTTAGATCAATTCTTTAAATTGTTGGAGACGAAGAAATAATCAAGTATTGATATACATAAAAAAGCAACTGTTAGTTTTCATAACAGTTGCTTTTTTTGTGACCAAATAAGAACGTTAAATGTGAGACGTAAATCGTGAGTAATGAAAAGGTAAATTGATTTTCTCACGATTCACGACTCACCACTCATGATTTATGCCACCGTTTTCCAAGCTGCCAATATTTCTTCCGTATGATTTTTCGATTCCGGTTTATCAATAATTTTTACAATCATGCCGGTCTCATTAATTAAAAAAGTAGTTCGGGTTGTGCCCATATAGGTGCGACCCATCAATTTTTTTTCACCCCATAAATTGTATTTATCTACAATTTTTTTGTCCTCATCCGCTACCAGAGGAAAAGGCAACTTATGTTTTTCTTCAAACTTTTTATGGCTTTTAACATCATCGGTACTAATGCCAATTACCTGATATCCCTTTTTTAATAAGGCTGCATAATTATCCCGAAGGTTACAAGCCTGAATGGTACAGGTAGGTGTATCGTCTTTCGGATAAAAATACAAAATCACTTTTTTGCCTTTAAAATCGGCGAGGGAAATCGCCTTCCCATTCTGGTCAACCCCCTTAAATATGGGTGCTTTACTTCCCTCTTTTAATACTGCCATGTTTTTTGATTATGTTTTGAATCTGTAATGATAACACATAATATACTCTTATTGTTGATAATTTCCAAATTGATGATAAAAATTAATAGCTGTTTTCCTTCCACAGGCTTACATTTGCACAATTTATTTATCAGCAACCATGCCTAAAGACAATTCATTAAAATCGGTGTTAATTATTGGCTCAGGCCCAATTATTATTGGTCAGGCCTGCGAATTTGATTATGCAGGCTCCCAGGCTGCCAGAAGCCTTCGTGAAGAAGGTATTGAAGTAATTCTGATTAATAGCAACCCTGCTACTATCATGACAGATCCTATGATGGCCGATCGGGTGTATTTGCTGCCATTAACCGTTGAGAGTATCGAAAAAATTCTGGAAGAAAACCAAATCGACGCTGTTCTGCCTACGATGGGTGGACAAACCGCTCTCAACCTCTGTAAAGAAGCAGATGAATTGGGCGTTTGGGAAAAATTTGGTGTTCGATTAATTGGCGTAGACGTTGCTGCTATTGATTTAGCAGAAGATAGGGAACAATTTCGTCAGTTAATGGTAAAAATCGGAATAGCTACCTCCCCCAGTAGGGTTGCTAATAGCTTTTTAGAGGGAAAGGAATTTGCACAGGAAATTGGATTCCCCCTTGTTATCAGACCATCTTTTACACTTGGAGGAACCGGTGGCGGAATTGTACATACCAAAGATGATTTGGATTTGGCATTGGAAAGAGGATTAAAAGCTTCCCCCATTCATGAAGTATTGGTTGAAAAAGCAGTCCTAGGTTGGAAAGAATACGAATTGGAATTATTGAGAGATCAAAACAATAATGTAGTAATTATTTGTACCGTTGAGAATTTAGACCCAATGGGTGTACATACCGGCGATTCAATAACCGTTGCACCGGCCATGACACTTAGTGATACTGCTTACCAAGACATGAGAAATAAAGCCATGTTAATGATGCGTTCATTAGGCAATTTTGCAGGTGGTTGCAATGTACAATTTGCATTAAATCCGGAAACGGAGGACTTAATTGCCGTTGAAATCAATCCAAGGGTAAGCCGTTCATCTGCATTGGCCTCAAAAGCTACAGGATATCCCATTGCAAAAATCGCTGCAAAACTTGCGATTGGCTATTCACTTGATGAATTAAAAAATCAAATCACTAAAACAACTTCAGCGTATTTTGAACCAGCATTGGATTATGTAATCGTAAAAATGCCTCGCTGGAATTTCGATAAATTCAAAGGTGCTAATGATACATTAGGTCTTCAAATGAAAAGTGTGGGAGAGGTAATGGCCATTGGTAGAAGCTTTACAGAAGCCATTCAAAAA
>JANOVY010000158.1:0-4887 GCA_031417635.1 Bacteroidota bacterium | reverse complement strand
CCTTAAATGGAACCATTATTATTCGAGTAGAATTAAAATCCAAAGATGATACTCACTTATTATTAGATTTTTCTGTTGAAGATACAGGTATGGGAATTCCAAAAGATAAACAAGAACTTATTTTTGAGCGCTTTACGCAAGTTAACAATAATATTACCCGTGATTTTGGCGGATCCGGCCTGGGCCTTACCATTATTAAACGTTTACTTGAATTGCAAAATAGCCGTATTGAACTGGAAAGTGAACCCGGTAAAGGTTCACGCTTTTATTTTACACTTAGTGTAAAAAAAGACTCAAGTCTCTTTATAGAAGAAGCAATGTCTTCAACTTCCATGGGTACAAAAAAACCCGACTTGCAAGGTATTCGCATTTTGCTTGTTGAAGATGTAGCTTTTAATGTTTTGGTAGCAGAAAAAATGCTACAGAACTGGAATGCAAATGTAGAACTTGCCAATAATGGTGCAATTGCCGTAGAAAAAATCAGGAATAATCATTATGACCTGGTGCTAATGGATATTCAAATGCCTGTAATGGACGGGTATACAGCCACTACAGAAGTAAGAAAGTTTAATACTGAAGTACCTATTATTGCGCTAACCGCTTCAACTATTAATTTCGATATTGAATCGCATGCTGCCAAATCGGGCATGAATGGATGTATCACCAAACCGTTTAATCCAGGCGCCCTTTTTTCAATTATTGTCAACAATACCCATTTGTTAGATTCTTAGCAAGGGGTTCAAAAAAGTACGTTGCTGTTTTACAGCCTTTGTTATTCATTTTCTCATTTGTATCAACCACACTGTTTCTATATTTTTTCACTTTATTTTTTGTCATACAGCAGAAATGCCTATTTTCACTTGTAAATAGTGTGTCTATCCCATTAGACAACTACACAAATGTAATGCCGATGAAAAACTAAGCTGTGCTTAGATTCTTAATTGAGAAGTAAGTGCAAATTACCCCAACGTTTTGCAATGGCGCATGTTGTTGCTTATTAACTATTTTTTCAATATTATTAAACGATTATAATGTCTGTCAATGCTCATAAAAAGAGCCCTAACACTATTTGGGGCTATCTTAAAGAATCCTTACAAAGCGAACACGCAGATTTTACCACCGGTAGTATTCGAAAAGCTATTTTTCTATTAGCCGTACCCATGATTCTTGAAATGTGTATGGAATCTGTGTTTGCGGTAGTTGATATTTTTTTTGTAGGTAAACTAGGGCCAGGAGCCACCGCAACAGTTGGCTTAACCGAATCTTTTTTAACCATTGTTTATTCTGTAGCCATTGGTTTAAGTATGGCGGCCACTGCCATGGTTGCCAGGAGGGTAGGTGAAAAAAATTATGATGGGGCTGCCAAAGCTGGCGCACAAGCGGCCATCTTATCGTTTATAGTAATCATTGCCATCAGTGGTATCGGGCTATTTTTTGCTGAAAATGTTTTGAGCCTGATGGGTGGTGATGCACAGGTTGTAGCCATGGGATCATCCTATACAAAAATTATGTTAACCGGAAATGGTGTTATCATGTTACTGTTTTTAATCAATGGCATCTTTCGAGGCGCAGGTGATGCGGCTATCGCCATGCGCAGTTTATGGCTGGCCAATATTTGCAATATTATTCTCTGTCCACTATTAATACATCAATATGGATTACCCGGAGCAGCCATTGCAACAACTACCGGCAGAGGAATTGGTGTATGTTATCAGATCTATCATTTATTCAAAGGGAAAGGGATTATTAAAATTTTCATGCGCCATTTTATTCCGGACAAAGAAATATTGAAATCAATTTTTAATATTGCCTCTACCGCTACCTTACAGTTTTTGATAGGCTCTGCCAGCTGGATTGTGATGGCACGTATTATTTCCGGTTTTGGAAGTGATGCAGTTGCCGGATATACGATTGCTATCCGTTTGCTTATATTTTTTATTATGCCTGCTTGGGGTTTGAGTAATGCAGCCGCCACTTTGGTAGGACAAAACCTTGGCGCTAAACAACCAGAGAGAGCTGAAGAATCGGTTTGGAAAACGGCTCGATACAATGCTATTTTCATGGCTTTTGTATCCTTATTATTTGTAAGTAGTGCCGAATTTTTTGTGGGATTAATCAATACAAATCCGGCAGTTGTTAAAACAGCGGTTACTGCCTTACGAATTGTAAGTATGGGATATATATTCTATGGAGTGGGCATGGTGATGATAAATGCCTTTAATGGTGCCGGTGACAGTAAAACACCCACATGGATTAATCTTTTTTGGTTTTGGGTATTTCAAATACCTTTTGCTTATTTATTAGCCATCGTTTTACAAATGGGCCCTACCGGCGTTTTTATTGCGATTGTAACAACCGAAACCTGTATAACCATCACCAGTGTAATTTTATTTAAACGCGGGAAATGGAAATTGGTGAAAGTGTAAGAAAATTGTTGAATTGACAAATTTGCGATTTGACGGATGAAAATAATCCGTCAAATCGCAATACAATCATTCGCTAATTATTTTTAAAACCATCCTCTTTTCTTAAAAGAAATAACCATCCAGATGGGGAAAATGAGCATGAGACCTACGGCTAAATAAAACCCGAACTGGTTATGTAAATAAGGAATGACGTCAAAATTCATTCCAAAGATTCCGCCGATTACGGTTGCCGGAGCAAGTAAGCAAGTAACAACCGCCATTACTTTCATCACTTCATTCATTTTTAAATTTACGTTACTCAAATAAAGATCTTGTAAGTTCATCATCATATCTCGATAACTTTCTGCCAAGTCATTGGCTTGTACAATATGATCGTAAATATCTTTGAAATATTTTGTTGTCTTCTCTTCCAGTAAATCACTATCGCTTCTGATAAACCCATTGATCAAATCTCTAACAGGGCTTACATTTCTTTTAAGTACTATCAATTCTTTTCGCAAATTATTAATCTCAACCAATGAACGTGTATTGCTACTTCGTATAATTTTTTCTTCCAATAACTCAATTCGATTCCCTAATTTTTCCATCACTAAATAATAATTATCTACAATCATATCTAGCAAGGCATAACATAAATAATCGGCGCCACTTTGCCTAAGTTTGCTGTTGTTAAGTTGTAGCTTTTCTCTAATGGGATTAAATACATCTCTTTTATAATCTTCCTGAAATGAAATCACAAAATCTTTTCCCAAAACAATACTAATTTGTTCCGTTTCTACGGCTCCTGTTTTTTCGTTAAAATATAACATATTCAACAAACAAAACAGCAATGAATCTATCTCATCCATTTTGGGCCGTTGACTAACACTCAGAATGTCTTCCTGTATCAACATATGTATATCAAAATGTTGACAAATGGTCTCTACCTCATTTTTTTTAATGCCGTCTATATTAATCCATGATATATGGTTATTTTCTTTATAAGCGAAACAATCCTTAATATTAGTAGTCGTTTTTTCTTCCAGAAAGTCATTTGTAAAATCAAAAACATGAACTAGAAAATCTGATGCTTCTTCTCTTTGTGGAACAATGGTTGGATTCACATTAAAAATATCCCTTGTTCTCCTGGTATTAAATGGGGAGAGTGCATTAAAATATTTCAAATATTTATTTCGAACCATTATTTGAAGATACGAAATTGGAATTGTGTTCAATCGAATTGGGTTTCTATTTACTTTTACCCATAATTCAGTCTATGCCCATTCTACCTAAACCTAAATACGGCACATCTTTCTGGCAGTTCAATGGGCATATTCAAACAATTTATCCCAGTTTAGTAAGAAAAGTCCCTTTTCAATACCAACAAAGAGAGCGCCTTGAATTACCAGATGGTGATTTTGTAGATCTTGACTGGACCTTGATGTCGCCTGAAAGTAGAAAATTGGTAATCATTACACATGGATTGGAAGGAGATTCTCACCGTCATTATGTTTTAGGGATGGCCCGTCTTTTTAGCCAAAAAGGATATGATATTTTAGGATGGAACTGTAGAAGTTGTAGCGGAGAGATGAACAGGCTGGTTCGCTTTTACCATCATGGAGATGCCGGAGACCTTCGTTTAGTAATCGACCATGCCATTAATCGTTATACCTATGATGAAGTTGTATTAATCGGCTATAGTATGGGAGGGAGTTTAACTTTGCGCGTTCTTGGAGAATTTCCTGAAAAAGTTCCGTCCCAAATAAAGAAAGCCATTGCTTTTTCAGTGCCATGCGATTTACTGGCCGGTGTGAAAGCTTTATCCATGCGAGGCAATAAAATATATGCAAATCGTT
Source organism: Bacteroidota bacterium (assembly GCA_031417635.1). GTDB lineage: Bacteria > Bacteroidota > Bacteroidia > Chitinophagales > Chitinophagaceae > Sediminibacterium. The sequence continues at coordinate 626 of JANOVY010000158.1, read as the reverse complement.
TTCTTTCGAAGCTGGGTATTAAAATAAAACAAAAAGAAAAATTATTCCCCGGACAAATTAGTTCAAGCGGTTATGAAAAAATTAAAAATTTTATAGATTTTGATAACCGCTATACGGCTCCGCTTCATGGATTTTCTGACGCATATGATTTTTATGCCCGAGCCAGCGTAAAGCCTTTATTAAAAAACATCCTTGTTCCTTCTTTACTTGTTCAAGCTTTGAATGACCCTTTTTTATTAGAAGCCTGTATAGGATATGATGAGGCTGCTGCTAATGATTCGTTATTTTTAGAAACCCCCGATCAAGGTGGGCATTGTGGTTTTATGCTACCGGGTAACTCATTTACCTGGGCAGAGTTGCGGGCCTTGGAATTCGCGGTCGGTAGCGGTCGGGGCGCAAAAGCTACCTGAACGATATGCGGTGTAATGTTGTAAGAAATGTTTTATTTTTTTACTGTTGATGATTTGTGAGAGGGCTTAAAAAAAGTTGCTGTGGTTTTCTATTTTTAATTTGATGGTGTAACTTTCTGGTCGCTTTAGTGCCCCGAACGTCCCGCGACGGCCATTCTTATTTCACCATAACTGATTTCTTCCGGAAGATTGTCTTTTATTAATTTAAGACTAAGG
>JANOVY010000157.1:0-1533 GCA_031417635.1 Bacteroidota bacterium | reverse complement strand
ATCACTAAAACCATTACCACCATGTATTTGAACACCCTCATCCACCACATAATCCAACACTTCACTTCCATACACTTTTAACATAGAGCATTCGATGGCAAACTCTTCGGCAGCCCCTAATAAAGCTTCTGCAAAAGATTTACCACTTGCCAATAATTCATGTTCTTTGTTATCAATCCATTTTGCCGTTCTAAATGTGGCAGATTCGCAAACCCACATACGAATAGCCATCTCAGCCATTTTATGTTTAATGGCTCCGAATTTTGCAATGGGGAGTTTAAATTGCTCCCGTGTTTTTGCATATTGAATAGCAATATTGGCAGAACTTTTGGCACCTCCTAATGCAGCAGCACATAATTTTAAACGACCAATGTTTAAAATATTGAAAGCAATCAAATGCCCTTTACCTATCTCACCCAACACATTTTCTACAGGTACTTTACAATCCTGAAAATACAATTGTACAGTAGAGGATCCTTTGATTCCCATTTTATGCTCTTCCGGACCTTGGGTAAAACCTTCCATTCCACGATCAAGAATAAAGCCGGTAAATTTATCGCCATCTATCTTTGCAAAAACTGTATATACATCTGCAAAGCCTCCATTGGTGATCCAACATTTTTGCCCATTTAAAATATAATGCTTACCGTCATCGCTCAATTTTGCCGTTGACTTAGCTCCTAAAGCATCGCTTCCACTGTTGGGTTCAGTTAATCCGTATGCTCCCTTCCACTCACCGCTGGCTAGTTTGGGAATATATTTCTGCTTCTGTGCTTCTGTACCAAAATACAAGATAGGCAAAGAGCCAATACCTGTGTGAGCGGCTACTGCCACTGAAAAAGAGAATCCACCACCCAGACCTTCATTCACAATGGTTGAAGTAATAAAGTCCTTGCCCAATCCGCCATATTGCTCCGGAAAAGAAGTAGACAATAAACCTTGTTCCCCTGCTTTTTGAAGTAAGGAAGGCATTAAACCGGGCTCTAGTTTATCAATCCTTTCAATATTGGGAAGAATCTCTGTATTTAAAAACTGGTGACACATATCCATCACCATTGTTTGTTCTTCATTAAAATCTTCAGGAATGAATGTATCGAAAGGATTGCTTTCTTTAATTAACCATTCTCCGCCTAAAAGTGCGGTGGCTTGTTTAGTAGCTTCCATATGAAAATGTTTATTGGTTTATTGGTAAAATAGTTTATTATGTAATTACGAATTACGGATTTTCGGATGACCCAACTAACGACTGAAGCTTCACAAATGACGATTCACTTTTCACTACTCACGTAAGATTATCATACACTTTTTGAAAAACAATTTTCACTCTTTCAATGTCTTCTTTATTTACATCCACCAATGCCTCATTCATAGTTTGATTGGCAATTTCAATGGTCATGTCCTGTATCCCTTTGGCCGCATCAGTTAAACAAACTAGGTTAATCCTTCTATCTGTTTTGGATGGCATTCTCCTGACCATTTTTTGTTTTTCTAGGTTATCAATTAATCGAGTGATGCTGGGTTTGTCTCTAAAAG
>JANOVY010000156.1:0-3290 GCA_031417635.1 Bacteroidota bacterium | reverse complement strand
CCAGTTGGCAGGAAGTATTGTCGAAATTCTGTGATTGAGTGAGTGTATGCCATTTTGAGGCAATAAAATGTTGTTGGGCAGTTTTCATATAGATTATAAATATGCACCGACAAGATAGTAATTCTTTAGATATGCCAATATCATAACTAATCATAAATAATTAATTTACTAATGCAGATTTTCGATAAAAGAATATTATTCATTTGTATGTTTTCTGCCAATGGCAAACAAATGCTTTTGCGGAGGATCCACATTTTTCGCAATATTTCAGCTCGCCCATAATATTTAACCCGGCTTTCACCGGATATTTTGAAGGAACACAGCGACTAGCAATCAATTATAGAAACCAATGGTCCAATATTGGTGATCCGTATATAACGGGAACGGTCTCTTACGATACAAAGATTCTTTAAAATAGTATTGGTATGAATGATCGATGGGGAATAGGTGTAATGGCCTTGTATGATCAGTCACAAGGGGGTATTTATAAGAATAATTATATTTCAGTATCAAATGGGTTTAATAAAGTCCAGATGCTACCGGAAACCAAGGTATTGGCATAGGTGTGCAGTTGGGCTATTCCCGAAGCAATGTTGATTTTAGTAAAATTTCTTTCAGTAACCAATTTACCAGTGGTGGATTTAATTTAAGCATCCCAAGTGGTGAAACGGTGTTGAACCACCATGTTTCTTATGGAGATGTGAATACGGGCATCTTATATAATGACCGAGATGAAAATGAAAACCATTTTACCCTTGGCGCCAGCAAGTTTCATATACTTGAGCCAAAACTGTCTTATTTCAGGGTAAGAATGGCTCATTGCAAAGACGATATACTATTCATCTGGTCGCCAACTTGAATGTGCGAGAAAAGGATAATATATCCAAAACACACATCTAATGCAACAAACTGACTCCAATGAATTTGTATTAGGTCCTGCCAATGGATTAGGCATTGGTGAATCGGATTTTAGTCTTTATTTTGGTGGTTGGTATAGGGTAAAAGACGCCTTCTTTCCATATATCGGTCTACGATCTATGAATTATCAACTCGGGCTCAGTTACGATATCACCAGCTCAGACCTTAGCAAAGCCAAAGGTTTCAGCGGTAGTAGTGAGCTGAGTTTACTTTACTTTTTTAATAATGAAACGAAAAAGGGCTTGGCTTGCTTTTTTTAGTTGTCGAAGGATAAATTTGTTAAAGGGGTTAAAATAGTTAAAGGGGTTAAAATAAATTTACTTCTTTAACCCTTTTAACCCCTTTAACTATTTTAACCATTTTAACTAAATCGAAACCACACTGTTACTCCCGCCATACACATTAGGACTTTCGCTGTCTGCAGAAGGATCATTAATCCACTCAGATGCATTTACGCGGTATTTGAACTCGTGTTGAGAATCTTTGGGTAAAGAAACATCGGCAGAAAAGCTGCCATCTTTCTTTTTGCTCATTACGATAGAATTTTCCCAGTCGCTGTTTAATCCCAGAATCTCAATGGTTTCTGCATTCTCAACAGTAAAAGAGAATTTTACTTTACAATAGTCTTTGGTCTTGAAATATGTTTTTTGTATCATTTTTATTGTTTTATCTACCCTTAATACCCTTTTTACCAAAAAGTAACCCCAAAAATAGATAATAATAAAAAAACTTATATATATAGAGAGTTTGTATTACTAGAAATAGGACTAACAACTCTTAAAAAACGTATTTGGCTGTTCTTCCAGCATTGCCTCAATTTTTTTGGCTGCTTGGGTTATAGAGAGTCCGCCTAAATTGGTACAACGTAGGGTATGATGTATTTGATCACCAACTGCTTTCATGGTTTCAATCACCTCATCAAGCGGGATTAGCTGTTCATAATTTGATAAAGCCATATTTGCACATGAAATGGCATTGGTCGCCGCCATTACATTCCTTCCAAGGCAAGGTGCTTCTACTCTGTTACCTATCGGATCGCAAATAATGCCCAATGAATTTTGCAAAGCAAGCGAGGCTGCGGCAATCGCTTGTTGTAAACTGCCTCCTTTCATGCCCACAATTGCAGCCGCTGCCATTCCACCTCCCGAGCCGGTTTCTGCCATGCAACCACCTACTTCAGCTGCAAAAGTGGCATGTGCGGCAATAAATACACCAATGAGTCCGGCTGCAAGCATGGCTTTTACAATTTCATCTTCCTCTAATGCCAACGAATGTGCAGTGCCGAACAAGGCCCCGGGCAATGCCCCACATGAGCCTGCAGTTGGCGCAGCAACGATTACCCCCATTGAACTTTTCACTTCCATCATAGCCGAAACATACATGATAATTCGGTTATTGGCATCCCCGCCAATCAATTGATTCCCTTCTAATTTCTCTTTAAACTGAACTGATTGACTACCTAAAATTCGATCTACATATTGGGTGCCCTTCAACCCGGAGGTTATTGCATTTCCCATGATATGAATGATACTTCGCATTTTTTCAAATACCTCTTCAGCTGAGATATTTCCACGTGCAGTTTCATAATCGACAGCGAGTTCCCAAAGCGATTTATTTTTATCCTCATTGTACTGCATCATTTCCTGACAAGAAATAAAAGGAACGGTCATATTTTTCCTAGCCATGATCGGCAAAACCGGCTTTAATATTTTGATATCCAAAACCCCTTCCATTTGTTCCAATTCTTTGCAAATAATAGAATCTGGACAAGACTGAGATTTCATTTCAATAAATGAAGTTGCGCCTTTATGAAAAATAAGATCATCAAATACCATCGTGGCTTTAATATATGTCATCACATTTTCAGGCGATTTACAATAAATTAAAGTTTCAAAATAATCACCGGCCATCGATACTTGAACTCCATCAATCGCAATGACTTCAATCATACCACCACCCGTAGAAATCGCTATTAGTTTTCGGGTTTCCTTTTCATTGCTAAGGGTTAGTTGGTAAGTATTGGGATGATTTGCCCCGATATCACAAACGTTAATGATAACCTCTATGCCCGCTGTCATCAAGTATTTCTCAGATTCGGGTAAACGTTCATCATATGCCTCCCAACCTAGAAATCCACCGAATAATCCCATATCTGAACCTTGGCTTTTATGCGTTGTTGCCAATGAACCGTTGGGATCAAATTCGATCAAAATGGTCTTCATGGAATCATTCATCAGGTCTCTGCAAAGCCTTGCAATACGCAAAGAAGCTGCACAATGAGAGCTGGAAGGCCCCCTCATAACAGGTCCAATTACGTCGTTGAAAATACTTGGATAAGTAGTCATTTTTTGGGTTGATTTACTGGCCATTTA
>JANOVY010000155.1:0-49287 GCA_031417635.1 Bacteroidota bacterium | reverse complement strand
TTCAAATATGGTACGATAAGACCCTTGAGGTAACGTAGTTGTTTTTGTCTGAGAAAATAATTGTGTTGAAAACCCAGCTATGCAAAAGCCAATAAAAAAAAGAATTTTGAATTTGTTATTTTTCATTTACTTATTTTTTAGCGGCAAGTTTTTGTGCTTGCGTAGTTGTATAATATTTAGCCAACATATTGGGAACTTCCCATGATGGCATGTTATGATTCAATAAATAGTCTAAAAATTTTTGGGTTACTCTGGAAAAATGTATCTCGTGTCCATCCTTAAATGATTCAGGAATTAATATCTCCCAACCTTTCTCATTTTTTTTCATGCTTACCCCTTTGAATTCACTATTTAATTTTGCAATTGCTTTGACCACTTCCGAATCCAATACCATTGAATAAATGACCGGTTCGATATAAAGCGTAGGTTTAAATTGTTGTTCTGCTCCTTGCCGAATAATTAAGTTGGCTTTTGTACCCCGCATGATAGAATAATGTGTATCACCGGTTCCTTCCGGCGCTTTGTAATTCCATTGCACAGATACTTTGGCATGTACCCCTTTTAAAGTATAATTGATTTCTCCATTACACAATACTTTAATGTTTTTTTCAGCATCGGAATATTTATCCAAATATGTCGGTGCCGTAGGCATCTTTGTTAATTCGGTAAATTGGTTTTTTGAAATGGTGGTGGTCCAACTTTTGGCTTTGTTGATTTTGATATCTTTCAAATAATCTATCTTAACATCCGGAAAACATTCCCATTGTACCAGGTCTACTAAATGGGTGGTTACATCTACAATTCCTTCTCCTTCTTGTTCCGTATCTAAAAACCAAGCCGGACGAGTTAATACAGCACCGGAAACATATTTGTAAAAATGGTGTACACTTTCTTTCGTTACAGCGGGTTCATCGATGGTTCCTTTTTGTAATAGACCAAACAAATCCGGCATCATGGATAAGGCCCTTTGTAAAACAGTGGTGATTTCATAGCGCTCTGTCATGATATCATACAGCAATACTTTGTTTTTTTTCGCTGTTTTAAATGCTGATTTTAGTTGGTTAAACCCTTTTTCATTGATCACCATGGGCTTATCAGAAAAAACATGAAAGCCCGATTGAACAGATTGCAAAATATAATCAGTTTTCAGTTGGTTATTCCCTGCCAACACTACTACGTTACCTTTTTTCTCTTTTAACATTCTTGCCAAATAATCATCTCCTTCATACACCACTTCTTTCCATGTGGTAGGTGCGGCAGCATTCAAGTTATATGCTTTTATTTTATCTAAATGCTGTGAAAGATCATTCCCTTTTTTAGCATACACATGCACATTCGGATCTACTTGTGGATACATTGACTTTTGAATCAACGCCGCATGAAAATGCCCCGGATCAAGGGTAATTAATTTTACCGGCTGTTGTGCACTAATATTCATCATAATAGTAGTAGCTAATGTGAATAGGAAAAAAATACGCATAGGGGTTAATATTTGAGAGAAGAGTTGAAATGGTGAAAGGTGAAAGGTGAAAAGTGAAAGGTGAATGGTGAAACGTGAAACGTGAATGGTGAAACGAAGAATAATAGATATTTATTTTCAAATATTAACTTCTCACTTTTCCCCTTTCACTTCTCACTTTTAATTTTTCACTACTAATTTTTAAGCAAATCGTCTTTCGAAACCGCATGTGCATTTTTATAATTAATGCCTTTGAATTGATTGGCAACAAATTTGATACCTTGTAATAAATGATTTTTATAAATGGGATCTTGGTAACTTTCTTTGCTGTGGCCCAATGTGGTGATCCAAACATTTCCGCCTTCAAAATTTTGGTACCAAACGGCCGGATAATAGGATTCAAAAGAGCCTTTGTTTTTCATCACCAAATCGGTCTGGTCTGCATTGATCGTTTTTAAATCATGTGCCATCAATACTTTCATGCCCGGATACAATTCTTTTCCAAAATAACATTCATCTTCTCTTTCCCAATATGCCGGAACACCTTTCATAGAAGGATGCGTGGGATCTATATTTTTAATGCCGAACTTCTGCCCTTTTGCATGCCAGGAAAAAGTTTCGCCAATCATCATCTTAAACCAAGTCCAATTTCTTTCGGTACCGGTAACTGAATGAACCCCTACAAATCCGCCTCCGGCCTCTATATACCTTCTGAATGCCAGCCTTTGTGCATCGGTATCAAACACATCATTATTGGTGCTGGTAAAAATGAGTAGACTGTATTTTTTCAAATTGGATTCATTAAAAACGGTTGGGTCATCAGAAACAGTAACCGTAAAATGATTTGCGGATGCTAATTGCTGAATACTGGCAACAGCAGAAGAAATGTTATCATGTACATACCCTTTACCATTTTTTGTATATACCAACACTTTACTATTGGTCAATTTGTCCTCAGTCAAAAGCCCTGAATAGTTGGCAATCATAATTGGCTGAATGCCTAAAAAGAGATCTTCGGTAGGATATGCAGCATATATAAGTGCCCGATTGTCTGATACTTTTATGGACCCGGCAAAAGCGGTAGTAAAAGGGAAAAAACAGGCAAAAATCAAAAGAAAAGAAATGGATTTTTTCATTAGATGGAGATTTTCGTTAGTACGTGGACTAAATTACTAATTACCGCTTGTCTGTTCCGCAATTTGTACGAAAACGTTTTCGTACAAATTTATTTAACAAATCATTGATTTATATCTAAAACACCTATTTTTAAACCATATAAAAGAATATAATTCCACATTATGGAATTGTACCTTTTTATCACCAAACAACGATTGCCAAACGCAAACCTATTTATTCTCTAAAACAACTGCGGCTGTATGAAAAAAAACAAAACAAACCAAATCTCAAAAAGAAGTATGCTTCAATCAGTATGCTTTCTTCTCTTGCTGGGTTCCATGGCACTTACTGTGCAGGCCAGTGAGACAGACAAACCTTTATTTTCGGCATTCAACATGCCACCTGCCACCATCTCAGGTAAAGTAACAGATGCAAAAAATGCACCATTGGAAGGTGTGAGTGTTACAATAAAAGGATCAAGACTGGGCGTTGTAACAGATGCACAAGGTTCTTTTACCATCAAAAATGTTCCTGAGAACGGTACCCTTGTTTTTAGTTATACAGGATATGGTAGTAAGGAAGTAGCCGTTAAATCCGGTGCAGCCATGTCTGTTTCTTTAACAGAACAAGCCGCAGATCTAAATGATGTAGTCGTTACCGGTTATGGTACGGCCAGAAAAAAAGATTTAACAGGTGCCATTACGCAAGTAAAAGCTTCCAAGTTAGAAAATGAAAACCCTAGATCGGTTCAAGATTTGTTAAGAGGTAATGCACCCGGACTAAGTATAGGCTTTGATCCGAGTACAAGGGGTACCGGTTCAAACTTAACCATCAGAGGTCAAGGAACTTTAACCGCCTCTTCAGATCCGCTGATTATTTTAGATGGCGTTATTTATCCGGGTACCATGGCCAATATCAACCCAAATGATATTGCCACCATTGATATCTTAAAAGACGCCAGTTCTGCAGCAGTATTTGGTGCCAGGTCTGCCAATGGGGTAATCTTAATCTCTACCAAAAAAGGAAAAGCAGGTAAACCGGTCATTACAGTAAATAGTAATTTGGGTACCAACAAATTGGTTAACCAACCTCATTTATTAAACGAAACTGAATTTTTAGAATTTCGTTCAGCTGCCTTGTGGGCACAAAGGAATTTTGATTCCACTTCACTTCCTAAGATCAAATATAGATTCACAGATCCTTCTAAACTGCCCTTAACTGAAATTTCATTGGCAGAATGGTTAGCATTAGATGGATCAACAAGTACCCAAGATCCAAGAGATGTATGGTTTGGTCGTTTATTATTCAAACCCATTGAATTAACAAACTACAAAGCAAATAAACCCATTGACTGGGAAAAACAAATTTATAATACAAATGCCATTCAGCAGGATCATACCGTAAGCATTGCCCAAAGAAAAGAGGATTACAATTATTATCTCTCGCTAGGCTATTTAACCAACGAAGGTTTAACTGTAGGAGATCAATATAAAACCTTTCGTACTCGTTTCAACTTAGAAGCCAAAGCGGCCAGTTTTTTAACAGTAGGTATGAATTTTCAATATTCAAATAGAGATGAAAGTTCCATACCCGTTAGCTTTGGCAACATTGCTTCCACCTCTCCATGGGGATCTTTTTATGCGGCTGATGGGGTAACTGTTAGACAAAGTCCGAATGATGATCCGGGATCAAATAGTCACCCTTTTTTAAACCAGGCCTTTGATAAGCGTTTGTATAAATATGATGAATTCTTTGCCTCTATTTTTGCAAAAGGAACTTTACCTTGGGGTTTCTCTTACCAAGTTAATTTTTCTCCTCGCTATGATGTATTGCGCGAATACCAACACCAACCATCGCAAAGGCCCGATATTGCCTCTAGAAAAGGGATCGCGAACAGAAGAAATCAAACAGTGTATTCATGGCAATTGGATAATATTCTTCGTTGGAATAAGAAGCTTGGCAAACATACCTTTGACGCTACTTTCTTATACAACTCAGAGAAACAGCAGTCTTGGAATACCAATATCCAAGCTGAGAACTTTTTACCCAATGACAACCTAGGTTATAATGGTATACAATTTGCCACCAATCCTCCTATTATCAATAGCGATGACCAATATGAAACCGGTACCGCATTAATGGGTAGGGTGGCTTATAATTACAACAACCGCTATTTTTTAACTGCAACCGTACGTAGAGATGGCTACTCTGCATTTGGTCAATCCAATCCTACAGCCACATTCCCATCATTGGGTTTTGCATGGGCATTAAGTGAAGAAAATTTTATGCGCGGAACCTCAAAATGGCTTGATTATGCAAAAGTGAGAATCTCCTATGGCGAAAATGGTAACCGATCCATTGGTCGTTATGCAGCATTGTCTAATTTAAGTTCAGGTACCTATGAATTCATTACTGCAGGTGGTGCTCGCTTTAATTCAGCTTTCGTTGCCGGAACCAACTTATCCAATCCCGCGCTTAAATGGGAAAGAAATAGCTCTACCAATTTTGGATTGGATTTCTCAATCTTCAAGGGTAAAGTGAGTGGAACCTTTGATGTGTACAATAGAACCACCAAAGATTTATTGGTAAACCGTTCATTACCTACGGTTAGTGGATTTACCAGCATTCTTACCAACATTGGAGAAGTGGAAAATAAAGGTTTTGAATTTAGCATCAATACGATAAATATTCAAAAAGGCGATTTTAGTTGGAATACTAATTTTGGCTTTTGGACAAACCAGAACAAAATTATTTCTCTATACGGAGCCACACCAGATTATGATCCTGTAACCGGAAAGCAAATTGGAAGTTCGGAGAAAAATGATGTTAACAATGGTTGGTTCATTGGAAGATCCATCACCGCTATTTATGATTATCCGATACAAGGTGTTTGGAAAATAGCTGATAAAGCGGAGGCCCAGAAATACGGTTTCCTACCGGGAGATATGCGTTTGTCTGATGGTAATAATGATGGTAAATATGCCACTTCTTCAAATGTAAATGACCCGGCAAATGATAAGCGATTTATGGGAGATGCTTTACCAACCTTCTCTTGGAATTTGAGAAACGAATTCAAATACAAGAATTGGGATTTTGCTTTCTCGTTATACGCCAAAATGGGCCAACTTACCCGCTTTGATGAAGTAACCAATGGCGCTAGAAATGGTAGTAATAACGTTTTCTACGATCGGGTAAATTTTTACCAAGTACCTTATTGGACACCCAATAACCAACTTGACACATACGGAAAAATTGGTTCTACCAGAGGTGGTGGTATTACTTGGAGCAATTGGAGAAATTCTTCTTTTGTTAGGTTAAACAACGTTAGTCTTGCCTATACCGTACCGGGGGATGTGACCAAAAAATGGAAGGTTGATGCATTGAAGTTTTATTTTAATATTGTTAATGCGGGTGTGTTTTCTAGTTGGGATTACTTCGATCCTGAGTATCATGGTAGTGGTTCTCAAACCGGTGGAGGTACCAATATTTCACCTACGCCCATCACCTATAATTTTGGTATCAATCTAACATTATAAGATAACCTTTAAATACACTAAAATGAAAAATATATTTAAATTAATAAGTCTCTCTGCCATCATCGTTCTAGGTACGATGGTTTTACAGAGTTGTAAAAAAGATTGGTTAGAACCAAAGCCGCTTTCCTTTTTCTCACCTGAAAATACGTTAGTAGATCTAACAGGATTTACTGCAGCACTAAATGGCTGTGCAAGAAATTTAAGAGGGGAATGGTATGGCGATGGTGCCCCTATCATCACAGAAACCATTTTTTCGGAAGTGGCTGTAGAAGGTACCAGCGATAAGTCGGGTCCTGCACAAAATTTAGATGACCAAATTAAACCGGATGCACAATTAAACAATGGAGATTTTAATAGAATTGGCTGGTATTGGGAACAGGAATGGATTGGTATTCGATTGGCCAATACGATCGTTTCAAGATTACCAACAGTTACTACAATACCAGATGCAACAAAGAACATCATTTTAGGTAAAGCCTACTTTTATAGAGCTTATTCTTACTACCGGTTAACCAATCAGTTTGGTGATGTGCCTTGTCCTTTGAAAGAATTGACTAGTGCCAAAACAGATTTTGCAACTGTGAAGAGAGAAGTGATTTTAAAAAGAATGAAAACAGAATTAGAATTTGCAGTCCTTCATGTTCCTTGGAAAGAAGCTAGTGGAGACGTGAACAAAGGTGTTGTTTATCATTTATTAGCAAAAGTAAATCTATCTTTAGGCTTGTTTGATGAAGCCATTGCAGCGGCAAGTGCCGTTATTAATAATGGAACCTATAAATTAATGACCGCCAGATTTGGAATTGATGCAGCCATTGCCGGTAAAAATATAACTTGGGATTTACACCGTCCGGCCAACAAAGGGGCTGCTAATAACACAGAAACTTTATTCCTTGTAACGGATGCCTTTGGAAATCCGGGAAATGTAGCTACCGGCACTACCTCTATGCGCCAAGCGGTGCCCGGCTTGTCTATTTCCGGTATCAGAACGCCGGATGGATTTAGTACCAACCCTATTTCTCCACTTGCCAATCTTGAGATTGATATTATGCAATTGTTTGGTCGTGGTATCGGTCGTTGTCGTTCAACTTCTTACCACTATAATGAAATATGGGATGATGTAAACGACCTTAGACACGATTCTACTTCCGGTAACTGGAATTATATGGAAAACATGCGTTACAGTAACCCGGCATTAAAAGGAACCAGATGGTATGGTCAAAGATTGCAGTTATTTTCAAAAGGTGGTACGTTACCGGACGGTACGCTATTGTGTACTGATACTTTACGTTTGTGGTATCCTTGGCCGCATTACAAAATATATATCCCTGATCAAATCAGAACGCCCATGCAAGGGGGTAATTCTGATTGGTATGTAGCCCGTTTGGCAGAAACCTATTTAATTCGTGCTGAGGCGTATGTATGGAAGGGCGATTTAGCCAGCGCTGCTGCCGATGTAAATGCAGTGAGAACAAGAGCCAAATGCGCCCCTTACACTGCTGCTAAAATGAGCATTGCTACTGTATTAGATGAGAGAGCGAGAGAATTGTATTATGAAGAAGGACGTAAAACCGAATTAACCAGAATAGCGTATTTGTTTGCAAAAACCGGACAACCGTATAATGGTAAAGTATATACTTTAGCTAACTTCTCTACTTCAAATTTCATGGTAGATCGTATTTTAGAAAAGAATGTTTTTTATAAAAACAATGCAAGAACCAATTTCAATGCTATATTTAAGATAAGCCCATACCATGTTTTATGGCCTATCCCCCAATCGGCGATCAACGGAAATACAGATGGAAGAATTAATCAAAATATCGGATACTCCGGCGCAGAACTAAATGTTCCTGCATTGGATGTAATTCCTGAATAGTTTCATAAGCAGTTCTTATAGTTAGTAATCAAACAGAGATGCCGCACCTTGAGAAAGTGTGGCATTCTCTTTTATAGGAGCTGCATTTATTTTTATTACCTAAACAAAAGAAATGAAAAAAAATATTGGCATTTTATTATTGAGTGGCTGCCTAGTTTTTACTGCCTCCTTATTTGCGCAAAAACCAACCGAAGATCTTAGTAAAATAATCAACAAATCGCTGCAATTAGCAGTACAACAATACAAATATTTATCAAAACAATTGCCGGCAGATGTGTTGCCAAGAACATACTACCCTTTAACCAAAAAATTCGAAACTAGCAATACGAGTTGGTGGACAAGTGGCTTCTATCCGGGTTCTCTTTTATACTTATACGAATATTCGAAAGATGCTGCTTTGTTAAATGAATCGAACAGAATTCAAAAATTATTGGAAAAAGAACAATTCAATAAAGGCACACATGATTTGGGTTTTATGATGTATTGCAGTTTTGGCAATGCCAATCGTTTACAACAAAGTAAAGAGAAAGAACAAATATTATTGAATAGCGCTAAATCATTATCTACAAGATTTAATACAGTTGCCGGTGTTATCAAATCATGGGATCATGGGGCATGGAAATATCCGGTGATCATTGATAACATGATGAACCTGGAATTGTTATTCTGGGCTACAAAATTTAGTGGCGATTCTTCTTTTTATAAAATTGCCGTAACACACGCAAACAACACGATGAAAAATCATTATCGTCCCGATTTTAGTTCATGGCATGTGGTAGATTATGATGTAACCAATGGTAGTGTGATATCTAAAAAAACACACCAAGGCTATGCCGATAATTCTGCCTGGTCAAGGGGACAAGCATGGGGATTGTATGGATATGTAGTAATGTACAGATGTACCAAAGATATTAAGTACCTTAATTTTGCAAATAACATTGCCAAATTTATTACCACACATCCAACACTTCCTGCCGACAATATTCCTTTCTGGGATTACAACACGCCCGAGATTCCGGCAACCTATCGCGATGCATCTGCTGCTGCCATTACCGCTTCTGCTTTATTGGAATTAAGCAAATATGTAGATCAAAAAAAGAAATCAGCTTATGTTTCTTTTTCAGAAAAAGTATTGCGATCATTGGCAACAAAAACTTACACTGCCCCTTTTGGAGAAAATGGTGGATTTATTTTAAAACATAGCACAGGACATTTACCGGGTAATTCAGAAGTGGATGTTCCGTTAACGTATGCTGATTATTATTTTATTGAAGCGATGATGCGGTATAGAGAGATGATGAACAGATGAACAGAGAACAGATGAACAGATGAACAGATGAATCCGCCTAAGAAGCTGTTTAAAAATTTGGTGGCCATAAGTTATTGAGTATTTGTCGAAAAGCGATGCAGAAAATTTACAAGGGATACTTTTTAAAGCAGTTGCGAGTATTGATGTTACGTAAGGGTTTACAAATCATGGATGCACCTGCCACAGAACGATTAATACAACAGGCGGGCTTTAAACCATGGAATGTATATGCCAAGCGATCCTTTGGTGGTCCATTGCAAGTACTGAACTATTTAGGAAGGTACACACACAAAGTGGCCATCACAGCACACCGTATTGAACTGATTGATGAATTGAACCAAACCATCCGGTTTAAATACAAAGATTACCATGCCCGGGGAACCAAAAAGGAGCAACAGATAATGACACTATCCATACCTGAGTTTATCCGGCGCTATGAGCAACATATATTGCCATACCGATTTGTTAAAATCAGGCATTATGGATATTTAATGAATTACCGGCGTACCCGGCGCTTACAAGAAATATTTGCACAACAACAATTACCGCCACCACCACCCAAAGTGCAAGTACCGGTGAAACTAAGGGTGTTAGAGAAACAAGGAATTGATATTACGTTGTGTCCTTTTTGTAAAAAAGGTACGCTTGAAATAGTTGCCACTTATTACAAAGGCGTTCTATGCAAAAGGGATAGAGGGAAAAAAATGAAGGAGATAGAATACAACCCCGATCGGGGGTCACCGTAATAAACAACGGGCATATGTGGAGAATGAATATAGGTAATCATAAAAATACCTACTTACAGTGGGTAGGGGAAGATGTATTCAAAGAAGACTTAAAGGAAAATAAATTATGCAAACCATTAAAATAATGGAAAACCAAAATATAATAATCAGCTACTTATACTCCTATCGCTAACATCACTAATTACATGTGTGCGCTTAACACCGAGTAGCAAAAATGCCTCATTGAGTCACTAATAATGGGGCTTCTTTATGGGGCATTTCTTCTACTCGGATTAATGTTGTACGTTCGCCCTTTTGTCTGTTCGTTATTAGTGACTTGTATTTTAACTGTGTCCACCTAAAGACTGTTACCCAAGCCGAGCAGAAGGCAAGCTCTTTGGCAGGTTGGCTTCTGTGCCGTGGGTTATGTGTGCCTGCCAATGTGCTTACCTTGTGGCATTGGCTATTAGAGACTTCACCCATTATCTCTAAGCCATGTTACTTGCTGTCCATGATTGCTTTTACTTATTTCTTACTATTAATTAACATCAAGAAAGTATCCCGATAGGTTGCACTTATTTGATGTTTTACACCTTGTATATGTACATGATTATCTTCAACCTTGTCAATACAGTGTAATGAAACAATTATTGAACGGTGAATTTGTATGAACATATTCCTTGGCAGTAGTTCCACTGTTTCACTAATGGATGCCCTGACCATAGTTTTGTCGGTTAATGTATGGTACATCACATAATTTCCTTCCCCCTGAATATACAAGACATCTTTGTAAAGGAGTCGTTTCTTTTGATTACCTGTGCTGACAAAGAAAAATTCCTCCTGTAGAATGTTTGTATTAATTCTTTCTTTGGCTTTGGTTACGGCAGTTAAAAATCTTGAAAAATCAAATGGTTTTAGCAAATAGTCAACTGCTTCTACTTCATAACTGTGTAAGGCATATTCGCTGTGTGCTGTTGTAAATATTATTTGAGTTTTATTTCTCAGATGCTTTAAGAACTTCATTCCATCAATTTCAGGCATGTTAATGTCAAGAAATATAAGGTCAATAGGGTTTGTCTCAATAAAAGCAATTGCTTTTAAAGGGTCAGTATATACATTTATTAAGTTGAGATAATCAATTTTTGAAACGTGGCTCTTGATTATTTCGAGAGCTTTTGGTTCATCATCTATGGCAATACATTTTATCATTACTTCAAATTGATTTTTAAATGAGAATAATATTTGTTTGTCTCAGCACCTGACGACAATTCATAGAGGTTAGCGTACAATAAATCAAGACGATTTTTAACATTTTTAAGCCCAACTCCTTTTTCAATTGTATTAGCTGAAACCTCTACAATATCATTTTTAGTTTTCAATTCAACGAAATCTTTTGTAACAAGGATATGGATAATGATTTCAGTTGATTTTGATGGGCTTACTCCGTATTTAAAAACATTCTCTATAAAGGGAATCAATATCAGTGGGGCTATTTTAGCTTTATGATTATTCTCCTTATCAATGTTGATTATTACTTCAATCCTGTTGTTGTCATTTAGTCGTAGATTTTGCAGGGCAATATATTTTTCTATGTAGTCAATCTCTTTTTCAATACTTATCAGTTCTTCATTAGAATCATGCAGATTGTATCTCATTAATGCACTAAGTTTTATGATGCTATCGGCTGTTTTTGAACTGTTTTCTTCCAATGCTAATGCATATATACTGTTTAAGGTGTTGAAAAGAAAATGAGGGTCAACCTGTACTTTCAGAAAATTCAATTCCGAACGTAATTTTTCTGTCTTTAATCTTTCAATTACCCTGATATTAATCAACCAATCTCTTATCGAAACGAATATCCAGGAAGAAATTATGGCAACAATAAAAGAAATGACTGTATTTTGTTCACCAAAAAGTGTTGAAGTTATGGATGATGTTAAAAGTAATCTTGTAGATTCAAGAATTAGTTGAAATACGATGAGGCTAAGAACGTAAAGGAGCCACCTGTGTTTTTTCACTAATAGTGGCAAAAGCAAATAAGTGTTTAGTATAAATGCCAAAGGAAAAGTAAATAGTATAAAATAGAGGTTCACTTTTTCAAACGACCCCCAGAATGTTCCCCTTCCAAAAATAGCCATCATAAAATACAGGAAACCCAATAACAGAAATAAAATTAGTTCTGTCTTCGCAAATAACCAATGTCTTTTTTGTTCTATAATTAACATACTCATTTTTTTAAACTATACAAATTTAAACATTTTAGGAAAGGGGTTAAAATTGTATGCTATTGTCCTTGCTATTTTTGTCAATCATTAGAAGGTATGGATCAATGGTTATTTTACCCGGCTTGAATCCTATAGTGAACTTTTTCAGCTTTTTAGATTTATCAACACGAATCCGCTTTACTTCAATTGGTAAATTATCTGTAATGGTTGAGTAGAATCCTATTTCAACAAAACCATCAGTTACTTTAATTTCTAAAGTGTTTGACTTTTCTCTCCGGTATTTCTTCACATCAAATGAGAGTTCAACTTCAAATTGCCTGTTATTCAATTGTGTTACTTTGGCTTCTGTTATTTTGTTGTCGTAAAATATGACATCTTCAAATAAATCATGTATTAAATATTTTAAAGAATCCGGTGTATCTTTTCTTATGTAATGAACCATCTCTAATGAAGTTGTATAGGGTGCTTTTTGATGGTAAACATGATTAAGATACTTTTTCAAAGCGTTATTGAGATTTTCTTCTCCTAAATAATGGCTCATCGCATTTAAAGCCAACATCCCTTTCTGATAGGGTATATATGCTTTATCATTCCCCGTATTGTATATTAATGGAAGTTCTTGTGTTTCGTCCTCATTGCTTTTTCGCAGATATGTATTCATAGACTTACCTAAAAATTCCAATGCTTTGGCTTTCCCGTATTCTTTTTCAAACACTTTTAAGGATACATATTCTGCCATACTTTCAGTTACCATTTTAGCTCCGCTTACATCAGCAGGTATTGCCTGCATACCCCACCATTGATGGGCTAATTCATGTGATGCTCCTAAGAATGGGAGATTTAGTCCTCTTTCTCCTTTTTCATCTATGTCCATTATAAATCCAATTTCTGAGTAGGGAATTGTATTGGCAAATGATTGTGCAAAGTCTCCAACACTCCTTGAATATTCAATGATTCTGATTTGCTTATGCTGATATTTGTTATAATTAGTTTCGCAATAATCTAAAGTAGTTTTAATTCCTTTAATCATGTGGCTGATATTTGCAGTATGTTCCTTATGATGATAAATTTCAATTTCAATATCCTTCCACTTGTCCTTAGTGATTATAAAATTACCTGATACAAAAGCATAATCGTTTGTAACTGGCGAACTTGATTGATATTGATAATAGTTTCTATCATTTTTTATCCAATGCTTTTTAAGATAGCCAGGAGCAACTGCAATTTGAGTGTTTGTTGTACTAACTGTTGCTTTAAAATCTATATAGTCTGCATCGGATGAACGATAGTGATTTTGTAAAGCGATAGAATCTTCTGGATTGGCAGTGAAACTATTAGGTTTGTAGCCAATAGTAGGATAAATTAGGGAAGTAATATATGTTCCGTTTTTTTCAACCAACGAGTTTTTATAAAAGAATGTATTTGAAATATTCTTTACGGTATAACTAAGGGTTAGTGTATCGCTTGGCTTCAAGGGATTATTTAATTTCATCATGGTAAAACCAATCGATTTATCAGATAAAATAATTGATGCAGGATAGTTTATTTCAAACGCTGTTATCACATCCAAAGATGTGTTCACAAGCAACGTATCTATGTTGGCATTTGATTTATTAACCAGATTATATTTTCCAGTGGAAATAAAATTTTGTCTTTCGGGATAAATATCTATTGCTACATCAACAGCTATAATCCTTGGCTGAACCGTGTATTGGAATTTCTGATATTTTTTATCAGCACCGCCATACAGATTTTCTTTTCGTGTTTGTGTAAGTGGTTTTATTGAGTTACTTTCTTCCTGATGAATCCAAAAACCCACTGCTGCAAAAATGAATAAAATACTTAAAGTAGGAACTAATAACCTATATCTTAACCTTTGAATTGCTGTTGTTAATCTCTTTTTTAAAGATTCGGCTACACCCCTTTGCCAAAATTGAAGGCACAAGCAAAATAGAAATAAACCAAAACAAAACCAATAAGCTTTATAAATGAAATAGGGAATTAAGGAATGACTATAACCACTCAAGTCTGAGTATTGTAAATAAAACCCTGCATCAGGATTTTGATTAAAACGATATATATAATTTTCATTTCCGAGTAATGGTAATTCAGAGATACCAAAGAATGAGAGTATCAAGATGAATAGCCCAAGCCACGAATTGGTAAAAACTGTTTGTATAAAAAGAGCAGCAAAACCCCAGATTACAAATCCAATCAAATGAATGGCAAATAAATCAAAAAAATAATGTGCTAATTCAATTCTATAGTATCCATTTGTTATCTGCACCAAAACTCCTATACATAAAATGATTGAAAGTAATGTTGCTTCAATTTTCACTAAAGCAAAGAACTTTGATAGTGCTAATGTCCAATTTGGAGTGGCAGTTGTGTCAACTAATTGCATCATACGATAAGCTCTGGAACGGTGTACTAAAATACCTGCATAAAGAAACGTAACGAAATTAGTAAGTAGTGAAAAAAATAATACAGGGAAGGCAAGCATAACCCAGGTTGCCGGCAAAACCTTTACTCCATAAGGTGCATTCATTTGGGAAAGCAAAACATAAACGAATAATGAACCAGCCAATACAATACTTATAAACGCCCCTGTTTTTATGATTGCAGAATATTCTTTTATGGATAAAAGCCATGCCCGTTTAATGTTACCGATAAAGGAATAATTATGTAAAACTATTGGCAGATTTACTTTAATGATACCACCATCTTTTAACAATGGTTTATCTACATTTTTTCTTTTGTTGATGTTTAACATTGCTGGATTCTGCGAGAAAGAAAATTTATAAAAGCATAAAAAAGTTATCGTGAATGAAATAAGCAACCATAGCATACGGTTAAGCACTATGAAATTTCCTGTCGGAATCTCAAGTATGTTCTGTTGTTTAATAGACCATGTACTGGTGTAAAAATGAGTAGCGATTTCACCAAAGGGCTCAAATAGTAATGAAATAGTATTTACATCTGTACCTGCTGTTAAGCGAAGCAAGATTTCTCTTAGGATTATAATTATTACAGTTGTAATGAAACCAACATAAATACTTCTGGTAAAAAGAACAATACCAAATATAATTGTACTGAATAAAAGAAGGTTAGGAAGAAGATAGACTATAAACAAATTCACATAAATGTTTAATCGGGAGATAGTAATTAAATCTTCATCTGCACCCGGTAACATTGTACCTAAAAAACACCCAACTAAAAAAAGTATGGCAATAACAACTACAACAAGAAATGAGCTTAGAAATTTTCCTGGCAGGTAGCCTGATTTTTTTATCGGGTAACTAAACAAAATATGATGTGCATTGCTCTTGAAATCCCTGTACACTGCATTTCCAACTATTGACGAAATTATAAATAATGTAAGTTTTGTAAATAAGCCTATAAGATTATAAATTGCAATTGGTGAATTGGCAACTCGTATCGAATCGCTTGAGGTATTGCCAAATACTCCTGCATTTCCTGCCATTGCAAGCAAGCCAAATATAAATGCTATTAATCCATAAATATAAATTGATGGATTTTTCAACCAATATTTAAGTTCGTATTTAAAGATGTGTAAGAACATGCACTGTTACTTTATTTTAGTTTTTCCCAGCCATTTTTCAGTGTCAACTACTTCAAAATATGGGTTGCTTTCAAACAGGTGTCTGATAATTGGAATATGGTCATTACCCATAATTAAAAAAATAGCTTTTTCTGAATAGTCAATTTGAGCAATCATTTTTGAATAGATTTTTATATTCCTTCTGTACCAGTCCACTGTGAGTTCAGAACCCAAAAAGTAAGTAGAGTCGTAATGAAAAACATTAGTGTAGCCTAATTGTGGGTAGCAGTTAATGTAGTGTGCATGGGAAGATTGTTGAACACTTTTTGAATTTAACCATTTCATATATTCCAATAAATCAGAATTTAGAAGTAAAGAATCTTCATTTATCAGGCTTGATTCAGGAATAGTAATCCCATTTCCTTTACCATTCAATAATTCTACTTGGTTATTTAATTTTGCATACTCCTCAATTTGAGAATAATAATATCCATATTGTCCGGGATGGTCGCAACTATATATTGTTTTGTGGTTAAAATCTTTTGCTACCCGAAATGCGACCTGCCAAATTTCATTGCGTCTTTGTCTTGGGTCTCCTTTTTTATAGGCCTGGTATAAACTATCCATTTTATTTTGATATTCGAAATCAGGCATTCTTTCAATGAAGATTTTATCAGGTTTTTGTTTCTTAACAATTTCACAAAGCTTGAGAATGCTTTTCTGATTTACTTTACTAAGAACATCATAGGTAGAATCTGTTTGTGCGAAATGAAAAGTACCGAGCAGGTAAACTTTTATTTTTGGATTTCCATTTTGCGAAAAAGTATTTGTTGTAATAACTATAACTAATAGCAGTGGTAATAGATAGACTTTCATATCAATTTAGTTTTAGAGTTTCTGAATTCTTTAAAGCAAAGAAATACACATCTTCCAATTGAGGTTCCGCAACAGTGAATGTAGTATTTGGTATGCTTTCAGAAAATATCCTGACAGTTATCGTATTATCCGCATTGTATTTTGAAGACAAAACCTGATATGTTTTTTCTGAGTTTTCTAGTTCCAGTCTTTCTATAACCTTCATCCAAATATTTCCTTTGATGTTGTTCAATGCTTGTGAAGGAGATGTATGTAAAAGAATTTTTCCTTTGTTGAGAATGGCAATTTGTTGGCATAAGCCCTTTATGTCGTCCACAATATGAGTTGAAAAGATGATGGTGTTTTCAAGTGCAATCTCTCTTAGTACATTTAGAAATCTGTTTCTTTCAGCAGGGTCTAATCCGGCAGTTGGTTCATCTACAATTATCAGTTTTGGCTTATTAAGTAAAAGTTGTGCTATGCCAAATCTTTGTTTCATTCCACCCGAAAAACCATCCACATTTTTCTTTCGCACATCATGCAAATTCGTAATTTCAAGTACTTCCTGTATAATTTTTTTTCGGTCATTTTTTTCAGTAATGCCTTTTAGAATTGCGAAATAATCAAGAAGGCTTTCTGCTGAAACATTTGGATAAACACCAAAGTCTTGTGGTAGATAGCCAAGTATTTTCCGTAACCCCATTTGGTTCCTCAAAACATCTATTTTATCAAAATATATATTGCCACTATCCGGTGATTGCAAAGTAGCAATTGTTCTCATAAGAGTGGATTTTCCAGCCCCGTTTGGGCCAAGTAAACCAAACATGCCTATGCCTATATTGATGGTTAAATTGTCAAGTGCTTTTACACCGTTTTTATAAGTCTTTTGTAGTTCGTTTATTTTTAATGTCATTGAATCTTGCTTTGAGTATTAGTATTTACAAAGATTCATTTTGCTATGCCTACTAAAAAATCAATGTGATAGATGTCATAAATATTGACGTGGAATAAATGTTTGCAGGTGTGAATTGGATTTGAAAATGTGGGTTAGAGGAAAAATACAGAAGTGTCTATAATGAGTGCCAGTTTACTCTTTGTTCGACTTTAATTTGCTCTGTATGTCTTTGGTGAACTGTGAATGTTAGAATTTCATTTTTGTTTTGTCAGTTCGAGTGATGGTTGTTGTCTTGCCGATGTTTAAAATGTAGTTGATATATACTCCGTCCGCTGGGTGGTGGGTGGGCTTGGGTGCTGAGTAAACATATATTGCTGAAGTGTCGGACAAATGATGATAGATATTCGTCAGCCGGGGTGGGTGGGTTGTGCGTTGGCATTTTTAGCTCTTTGCAAGGTTGGCTTTGTGTCGGGGTTTTGTGTGCCTTGCAATGTGCTAAAAATAGCGTGGGGTCGGCTCGGCAAAGTCATGGATGTTTGTATATGTGTAGGATGTTCAATTGGGTGACGTACAACTCCACTATAGCTTCTGCTGTATTCGGGAGTCTTTCATAACCTTTCGCATTCCTTCTATTGGTTTCAAACCAAGCGAAGGTTCTCTCAACTACCCATCTTTTAGGTGTCACTTCACCTTTCTTGATATCTGATCTTTTCACAATCTCTATTTCGTATCCATTGATTGGAGCGTCTTAGCGCTGATTCTTGCCTGGCAACTGATATCCTCCGTCAACCAATAGTTTCTTGATGGCTCTCCAATTCCTTCGCAAGCGCCCCAGCACCAGTCGACCTCCGTGTCTGTCAGCAATACCAGCCGAGTGAACCTTTACACACAAAAGCATACCTGTAGTATCTACCACAATGTGGCGTTTCATTCCTTTTATACTTTTGCCTCCATCGTATCCTGTGTCGCATGACCTGCTCACCAGTGTGTTCTTCACTGATTGTGCATCCATTATTGCGGCGGTCGGTTGCACTTTGCGGCCGTTACGACTTCTATGCTTTTTCACTAGCGAACACAGAACACGCTCAAATGTTCCATCACCCTTCCATTTTGAGAAATAATAATAAACGATTTGCCATTGAGGAAAGTCAGCTGGTAACATCCGCCACTGACAGCCTGTTTTTACTAGGTAAAAGATAGCATTTAAAATTTCACGAAGATTGTGTCTCCTTTTTCTATGGTCATTCAAAAAACCTTCAATAACTTGCCATTGGCTGTTGCTCATATTGGTAGGATAGCCCGTCATTTTAAAAAGATTTGGTCATCTTCTAAAACGACATAACCTATCAGGGACAACAGCTTTTTTTATCCACTTTTACACATATATAAGACCTTGATAAATTTTTAAACAGCTTCTAAGGCGGAAACAGATGAATTGATGATCAAGGCTGCTTGTCGGCATACAGGGAACAGATGAAGAAAAGAAGTGTTTGCATTTGAATATTAAACATAAAAATTACAAGATGAACGCGTATTTAATATTAATGTTTAAACACTAATATTTTCATAAGTAGTTCATCAACAATAGCTTAGAACATTAGGTAAAATGGATAATTGCAATAACATTGTTTTTATCCATTTTTTTTTCTCTGTATTGAAAAAAAACGTAATTTAAATATTCGAATGAATACTTAGTAAAATAAAAATTTTCATTTTAGTATTTATTCTAGCCATAATTCACTGCTTGACTATTCACAAACACTGCTTTTGTGCATTTGCTTTCAGTATTATGTTATTATCATTTCGCTTTTAAAAACATTGATTGATTTGTACATCAAATACTTTTACTAACCATTAATTAAACCAAAACCAAAACCATCTATTCATGAAAAAACGATTGCAATTATCCAAGGTAGTCATGCTGTTTGCACTACTCTTGGGCCTTGGCCATTCTGCAATGGCACAGGACCGGCAAATTACCGGTGTTATCACAGACGCAAAAGGATTGGGTATGCAAGGGGTTTCTATTTCCATAATAGGAACCGGCACCAATACTACCACTGATGCTTCCGGAAAATTTAGCATCCTATCAAAAAAATCGACTGATCAAATGTTGATTGCTTATGTGGGCTTCTTATCGCAAAAAGTTACCCCGGGTTCAAACACTTCTCTTTCCATTAAATTGGCGGAAGATGAATCCACCGCTAATGAAGTGGTGGTAACCGGTTATGCAACACAACGCAAAAAAGACATTACCGGTGCGGTAACTGTATTGAATGCCAAACAACTTACTTCCGTACCAGCCGCTTCAGTAGCACAAATGTTACAGGGACGGGCTGCGGGGGTAAATGTGGGTAACGATAATTCACCCGGAGGTGGAACACAAGTAAGAATTCGTGGATTTGGAACCATTAACAATAACAGTCCGCTGTACATTATTGATGGGGTTCCTACGCAGGGTACTTTAAACCAAATCAATCCAAATGATATTGAAACCATGCAGATTTTGAAAGATGCATCTGCGGCGTCTATTTATGGCGCCCGGGCTTCTAATGGCGTAGTGATCATTACCACCAAAAAAGGTAAGGTGGGCGAGTCAAATATCACATTTGATGCCTATACCGGAACCCAAAGACCGGGTAGATTTCTTAACCTATTAAATACGCAGCAATTAGGCGAATATTTATACCAAGCAGATATTGGGGCTGGTAAAGATCCTTCACTTATTTCACCTTCGGCACAATATAGATTCGGACCGAAAGGAGAACAAACCATTGCCGACTATATTTATCCGAATGTGTACGGTGCATTACCGGCTAATTTTACTTATACCAATGATATTGCAGATCCAAATTTGGGAAGAACCGCTTTTAATATTACCCAAGCCAACAAACAAGGTACCAATTGGCAAGATGTGATATTTAAGCCGGCCGCCATTTCCAATTATCAATTGGGTGCAACCGGTGGTTCAAAATCCGGCAGGTATGCGATTACCGGTAACTATTTTTCACAGGATGGTATATTACAGTACACAAAATATAAGCGCTATTCTGTAAGAGCGAATACAGAATTCACAAGAGGTAAATTTACGTTTGGCCAAAACGTAACTTTCTCATACGATGAAAGGCAGGGCATTGCTAACAACAACGAATCAAACCCCATTATGTTTGCTGTTCGCGTTCACCCAATCATACCAGTATTTGATATTACGGGAGGCCCCGCTGAATTAGGTGGAACCAATACTTCCGCATTTAATGGTTTTGCGGGAAGCCGTGGCGTAAACCTAGGAAATGCCCCAAATCCTTTGGCCAGATTATATCGTGAAAAAGACAATATCACCAAAGGACAGCATTTATTTGGCAATGCTTTTGTAGAGTTGCAAGTTAACAAAGAAATCAAAATTAAAACTAGCTTGGGAGCAGAAATTAATCAGTTTAACCGTTCCGAGTATTTTCACCGTGATATTGAAGCGGCAGAAGCCAGAAACGCGAATAGTTTAAACGTATTCAATAACCAAGACAAATCATTTGTTTGGACAAATACGGCTACCTATACCAAAACTTTTGGCGATCATCAGTTGAATGTGTTGGTAGGTACAGAAGCCGTTACCACAGATGCTTCAGGTTCTGTTGCCAGTAGAAGTAATTTCGCTTTCGATGATATTCCTTACCGTTATTTGGATGCCGGTGCTGTAGCCGGTTTAAGTAATGGAGGAGGCGGTGCTACAAAAACTGCTTTGTTCTCTCAGTTTGGCAAAGTAAACTATGGCTATAAAAACCTTGTATTGGCTGATTTTACATTAAGAAGAGATGGCTCTTCTCGTTTCTCTGAAAGCAACCGATATGGTGTATTTCCGGCATTTTCATTGGGTGTTCGCATGACGGAGCTTTCCTTTATGAAAAATGTAGATTTTGTGAATGATTTAAAAGTTAGAGGAGGCTGGGGTAAAACCGGAAATCAATTGATTCCTAACGTGTATAATGCATATACTTTGTATCAATCTGATCCATCCAATAATGCATATGATATTAATGGAACCGGCTCCTCTATTGCAGGTGGTTTTGATAATGCACAGTTTGGAAACCCCAATGGTAAATGGGAAACCACTACCTCAACCAATATTGGTTTTGACGCCTTATTGTTCAAGAGCAAAATAGAACTTGTATTTGACTGGTATACCCGAACTACTTCCGACATGTTAACGCAAATTCAATTGCCTAGAACCGCGGGTACCGCCACCATTCCTTTCACCAATATTGGTGAAATGCAAAACAAAGGATATGATATCGGTATCAACTACAAAGATAAAGTAGGTGATATCCGTTTTCAAGTAGGTGTGAATTATAGTCATTACAAAAATGAAGTAATAAAGCTGAATGATAATCCAAATGCTACCGTTTTTGGTTTTTCAACAAGGCTCCCGGCCATTTCAGTTACACAGAAAGGATTACCCATTGCCAGCTATTATGGATACATTGTTGATGGTGTTTTGCCGGATGCTGCAGCAGCTGCCAAAGCGGCTAAGTTTGGAACCTACACAAGAGAAGGTACTTTCAATTTTAGAGATATCAATGGCGATGGCGTGATTACAGCTGCTGATAGAACCATTATTGGCAATCCCCATCCCGATTTCACTTATGGATTCAATGTGAATGTTGGCTACAAAAACTTTGATTTGACTGTATTTGGTCAAGGTGTGCAAGGAAACAAAATATTTAACTATGTTCGATATTGGACTGACTTTAATACGTTTCAAGGAAATAGATCTATCGAAATCTTAAATGATTCATGGAAAAAATCCGGTGACATTGCTAAATTGCCCCGTTTAAATTCAGGAGATGCTACCAGTCAACAGATCTCTTCTTATTTTCTTGAAGATGGTTCTTATTTAAGAATAAGGAACATTCAATTAACTTATACCGTTCCGGCTTCTTTGCTAAAGAAAATAGGTATGGGTTCTTTACAGTTTTACATTCAAGGACAGAACCTGTTTACCATTACAAAATACACCGGTTTGGATCCTGATATTAACTTGAGAACTTCTGGTAATGATAACCAGGATATCCACATGGGAATTGATGAAGGTGCCTATCCGGCTTCTAAATCATTTTTGTTTGGCTTACGTTTAGGACTTTGATTTAATTGACAAAAAAACTATTTAAAATGAAAAAAATAATTTCGATAAGCTTACTGATGGCAACCCTAGGAGGGTTTGTCTCTTGTTCTAAAAGCTTCTTTGATATCCCACCACAGGGCCGGGCGGCAATAGAACAATTAAGCAATAAAAATGGGGTTAATGCGCTACTAATCGGTGCTTATTCCTTGATGGATGGAGTGGGTGCAGGTAATACCGGCCGACAATCTACCATCTCAAATTATGTATTTGGCGGTATCTCCAGTGGTGATGCCGTAAAAGGAACTGATGCCGGTGACCAACCTGAACAGTCATTTATTGAACAGTTCAATTGGATTGCTGATAACACTTATTTTCTTGGAAAATGGCAACACTCATATGATGGCATTGCCCGTTGTAATGAAGTGATACAGATTGCAAATAGCGCAGCCGTTCTTGATATGACAGCTGCTGAAAAATTACAAGTAACTGCAGAAGCTCGTTTTTTAAGAGGACATTACCATTTTGAAGCAAAAAAAATGTGGAATAAAGTTCCCTATATTGATGAAAAAGTATACGACAGGAACGATCCAAATTCCACAAAAATTCCAAACACGGCTGATATTTGGGCAAACATTGAAGCTGATTTTGATTTTGCTGCCAAAAACTTACCAGTTACGCAAGCGCAAAAAGGAAGAGCTACCCAATGGGCCGCAAAAGCTTATTTAGCCAAAGCCATGGTATTTCAAAAGAAATGGGCACCTGCCAAAGTATTATTGGTTGATATTATTGCTAATTCTGGTAAAAGGCTTGTAGCCAATTACCATGATAACTACCGCACAATAACCAATAATAATGCCGAATCTATTTTTGAAGTTCAGTTTTCTGTAAATGATGGCACTACCGGTAACAATGGTAATGCAGGTGATAACCTTAACTGGCCTTATTCTGCAACTGCACCAGGCAGAGGCTGCTGCGGATTTTATCAGGCATCTCATAACTTGGTAAATGCGTTTAAAACAGATAAAACTACCGGTTTACCTTTAATTGGGAATGCAGCGGATGGTACTTTAGATACCTACAATGCAGTTGATCTTCCAAATGACCAGGGTATCACCGCAGGAGCCACTTTTGTTTTAGACAAAACTACTTTAACAGTAGATCCTCGTTTAGACTGGACAGTAGGTCGCAGAGGCGTTAGCTTTTTAGATTGGGGTCCAATGCCAGGTGCCACTTGGATTAGAGACCAAGCCTATGCCGGCCCTTTTACCGGTAAAAAATGGATGTATTATTTAGCAGAAGAAAATAGTGCTACTCACTCAACCAGCAGAAGAAGCGTGAACAATAACTATCGTTTATTAAAGTTGTCGCATGTTATTTTATGGTTAGCAGAATGTGAAGTAGAATTAGGAAATTTTGATGCCGCACAAGCCAATGTAAACTTAATTAGAAACAGGGCAAAAACAGGCTCAATGCAAGATGCCACAGTGGCAATTAAAATTGAGCCCTTTCCGGCCGGTATATTCGCTGCAAACGGTGTAGGTTTTGCCAGAAATGCAGTGTACAATGAATCCCGTTTAGAATTTGCCATGGAAGGGCATCGTTTCTTCGACTTGGTTCGTTGGGGTATTGCAGAAAAGTTTTTAAATAAATATGCCCTAGAAGAATCAGTACCCGGTACCGAGCCTTCCGGCAGAAAATTTAATAAACGTAACTATATGGCGGGGAAAATATTTACTTCTAAAAACAATTATTATCCACTTCCACAAGATGAGATTTTGAATGCTCAAAAAAATGGAGTGGCTACATTGGTACAAAATCCCGGTTATTAATATTGATTAATAGCAGGATTATCAAAATGCCGGAACCTTTGTTCCGGCATTTTTTTTGTTGATGCCTTTCTCATTTTAATTTCAAAATTGGATTTTATGTTTTCTAAATAATCGCATTGACTATGCATACACTAACAAACACGTTAAAACCAAAAAAAGGGTAAAAAATCTGTGTAAATCTGAGACATTTGTGGCATACATTCGGATAATAAAAATATAATTTGAAAATGATATGATTAAACTGCTCAATCATTACGAAGGCACTATATCCTATATATAAAAAGAGCAGCTTATATTTGTATTCTACGATATCATTATAACCCTATGCACAAAAAATGGTTTTTACTAATCATACTCTGGCTTTCCGCCTTTCAAGGGCAAACACAAATGGCTGTAAACAAAACAACCATTCCACCTTTTTCTATTTTACTCACAACCGGAAAGCGGTTTGGCTATCAAGACATCCAAAAAAATAAATCAACAATGCTTATCTATTTCGCCCCTGATTGTGACCATTGTCGAGATTTTACAAAAAAACTCACTACTCGAATCAAAGATTTTTCTGCATCGCAAATTATCATGGTATCCTATGTTCCTCTTCCACAGATGCAACAGTTCTATAAAGATTTACAATTACAAAAATACCCCAATGTGAAAGTGGGCACTGAAGAAAATAAATTTGTGGTACCCAATCATTTTAAGATTGTAACCTTTCCATTTACGGCTGTTTATAATAAATCGAATACACTCACAAAAATATTTCGAGAAGAACCCTCATTAGATGAAGTATCCACCCTCCTCAAAAAGAATTGATAATTCAATTACATTATACAATTAATGCAATCGTTACTATTTGATTATTAAATTCATTAGCATAATTCGACTAAATATATCTATTCGCGAAAACGTTTTCGTAAATTTTCGAAAAAAAGGGTAACTTGATTAATAATTAGGAGTTAGTAATTAGTAATTAGTAATTAGTAATTCCTAATTATTAATTACTAATTACTAATTACAATCCCCCATGAGTGGCATTAACTTAAAAAAATTAGCACAAGAACTTGGACTATCGATTTCTTCTGTATCGAAAGCACTAAGGGATAGTTATGAAATAAGTGCTGAGACGAAAAAAAGAGTGTTGGCCATGGCTGAAAAAATGAATTATCAGCCCAACCCTTTTGCCAGGGGCCTTAGAAAAAACAAGAGTACAACGATAGCTGTAGTGATTCCTGAAATTGCCAATAATTATTTTGCTTTGGCAATTGACGGCATTCAACTGATTGCTGAACAAAAAGGGTATCATGTACTAACGTATTTAACGCATGAAGATTATAAAAATGAAGTGTCTACGATCAGTCATCTCCAAGGCGGAAGAGTGGATGGTGTGTTAATTTCTCTTTGTGGCAGTAACGGAAATGTGAAACATCTAATCGATCTGCAACAGACAGGCATTCCCGTTGTATTTTTTGATCGGGTTCCGGAAAAAATGGAATGTCCTACCGTTACCACCGATGATTTTGCAGCCGGCTTTACGGCTACAGAACACTTGATTAAATCAGGATGCAAAAAAATAGCTTACCTACGACAAACCGGCTTTGTATCTACCACAGAGAATAGAATGAAAGGGTATCAGGCAGCACTCACAAAATATCATTTACCTATTCAATCGAAATTCATTCTAGAATGTACAAATGATGATGAATCAAACCAACTACTAATTAAAAAAATGCTGAAGCAGAAAGGAGGTCCAGACGGCATATTATCATCAATAGAAAAACTTGCCATCTCAACTTATTATGTTTGTCATGAACAGAAGATAAAAATTCCTGCGCAATTAAAAATTGTAAGCTTTTCTTGCTTACGAACGGCTTCTTTGTTGTCTCCGGCCTTAACTACGATTACCCCACCGGCATTTGAAATTGGCAAAGAATCAGCTGAATTATTATTTCAGATGATTGAAAAAAAATCATACGGCAATCGAACCGATAAAATTGTAATACCCAGTAGTTTGATTGTGAGAAAGAGTTCTTCGGATAAGTGAGAAATGATTAGTAATTAGTAATTAGTAATTAGTAATTAGTAATTAAGGATGTTAATTTAACCTGATAACCCATTTCTATATTGTCTTTAAGGCCTTATTTGAAGAAATTAATCTATACTCTCCGATTATCGGAATGGATAGATACATTTCTTTACCGGCTTTCTAGTTTGCGAAACAGAAGAAGCAATAGATTGTATAAAAAACAGTACCCCGAAATTTTCTTTCCCCCGGATATTTTATTATTTGAAACCTATCAACTTAATTATCAAAAATTTATTGAAGATGGTCAGCTGGCTGCCAAAGAAATTTGTGAATGGACAAGCCCTTATCTGTCTACTAAATCCCCCACTCTATTGGATTGGGGATGTGGGGTGGGAAGAATTATTCGACACTTCCCCACCCTATGGCCGAAAGCTACTTTGTATGGCTGTGATATTAATGAAACCATGATTGAATGGAATAGAAAAAATTATCCTCCTATTCAGTTTACAACAATTGGTTATTATCCGCCAATGAAATTTGAATCTTCATTTTTCGATATCATTGTAGGCATGTCAATACTTACGCATATTGAAAGTAAAGATCAAATAGAATGGTTAGTAGAATTACACAGGGTAATAAAAGATGAGGGGGTATTATTCCTTTCTACACAAGGAAAAAACTATGAAAAAAAATTGATAGGTCGAGAAAAGAAAGTTTTACAAAATGTGGGCATATATACACAAACCCATATCCAAAAAGGACATAGATTGATGTCCACTTATCATACCAGCGCTCATTGTACAAAAATGCTCGCCCCTTATTTTACAATTCTAGAAATGTATGACGGCGCTATTCATCCCCATAAAATTGGTGGACAGGATCTATGGATATTGAAGAAGAAGAAGAAGAAGTGAAAAGTAAAAAGTCAAAAGTGAAGAATGAATACTCAACTTTTGACTTTTCACTTTTGACTTTTCACTTTTTCACTTATCACTTTTGCCTTTTTACTTTTAACTTTTGACTTTTTTTCTTTTATCTTTCCTCTCCCCCCTACTTCCCTTTCCCCAATTCCGCTTCTCTCTTTGCTCTATATTCAGTGTTGCCGGCTAATTTTTGTATATCATCTAGTTTGGCAATGTAAATGCTTCGACCATGTGTACCTAAAATCAACTCATTCTCACGGGGATGGAGTGCAATATCATGAACAGGCACACTATAGGGCAATCCTTTGTTCCACATCATACAACTGTTCCCTGCATCCAGGCTAACATATAAACCCCCATCTGTTCCAAAGTATAAAATATTTTCATTGAGAAGGTCTTCCTTGACAACGTTTACAGGTTCAGCAGGTAAATCTTTGGCAATTTGATTCCATGTAGCCCCATAATCATCACTCACATACACATAGGCCTGAAAATTGTCATTACGATACCCGTTTAAGGTTGCATATACTCTACTCACTTTAAATGCACTGGCAGTAACACGACTAATATAAAGGCCTTTCGGTAATTTTCTGTTGATCAATTCCCAACTGTAACCGCCATCTTTGGTAACCTGAATATTGCCATCATCTGTTCCCACATAGATCAATCCAAATCTTAATGGACTTTCGCTCATTGTTGAAGCCGTTCCAAATGGAACATCGCCTTGTTTAGGATTGGTGGTGAGATCGGCACTAAGGGTAATTAAGCTATCTCCTTTACTAAATGAACGGTGAAATTTATTACTGCTATAATAAAAAACATCTTGGTTATGTCTACTCAATAAAATAGGTGTTTGCCAATTGTATCTTAAAGAAGGCTCACCCAAATCACGGGAGGGACGCACCGATTTTCTTTCTTTCGTTGCCAAATTTTGACGTGAATAGGATCCAAATTGTGATCCACTATACACTGTTTTATTATCTCTCCAATCTACTTGAACTTGCATTCCATCACCACCGCCAATTCCTTTGTATGGATTTTCGCCTGAATCATACCAATCATAATTTTCACGCGTGGTACTGGCGCCCATCCAAGTTCCATTATCTTGTAATCCACCATATACATTATAGGGTTTGGCCATATCATATGTAACGGCATAATATTGCCCTACAGCGGGGGTATTTGCTTTAAACCAATGTTCCCCATTGTCATAACTGATATTACAACCTCCATCATTTCCATTGATAATATGACTATCATTTTTTGGATCCATCCAAGCATAATGATGATCAGAATGTACATTGGCACCATCAATGGATTTAAATGTTTTTCCGCCATCGATACTTAATTCAATACCCACACCGGTAATAATTAATTTATTATCATTTACCGGACTAATAAATATTTTTCCAAAGTAATACCCGTAACTACTGTACATCGTTAAAGCTTTGGTATTTGTTTTTTTCCAACTCACTCCTGCATCTTCGCTTTTATATACTTCACAACCAATAATGGGTGTTTCGAAGAGTGCCGTATTTGCATCAAATAAATAATCCCATAAAACGGTAGGTGGAAATTTATCATTTGCTACCATTTCTTTTAAAGAAGCCGCAGAATATTTTGCAGGAATTCCATTTCTTGGTGAAGCGATAAAGGATGCCAATTTTTTATCATCCAATGCCGCAAATTTTTCTTTGGTCATCTCCTTAAAATCTCGCAATACATAACGAGTAGAATCGGTTCTCCTTGCAACAGTATCTGATTGTCGAAAATTATTATCTACAACTGCATAAATGATGTTACCATTGAGTTGTGAAACTGCTAAACCAATTCTACCTACCCCATCTCCTGAAGGAAAACCACTGCCCGGTGTAGAAATGAGTGTCCAGTTATCTCCCCCATCTATACTTTTATAAATTCCACTCGTTTTACCACTCTCTTCAAAATTCCAGGCAGATCTTGTTTTATACCACATGGCCGCATACAATTCATTCGGATTTTTGGGATTGATATCAACATCTACCGCCCCTGTATTTTCATCAATGGCCAAAGTGAGTTTCCAATTTTTTCCTCCATCAACTGTTTTATAAACGCCTCTTTCTTTATTGGGTGAATATAAATGCCCCAATGCCGCTACCCATGCAATTTCATTGTTGGTAGGATGCAGTTGGATTTTACCGATATGATGACTTTCCGGCAAACCTATATAATCCCAGGTTTTACCATTGTTCACCGAACGATACAAACCAATACCGGCATAAGAAGAACGGCTGCTATTCACCTCACCGGTACCCACCCAAATGGTTTTTGTTTTCCAGTTAACCGCTATATCACCAATGGTAATAATATCCGCTGAATCAAAAATGGGAACAAAACTCTGTCCGTTATTATGGGTGTACCAAAGTCCGCCCGAAGCATATGCCACATAGAATTCAGTAGCATCCTCAGGATTTGCATCAATATCCACCACTCTTCCGCTCATAACACTAGGTCCGATATTTCGAAACCCAATATTGTTTACCAATGATTTTTCTTTTAACTCTTTTCGTTGGGTGATACTCTTCATTCTTTCAGTTGCAGATGTCGGTTTCATTTGCGACTGTGCTGTAAAACTCAGCACCAATAATAGTGGGATTGTTAATTTTCTCATAGCAGTTATTAATATTTGTAAATTCGAGTTCCAATTTAGGTAATATGCGTTGTCTATCTACTTCCCTAATACTATTATTTTCATTTTATTGTTCCGGACAATGCAAAACCTTTAGAATTGGCATTAGAGGGGATACGCTTGATTGTGTAGACATGAAAGGGTTAAAACAAGGAAAATGGATGGTGAAAGTAGCGCCTTTGCGTGGAGAACCCGGTTTTGAAGAAGAGGGTGTATTTATCAATAACAAAAAAGATGGTCCTTGGAGAAAATATAACCTAATGGGTGACCTGTTAGCACAGGAAAACTATAAATGGGGTAATAAAAATGGAATAAATCGATATTTTACATTGTCAGGTTTGGAAAGAGAAGAGAGTTGGCGGGCAGTGAGTCCGGGTAAATCATTTGATACCATTGATGTGCAGGACTTAAAGGATCCAAATAAGTATGAACAAGTCATTATAAAAACCGATGGCAGCTCCTACCGACACGGTATCTGGAAATATTTCTACCCCCAAACCGGATATCTCATTAAATCTGAAAAATATTTGATGGATAAGATAGTCGAGCCGGGTGATGAAGAAATGTCCAAAAAATTGCCGGCTAGTTCAGATTCTGCAAAATTGAAAACAGATAGCATTCCAAAAAAGGTGAAAACCAAAGAAGTATTAGAATTTGAGAAAAAGACTTCAGGAAAGAAAAACAAGGTTCGAGATGGCAGAACAGGCAATTAAGCCGGGAAATCCTCATTTTAAGCCACAATAAGGCCCAAATACCTTAAAAAGCAACCTTGTTACTCATTATTTCGTATTAAGAAAATTAGGAGTATTTTTAATGTGGGGTACGATTATTTTAACCTAGTATTCTGTATTAAAAATTGTCAGGAGAGATTCATCAAATATCAAGCTTAATTATGGGTTGTTGTAAAAATGACCGAAACAGTCAGCGGGACTTATACTACCTGCTGTTTGGTTATGCTATGACGATAAGTTATCGGTATGTAAGTAAGCAAGAAGATGCAGAAGAATTGGCAAATGAATCATTTATTAAGTTATTTAAAAATATTACACAATTTGAAAGTAACCGAGGAGGTGAACCTGAAGCATTGTTAAAGGGATGGTTTAAGCGAATTGTTGTGAACACTTGTATTGACCATCTACGTAGAAATCATTTAAAAGTAATTAGTCAGGAAATAAACGAGGAAGGTGAAACATTTTCAGATCACCAGGAAACAGGGATTGATAAATTAATGTACACAGAAATCATAGAAGCCATTAGAATTCTTTCCCCGGTGTATAGAACTGTTTTTAATTTATTCGTAATTGAAGGATACACGCATGAAGAAATTTCTACCCAATTAAATATTAGTGTAGGTGCCTCTAAATCAAATTTATTTAAAGCAAAACAAAATTTAAGAAAAATAATCACCCAACAAACAGAATTTAAAGCATATGTATAATGCCGATGACGATATGGAACTGGATCGTTTGAGCAAAGAAGCTGCCGAAAAATATGAGGCCCCGGGCAATGCTAATTGGTCATTGATGCTAGCTGAGCTTGATATAGTATTGCCTATTGAAAAAAAGAAAAGAAAGTATTTCTTGTTTTGGTGGTTATTCCCTTTATTGATAATGGGAGGTTTTGCAATTTACTTATTTCAAAACTCACCAAAAGATCAGCCTACAACAGTACAAACAAAAAACACAGCAGCTTCAATAAACACTAACGGGGTACAAAAAGGAGAATCAACAA
Source organism: Bacteroidota bacterium (assembly GCA_031417635.1). Taxonomy (GTDB): domain Bacteria; phylum Bacteroidota; class Bacteroidia; order Chitinophagales; family Chitinophagaceae; genus Sediminibacterium. Next base: position 17,442 of record JANOVY010000155.1, on the reverse strand, counting down.
AAAATATAGTAAAAGAAGAAAAAGTAGTTACAAAAGTATCTAAGCAAAATAACCTAACAGAAAAGCTTTTAGTGACAGAGAATTTAATAACTAAGACAGGTGACACTAAAATTTCTACTAAAAACCCAGTTGGGTCAATTTCGGAAAATGGCAAAAACGTTGCTTCCAATGAAAAAAATGAGACAACCCTTCCTTCCTCTATTCTAACCATAGAAAAGGAAAACAATCATGACCAAGCTATTAAAGAAAATTCATCTTTCATGATTACAAAGGATTATCAGGAATTGAAAACAGAAAAGGAATTGACTAATGAAAACAAAACAACAATTCTCTCTGAAACATCCGAAACTGTTGAAAAAAACACAAAAACGGATTCGAATTTTCAAGTGATAAAAAACAAAATCCCTTTTCTTTTGGTCGGAAAAGGTTGGAGTGTTTCGCTAACGGCAGGTGTAGACAAGAGTACCGTAAAATTTAAATATGGAAATGAACCGGGGTATAATTTTGGCATCAGCACCGGTTATCATTTTAACAAAAAATGGTCATTGCATACCGGTGCTATTTACACACAAAAAAATTACAAACTGGCCGGGGAAGATTTTACACCCGTAAAAGGCTCTTGGATCAGCTATTACAAAATTGATTATGTGGAAGGATATTGTAACATGTGGGAAGTTCCATTGATGTTTAGATATGCATTGAAAAGTAATGCTAACAGCAATTTTTTTCTAAGCTCAGGACTCTCTTCCTACTTTATGACGAAAGAGAAATACAATTATTTTTATTATTCAAATGGAGCACTGGTTTCAAGAGAAGCATCTTATGTATCGTCAGATACCCATATCCTATCGATATTACATTTTTCCGGAGGGTTTGAAAATAGAATCAGCAATCAATTATCCATTCTTATTGAGCCCTATGCAAAACTACCTTTATCAGGTGTTGGATTGGGAAATATCCAATTAAGCAGTTTCGGCGTTAATTTCTCAGCACAATTTAGGAGTCAGGCAAAACGAAAGTAGTAATCCGTTTGGTGTTTGGAGTTTGGGGTTCATTTAGAAAAACCCCAAACACCAAACCCCAAACTATCACATCCCTAAGGCAAAATGTCTCTTAAAATACAATAATTGATAATCAATAGCATTGTTCCAATAAGCCCAATTGTGTTCGCCGGGTCGTTCGGTATAATCGTGTGGGATTTTAAGCTTTAGCATTTTTTCATGAACGGCTTTGTTCATAGCGAGTACTCTGTCTTCTGTACCGCAATCTATTATGATATTTAGTGAGTCTTTTGGATAATGCTCGATGATATTCAAAGCACTCCAATCGTTCCAGTATTTTTTATTGGTAACAGGGTCTCCTAATCTTTTTTCAACATCATATTTTTCTGTAATGACTGTTACATGTAATGCACCACTCATACTACCACAAGCGCTGAATAAATCGGAATGTCTAAATCCGAGGAAAATACCACCGTGGCCGCCCATGCTTAGTCCGGTAATAGCTCTCGCTTTTCTATTTGCAATTGTTTTGTAATTGGCATCTATATAGGTGGGAACTTCTGTACTTACAAACGTTTCAAAACGGAAACTACTATCTACCGGACTATCAAAATACCAACTGGTAAATCCTCCATCAGGACAAACGATCATTATATTATGCTGATCAACTAACTCTTTTATATGGGGCACTACAATAATCCAGTTGGCATAACTGCCAAAAGCGCCATGTAGTAAATAAACAACCGGAAATCGTTTATTTTTTTCATTATAAGAAGCAGGTCTGATCACAACCGTCTTTACATTTCTGTGCATGCTATTGCTATAAATGTTGATGGTATCTACAGAAGCAGCATTTGCTGTGATTAGCTTAAATGAGAGAACAAAAAAGATTAGTGTTTTTATCATGATTCATTGAAATGTACAAAAGTGAAAAGTCAAAAGTCAAAAGTGAAAAGTGAAAGTCAGTTTCCTTTCACTTTTCACTTTTCACCATTCACGTTCTTATTTATTTTTTCTGCAAAGCATTCTGCATTGGATTCAACCCTTGCGATTGACCTCTGGAAAAAGTTCGGGCTTTAAAAATGGCAAATTTACTGGGCTCTTCTGTGGTTTGCCATTTATTGTTGCTCTCATTAATATCTGCTGTTTCTTTCATTGGGTCGAGCTGAATACTAACTGCTTTTTTCTTTGTCATGAAAACTTTGGTTACATTATTTTCATTCAATCGCCAGATTTGTGCGGGAATTCTTTCGGTTTCTTTTGTACCATCTTCAAATGTAAATTCTACAATAATGGGCATCACCAATCCGCCCTTATTAGTAAATCTAATTTCATACAAAAAGGTATTGGCATATTTTGCTTTATCGGCTTCTGTCATCACTTCGGGAGCTGTCGGTGTTGAATTAAGCTGCTTTGTAATAGAATCATAGGGCTCCAGACCTCTGGCGTATTTCCAATAAAAATCTCGAAGAGAGGTATCGACATCAGTTAAGAATAAAATATTCTTATCCTGCCTATTTCTAATTTTAGAGATATCATCAAAAACATTTAGCATCGGCTTATCTATGCCACCTGGCCCGGTGCCAAATCCGCCGGTTTGAGCACTGGCAATGGCATTGGGATCAAATACACCCGCTCTTACACTATCTATTGAAATATCACAAGGATCAATTCCATAAAACCATCCTCTCCAAAACCAGTCCAGATCTTCCCCACTGGCATCCTCCATTGTACGGAAAAAATCTGCCGGTGTGGGGTGTTTAAATGCCCAACGCTTGGCATATTCTTTAAATGCATAATCAAACAATTCACGGCCCATGATGGTTTCTCGAAGAATATTTAATCCGGTAGCAGGTTTGGTATAGGCATTCCCATTAAAACCAATAATGTTTTCACTATTGGTCATAATAGGTTCTAACTGATCTTTGGGTAATCGCATGTAAGAAACGATTTGACTAGCCGCACCTTTTCCTTCTAAAGGATATCGATTATCATACAATTCTTCCGTTAGATATTCAAGAAAGGAATTTAAACCCTCATCCATCCATGACCACTGGCGTTCATCGCTGTTAACGATCATGGGAAAAAAATTATGTCCCACTTCATGTATGATAACACCGAGCATACCTTGCTTAACCGATTCACTGTAAGTGCCGTCTTTCTCTGTTCTGCCATAATTAAAACATATCATAGGATATTCCATTCCATTCGCTGCTTCAATACTTTGCGCCACAGGATAGGGATAGGGTATAGAAAACTTAGAATACGTTTTAATCGTGTGTGCTATTACTTTTGTTGAAAATTTTCTATACAAACCATAGGCTTCTTTGGCATAACCACTCATACACATAATTTTCTTCCCTTCCACATAGGCCGGCATGGCATCCCAAATGTATTTACGACTAGATGTCCATGCGAAATCTCTCACATTGTCAGCTTTAAAAATCCAGGTTTTCTTTTGGGTACTGATTTGTTTTTCGGCATTTTTTGCTTCTTCTAATGTAACCACTTCAACAGGCTCGTTGGCATTTTGCGCTTTATTCCATCTGGCTAACTGCGCAGCTGATAAGACTTGTGCATAATTCTGGCATTGACCGGTACCTAATACCACATGGTCTGCAGGCAAAGTGATTTGTACATTGTAATTGCCAAAAGTTAAAGCAAACTCACCTCTACCGGTAAACTGTCTATTCTGCCATCCTTGAAAATCACTGTACACACATAAACGTGGAAACCATTGCGCCATGGTAAAAAGTTTATTGGCATCATCGCCTAAAATTTCATATCCACCTCTACCACCAACGGTCATACGATTGGTTATTTTATAGCTCCATGTTAGGTTGAATACAAATTTTTGTCCGGGTTTTAATTGTGTTGGTAATTCAATACGCATCATTGTTTTATTGATGGTATATTTTAGTGCTTTCCCTGTAATGTCTGTTAACTTAGATATGATATGTCCTAAGCCATTATCAGATTTCATTTCAATAAAATTATCAATTGTATTGGTTGTTATGAGTCGACTTAATGCGCGGGAATTCTGGTAATTTGCATTTTTGACTGAACTATGTTCATTTTCATCTAACTGTAACCAGACATAGGATAGTGCATCCGGAGAACTATTAAAATACGTAACTGTTTCACTACCAATTAATTTCAAATTGGCTTCATCCAATTCGCATTTAATATCATAATCGGCTCTTTGTTGCCAATATTTAGTTCCGGGTGCTCCGCTAGCAGTTCTATACTCATTGTTAGTAGGAAGAATGGTTCCCAACTCTTCGAATTTATTACCATGGTTTGATGTTGGATTGTTACGAATGTTTTGTGCATTCAGCAGCATCATTGAAGAACTTAACAATAAAAAGAAAAACAGTTTTCTCATCGGACTTTTAATTTAATAAAGGATAAAATCTTTCAATTGCCATTTGTAGGGCTAAGGCCAAAATAGCTGCAGAAACTACCAGCAAATATTCTCTTCGGTTGCCTTTGAAAATGGTGACGAATATAAAGGAAATCAGTAAAAAAATGGTAACGATTAGTAATTGACCCCCTTCTAAACCCAGATTAAATGCCAAAAGCTCCCAAACAACGCTTTGACCGGTTCCCAAAAGGCTTTTTAGGTAGCTGCTAAAGCCCAATCCATGTACCAACCCAAAAAAACCGGCCAGAAAATAGATGAATGGGAACTTGGTTTTAAAAGCAAATTTTTTGACAAAAAAATTACTGATGGCTGTTAAGGCAATGGTAACAGGTATCAGAAATTCAATCCATCGGGTTGAATAGGTAAGTAGATTAAATACACTCAAAGCAAGGGTAATGGAATGTCCAATAGTAAAAGCGGTAATTAATACCAGCATTTTACGCCAGTCTGTGAATTGGTAACGAACACAAAGCGCCATGACAAAAAGTATATGATCAATCCCTCGGAGATCGGCGATATGTTTAAAACCTAATTGGAAGTAGAGTTGGAAGTCGTTCATGTTGTTAGTTCCTTTTTTAATGGTCGTTGGTCGGTAGTCCATGGTCAATTGTCCATAGTCCATAGTCGATAGGAAGATAATCCGTAATCAACTTCTTACGATAATTTATATTTTTTCAAAACAGTCTATGATCTATGGTCCATGGTCTATGGACTATGGTCTATAGTCTATGGTCTATTCACATCGTATCAATATAAATCAGACCTTTGCAACAAGAAAAACGCATGTTTACATGGTAAATATAATGTCTCACTGGGTAATGACAACTGTTTTGGCGCTATTACACCCATTTTTCATTTCCGTCATTGAAATGAACCATAACCCAAAAGATGCCGCTGTAGAAATTAGTGTTCGCATTTTTTCTAATGATTTTGAAAAAACGTTGAAACAATTTACCAATGGAAAAATAGATATCCAAAATCCATCCGACAAAGCATTGATGGATAAACAAATCAATCAGTACATCACTGAAAAATTAACATTAAAAATAAATGGGCAACCTGTGGTTATGCAATACATAGGTCATGAAATACAACAGGAAAGTGTTTGGAGTTATTTCGAGATACCCAAAGTAACCGATATGAAAAAATTAGAAGTAGATTGTTCTATTTTATATGATTTTGAAAAATCACAATCCAATATTTTTCATGTAAAAAATAAAGGCAAGGAAAAAAGTTTTAAAATGGAGAATCCGACACGAAATACAGTGTTTGATTTTTAATGATTGAGCCTTTCTATTCATGAATCGTAACCAAAATTTTATCCACCCTTCGGTTATCCATATCAACAATTTCGAAGGTAAATATTTTCCATTCCAGCAGGTCTCCGGTAACGGGAATTTTCTCAAGTTCATGAATAATAAAACCGGCAAGGGTATCGAAATCCTGGTCTCCCTCTAGCATCCACTCCGTTTTTTCAAAACGACTTAAAAAATCATAAAAAGGGATTTGGGCATCAATTAAAAAAGATCCATCCGCTCTTTCAACAATTTCATAGTCAGAATCTTCCTCTTGTGGAATATCACCCACGATCGCTTCTAAGATATCATTCAAGGTCATTAAACCTTGCACACTTCCATATTCATCTACAATAAAACATTGGTGTATTTTGGTTTGCTTAAACTTTTCCAATACCTGATAAGCTGTATTGTTCTCCGGAACATACATGGCTTCTTTCATAATGGAAGAAATCGTTGCATTTGCATCGGCAGAAAAAAGGTCTTTGATGGTGATGATCCCTTTAATATTATCGATATTTTTATTGCAAACAGGATACACCGAATGTACCACTTCGCCTAATGCGATTTTTACTTCTGTCACATTTTGACTTCCTTCAATCCAAATAATATCACTTCTATGTGTCATCAAAGAAGTGATGTTTCTATCACTTAAATGAAAAACTCTTTCAATAATATCCTGCTCAGCTTCTTCAATGGCGCCATGCTCAGTTCCTTCACTAATGATGGCTTTGATTTCTTCTTCTGTAACCTGGTTATCGCTGCCTTTGATGTTCAATAAACGAATAATAAAGTTTGCCGTAATACTTAATAACCAAGTAAATGGAAAAGTAACCCAAGAGATAACGCGCATGGGACCGGCAGCAGATTTGGCTATTTTTTCCGGGTTGCTTAAGCCAATTCTTTTGGGCACCAATTCTCCCAGTACCAGGGATAAATAAGTTAAAATAATAACAATGATTATTGTGGCAAGTGTACTACTATAGGGTTGAAAAACAGGGAAGTTTTCTAACCAGGCTTTCATACCGGGCTTAAAGCTATCACCGGAATAAATGCCTGTTAAAACCCCTATCAACGTTATGCCTATTTGAACAGTGGATAAGAAGGTTTCAGGATGATTTGCCAATTCCAATGCTTTCTTGGCATCTAAATCACCTTTTGCCGCCTGCGCTTCTAGTCTTGCTTTGCGAGCAGAAACCAAGGCAATCTCCGCCATAGAGAACAATCCATTTATAATAATTAATACTAATATGATAATTACTTCAGTCATAATAATTGTGTCAAAACTAATCAATACCTATCAAATGGATTAAGGTTTTCCATCCAGATCAATCAATACATATTTAGTCAATTCTTTTTCGCGGGTAGCCGGATTTAAAAAAGGGAGGGATAACATACTCACGCCATAATCATTTCCAGACAACAAAATTTTGTGATTGGGAAAATATTGATCAAATACAATGCTACTGTCTTTAGTGGTAAGCACAATGTCATCGGCATTATAATTTTGCAGGCTTTTTTTCTCGGGAAACAGATATTGGCCATAAAAAAGCAATGAATGCCCGGAATAAAGGGCAAAACGATTGATGGTATTCTTCTGTAAATTTTGTTCATGAATAAACTTTCCCGCCACAGTACCCAATTGGTATTTTAATAAATTAGGATAAAAGGCGGTCGACAAAAAAACATTAACGCCAATCACTGTAAACAATGCAATAGTTAGCAAAGTTGGAAAATGTATTTTCTTTGAAAAAAGGAGGTACCAAAAAATAAAAAAACAAAATAAAGCCAATACAAACACATATTTAGGGATGGCATCGAATGGCCAAAACATTAAGGCGATAGCCGTTATCCATAACAAAGAAAAAATGATGGCATGAAAAATTAAGAGGGGCTTTTTCCATGCTAACAATTCATCTGTAAACAATAACCGATGAATAAATTTTGCAGTAACAATGGCAGCCAATGGGAAAACCACAAAAATATAATGAGGCAATTGGGCCTGGCTTCTGGCGAGAATACAGTAGGTAATTATAAAACCACCAGTTGTTATAAATTCTTCATTCAATAATAATTTCCCTTTCTTTACCCACAACTCCTTTAAGGAAAAGAAAATAGCCAGTATGAAAAAAATAATCCAAGGCAAAAAGTTCCACAACATATTCTCCAGGAGAAAAGTAAAATGGTTCAATTCATTAAAAACATTTTCGCCGGTGTAGCGGCCAAAACTTTGTGTCCAATAATAAAAACGCAGACCTGACTGAATGGGTACCCCATTAATAATTTTTCCGGGATGAAGGTCAAATTGTTGATACAATCCAATACTCATAGGGATAAGTAATACTACAATTATTAATATCCCTATCAAATATTCCCAACGAAACAATTGTTTCCATTCTCTTCGCAAAATAAAATGGGGCACAAAAGCAAAGGCCGGAACCATCAATGCAATAGGGCCTTTTGTCATCATGCCTCCTGCAATTCCAATGAATGCAAAAAGAAAATTTTTGCCGTCATTTGTCAGGTACCATGCCGCCATTTGCCAGATACTAAACGACACCCAACCCATTAGCATGGTATCGCATCGAACATCATGGGTAATTAAAAACAAAGCCTGTGAAGAAGCCAATACCATGGCACTTAATTGTGCAATTTCTTTTTGATAAAACAATCTCGCTAATTTGAATGTGGAATAAACAGCCAATATGGCAAACAAAAAAGAGGGCAAGCGATAAGCCCAATCATGTACCCCAAAAATTTGCATACTCAGTGCTGATAACCAAAAAAGCATGGGCGGTTTGTCTAAATAATCATGCCCCTGATCGAAGACCTGCAAATAGCTTTTATTCTCCAGCATTTCGCGGCTAATAGACGCATATTGAGAGGCATCGATATCCATTAGTGGAATTAGGAACATGCCAAGTAAGGCGGTTAAGCCACATAGGAGAAGGATGGTTGTGAAAATGCGATTATTGATCATACGAAAAAATTAGTGATGTTGAATGATGTTGGTGTTAACACCAACATCGGCAAAAAATAAATAAGAAATTTATCCATCATTCAATTCGCCATTTTTCTTTCGAAAGAAATGCCCAATGATAAACCCAATTCCAGAACCCAATAATCCGCCACAAATTACATCCAAAGGATAGTGAACACCCACATAAACCTGCGCATAAGCAATCGTAGCGGCCCAAACAAAAAACAAATAACCCCATTTTTTAAAAAAGGGATGTAGGGTAATAAACAAAAACATGGCTAAAGCAAAATGGTTTGTTGCATGTGATGATGTAAAACTAAATCCGGAACCGCAGTTTTCTAATAAGAGTCGAACTTTATTTGTTAAGAATGCATCATTGCAGGGCCTAGGCCTAGCCACCCATTTTTTTATGAGGGTGCTACTGAATTGATCAGAGATGGTAAAAGTGACAATAACAAAGAGTAACCACGATAAAAATTGTTTTCTAAAATTCATGATTCCGAAAACAATGAGAAATAAATAAAATGGAACCCAGGTATTGGCTTCGCGCCACCAAGGAAAAATAATATCCAGCCATGAACTGGTCCATTTCTTATTGATTTGAAGAAATAAAATCGTATCCCACTCATTTATCCATATCCAACATTTTTGCAGGAAATTCAATGATAATAATGTAGTTAACATATAATGTAAATATAAAGTTTGTGCGAGAGTAATCCGCTAAATCGCTCGGAAAATTTTAACGACAAAAGTTTGATTCTGCTTTTTATTTTGAATATTTTAGCCGCATGAAGAGAATAATTAGTCTATTGCTGAGTATCACTCTTGCCTTATCCGCATTTTCGCATACCGATTATCCTCCCAATACAATATCAATTCCTTTTATTAAAAATAAATTAGATACCATTCTATTGCCTAAGAAAGAGGATGTTCAAAAAAACAAAATGCCTTTTTATGGCATGCCCAATGTCATAACAAATACATTGCCACCTATTTATAAAGGAAATAATAAGAAGGGATTTGATATATATGAATCATCTATTGATCAAATGCCCATTTTAATACCCGACAGTACCAATTATCGAAAGATGTTAATTTCGGTTTTGCCCGAAAAAAATACGCCTTTAGAACCGGCTTATAGCATCCCAAAATTTATTACGAAGGAACTGGAAGAAAGAAAAAAAGTAAAAGATTCATTATTCAAGAAAAAAATTACACCCGGCACATTTTCATTCCCAAAAAAATAGTTAGTTTTTGATGTGCCATTGTGCCAAAAAACAGTGGTTCAATGGCAAGCAGGGTTTATGAATTCTTCCTAGCTATGATGATCATTCTCGGCGATTTTCTGATATCATATCTACCCAATTGATAATCGCCAAATACTTCTTGTACCTGCATTCCCTGATAAGCCAACATATCGGTAAAGTCGCCAAGCGAAAATTTCGCCACCCTTTCTGTGTATAAATGTTTGGGCGTCTTATTGGTGGCATCTGTGATTTGAATTTGTTTAAAGAAATGATCTTCATTCTGCCATTTGGTAATATAAAAAGTAATGTCCTCGATGGTTGTAGAAACCGTTTTTTCCAATCTATCTTCCGAATAGTGAACATTCAAATAATCAATCACAAACACTCCACCGGGCACTAAGCATTGTGCAATTGTTCGAATGGCATTGTCGTGTTCTCTTCGGGTTTTAAAGTAACCAAAACTGGTAAAGAAATTAAATGCATATTGAAAATAATTAATCCAAAAAGGTAATCGCATATCGTGTTGGTAAAAATGCAAGTACGCACCTTCATCTTGTTTTGCCTCTTCAATAGATGCAGAAGAAAGATCAATACCGGTTACATCAAATCCCATTTCAGCCAAAACTTTGCTATGACGCCCTTTCCCACAGGCAAAGTCTACCATAGTAGAAAGTTGCTTTGGTTTCAAGTAATCAATGAGTGTATTAATAAATTGTTCAGCTTCTTCCTCATCTCTATGCTGGTATAATAAATGATAATAGTGAGAATTGAACCAATCTTTGTACCAAGCTTTATCAGACATATTGATTCTTTAAGAAATGCAAAAATAGGACTCAAGGTCGAACAAAAGTTTTCAATTACCTTTGCCGCAAATAAATGATTGTTTCATGGCATTAATAAAGAGCATTTCAGGCATTCGAGGAACGATTGGGGGAAAACCGGGGGAAACGTTGAGTCCGATTGATGTAGTTAGGTTTACAGCGGCATTTGGAACTTGGTTGATAAGCCAATCAACTAATAAAAAAGTGATCATTGGAAGAGATGGCAGAATAAGTGGTGAAATGGTGCAACGGCTTGTTATTAGCACTTTAAACGCACTAGGAATAGATGTAATTGATTTGGGTCTAAGCACCACACCCACTGTTGAAATGGCTGTAGTATTTGAAAAAGCGGCGGGGGGCATTATTTTAACTGCCAGTCATAATCCTAAGGAATGGAATGCCTTAAAATTATTAAATAGCAAAGGCGAGTTTATTAGTGGAGAAGTTGGGGCCCTTGTTTTGGATATTGCTGCAAAAGAAGATTTTGTATTTGCAGCAGTTGACCTGTTAGGTTCATACACAACGGATGAAACTTTACTACAAAAACACATTGGTGCAGTTGTTAATTATCCCCTGGTAGATATTGCTGCCATCAAAAAAGCAAAATTCAAAATTGTATTGGATGCCATCAATAGCTCCGGCGCTTTTGCTGTTCCACAACTTTTAAAAGCATTGGGAGTAAAGGATATTTCTGTGTTAAATGGAGAGGTAAATGGAAAATTTGCCCATAACCCGGAGCCCCTTCCGGAAAACTTACATGAATTATGCAATGAAGTAAAAAAACAAAATGCGGATCTGGGTATTGCGGTAGATCCGGATGTTGATCGACTTTGTTTTGTATGTGAAGATGGTAGTTTATTTGGAGAAGAATATACGTTGGTGGCAGTAGCTGATTATGTATTAAAAAACAAAAAAGGAAATACTGTTAGCAATATGTCATCTACAAGGGCATTAAGGGATGTTACATTGAAACATGGGGGTGAGTATACGCCCAGTGCTGTTGGTGAAGTAAATGTGGTAAATAAAATGAAGGCTGTTAATGCCGTAATTGGTGGTGAAGGAAATGGTGGTATTATTGTTCCCGATCTTCATTATGGCAGAGATGCATTAATTGGCATTGCATTATTCTTGTCGCATTTGGCTAAAGAAAAAAAGTCGGCAAAACAATTGCGAAATACCTACCCGGATTATTTTATGAGTAAGAATAAAATTGAGCTCACGCCCGGTTTTGATTTGAAAAAAATATTTGATCATATCAAGAAAAAATATAAAAAAAATAAGATTAATACGGAAGACGGCTTAAAAATAGAATTTGAGAACGATTGGGTTCATTTACGTACCAGTAATACGGAACCCATTATCCGAATTTATGCGGAAAGCAATTTTGAAACAACCGCTGCCAATATTGCACAGAAATTGATGAAAGATATTAGAGAAGCGATGTAAAAGTTTGGAGTTTGGGGTTTGGAGTTTGTGGTTGACTTTTCAATAGATTCCCATTAAACGCCATACTCCAAACCCCAAACCCCAAACTTTTCTATATTTTTGCCCCCACTATGGAAAGAATTTACCTCGATAACGCCGCCACAACTCCATTAGATCCCGAGGTCTTGGATGCAATGTTGCCATATTTAACTACGCATTTTGGCAACCCTTCTTCAATTTATAGTTATGGGAGAGAAAGCAGAATGGCTATTGAAAATTCACGGAAAACTGTGGCAAAAATATTGAATGCCCATCCGTCAGAAATCTTTTTTACGAGCGGTGGAACTGAAAGTAGCAATACTGCTATTACAGCGGCAGTTAGAGATTTGGGTTGTCAACACATCATTTCATCAGTCATTGAACATCATGCTACTACACATACGGTAGAAAACTTATACAAAAGCGGTGAAGTGGCATTGAGTTATGTAAAACTCCTACCGGATGGCCATATTGATTTGGATGATCTAGAAAAATTATTAGCTGCCAGTGAGCAAAAATGTTTGGTAACATTAATGCATGCCAATAATGAAATTGGTAATATGTTGGATATTCATGCTGTTGGTGAACTTTGCAAATTGTACGATGCCATTTTTCATAGCGATACTGTGCAGACGGTTGGTCATTTTCCGTTTGACTTAAGAAATACGCCCGTTCATTTTATTACCGGAGCAGGTCATAAATTTCACGGACCAAAAGGGGTAGGCATCTTATATATAAACGAAAATGTAAAAATAAAACCATTTGTTTTTGGTGGAAGCCAGGAGAGAAATATGCGTGCAGGTACGGAAAACTTATATGGCATTGTTGGATTTGCCAAAGCATTGCAAATAGCTACTGATAATCATGAAAAAGATATTGCCTATATTAGTGAGCTAAAAAGATATATGCAAGAAGGCCTAAAAAGCAATATACCGGGAATTGCATTTAATGGCGACATCAATGGCAGAAGTCTGTATGCGGTATTAAGTGCCAGTTTTCCTAAAACAGAAAAAAGTGAAATGATCCTTTTCAATATGGATATCAATCATATTTGTGCCAGTGGAGGCAGCGCTTGCACTAGTGGGGCCGATCAAGGTTCACATGTAATCCGTGCAATCAATAACAATCCCAATCAAGTTACCGTAAGGTTTTCATTTAGCAAACACAATACAAAAGAAGAAATTGATTGGGTGATTTCCAAACTAAAAGAAATGATGTAATATTTTAAAATCGAATCAGGATCCTATTTGTACATAACTCATTCACTTCACTTTATTTGTATTGTGAAAGTTTTCAAAACATTTACCTTTGTTGTTTGTCTGTCAATCTTATTAACTGCCTGTAAGTCCTGATCAATTACGATGATTGGATATTGGGCGAATAAGGGTAAACCGGTACCCCAAACCAAAAGAAGTTTGTTTACAATGTTATTGGCTGCGGATCTAAATTAACGGAATGTTTTAGAATCTGCTTTAAAAGAGACCGCCATCAAAAAGGGGCACAAAGCAACCACCAATATTGAAGCAATGGGTGCCATGAATGTAGGGATGAACTTCCCGGTACATCCAATACTAAAAAAAGTAAAAGAATTAAACTTTGATGCCATTTTTACAGTGGCATTAAAAGATGTAAACACACAAAGCCATTACGTAAGCGCTTCTGATAATTATTATAATCCCATGAGCAGTGCTTATGGGTATTATGGAAACTTTGGTAGTTATTATGGCACTCCGGGTGTTGTAATCGGTCTCGGATCAGGGTATGGAACATCAAACCCGGGTTATACAGTTGAGAAGAAAACTTTTTATTTAGAAAATAATCTTTACGAAACTTCTACACAGTATCTCTTATTATCCATTCAAACAAAAGCGGTAGACCCCGAGTCTATCTATAAAGCCAGTCAGGAATTTACGGCAAAACTGATAGAGCTGATTGAAGATGAAAGAAAAATAAAAAAATAATTAGATAATTTGAAAATTTAAAAATTAGTAGTGAATTAATATAGATACTCGATAACTTTCACTTCCATTTTCAAATTTTCAAATTCGCTAATTTTCAAATTTTACTGATAGTCTTGTTCATTAAACTCATCCTCATCTCCACTTAGGTTGATAGAGCCTAAGTTCATCATACTTCCCATCAAATCTTTGAATTCAATTTTACCATCAATCATTTTTTTGCTGATAATTGAATAGGATGAGAGTCCATGCAAAACAAACTCCATCAATAATGCATTTTCTTTTTCGTTTGCTTGAGGGAAATACTTTTTAACAAAACCGAAAAGTCCGTCAACTTTATACAATGCAATTATTTTATCGGCATCTTTTACATCCAGCAAAAGATCTAAATGGTTTCCTGCATCAAACCAACTAGTGATTGCTTTATAAGGGTTTTCAATTTCTTTTTCTTCTTGTGATTTTTTACCATTCCCCCTTTTCTTTTTTAATTGATCAGGATTGGGGAAATATTGAACAAACTGAGTTCTGATAGATTTATCAACTAAGTTTACTGCCACTTGATATGGCCCCTCCTGTTCGCCTTCATACACCAATTCTATCTTACCGGTAATGGCAGGAATGATGCCCGATAAATCACTGATCCAAACTTGCGTTTGCGGTTCGTTATGTATGAGTGCCCTTCTTTCTGCACTACTGATCGCATTTTCAAAAGCGGCAATCGTTAAACGAGCACTCACCCCACTTTTTTTTGTCAACGTATTCATTTGTTCTTGCTTCAAAAGCAACCTGTTCTATTAATCGCTTTATTAAATCACTAACCGCTACTTTTTCTTTTTGAGCCGGGAGAATATTGGCTTCTTGCTCAGTTATGGCCAATGATGTTTCTATGTCTTTTGGATAATGGGTAAGAATTTGACTTTCAATTCTATCTTTCAAGGGGGTTACTATACTTCCCCTATTGGTATAATCCTCTGGATTGGCGGTAAAAATAAATAAGATATCAAGCGGCATTCGTAATTTAAAGCCTCTAATTTGAATATCTCCTTCCTGCAAAATATTAAACAAAGCCACTTGAATTCTTGCTTGCAAATCGGGCAACTCGTTAATGACAAAGATCCCCCGGTTACTTCTAGGGATGATACCATAATGAATTACTTTTTCGTCAGCAAAACTCAACTTTAAATTGGCCGCTTTGATGGGATCAATATCACCAATCAAATCAGCCACACTCACATCCGGGGTTGCCAATTTTTCTCCATATCGTTCAGATCTATGAACCCATTGTATGGGTGTATCTTCTGCATACTCTGCAATACAATCTTTTGCGAATTTACTTAACGGGTTCAATGGGTCATCGTTGACTTCACTTCCTGCAATCACAGGAATGTATTCATCCAGCAATTCTACCATTTGCCGGGCCATTCTTGTTTTTGCCTGTCCACGTAAACCAAGAAATAGTATGTTATGCCTACTCAATAATGCTCTTTCAGTATCGGGTATCACGGTATCCTCATAACCTAATATGCCGGTAAAAGGATTTTCTTTATTACGAATGGTAACCATCAGATTATCCCTTATCTCTTCTTTAACTGATTTTGAATGATATCCACTTTTTTTTAACTGACCGAGTGTTTTTATTTTTTTTATATCCATGATGTTGTTGTTCCTTTTAATCAGTTGATGATGAGAATCGTGAGACGTCAATCGTGAGACGTGAAAAGTGAAACATGAATAGTTAGAAAACCTCCCTTTGACTTTTCACTTTTTACTTTTTACTTTTTACTTTTCACTTCCCCCTCACGATTCACGTCTCACGTTCCTAATACACCGTTTTTCTTTTTCCGCTTTCGAAATCTTTAAAAATGAAAGCACCTAATTTATCCAAGGATGCAAAAAAGGCTTTTCCATTGTTCATTTCTGTAAACTCCTGCACAAAACTTTGCAAATAAGGATCAGAAGCGATCATAAAAGTCGTAATCGGTATCTTTAATTTTTTACATTGAGCTGCCAAATTGATACATCGATTGATCACCTTTCTGTCGAGTCCAAAACTATTCTTATAATACTTTTTACCTATTTTTAAACAAGTGGGTTTGCCATCAGTAATCATGAATATCTGTTTGTTTGGATTTTTCCTTTTTCTCAACAAATCCATCGCCAACTCAAGCCCCGCCACCGTATTGGTATGATAGGGACCCACTTGCAAATAAGGAAGATCTTTCACTTCTATGGTCCAAGCATCATTGCCAAACACTACAATATCCAATGTGTCTTTGGGGTATTTGGTAGTGATTAGTTCACTCAAAGCCATGGCAACTTTTTTAGCAGGCGTAATTCTATCTTCGCCATACAATATCATAGAATGAGAGATATCAATCATCAATACTGTTGATGTTTGTGTTTTAAAATCGCTTTCTCTAATCTGCAAATCATCTTCCTGCATGGTAAAACTTTCAATGCCATGATTGATTTGTGCATTGCGAATACTTTCCGTAAAATCAATCTGCTCTAACATGTCTCCAAACTGAAATGGGCGGGTGTCCGGATTCAGTTCATCTCCCTGACCGGGTTTAAATGTTTGGTGATTACCCTGTTTTGTTTTTTTCAGTTTCCCAAAAATTTCTTCTAAACTTTTTTTACGAATGGTTTGTTCAGATTTACCGGTGATCGAGAATTTTCCGTCTATGGGATTTTCCTGTAAATACCCATTTTCTTTTAACTCATCAATAAAATCACCCATTCCGTATTCGTCATTGGTTAATTTATATTTATTGTCGAGTTCATTTAGCCATTCCAAAGCTTCGCCTGCCTCACCATTTGTATAGGTAAGCAACTGCATAAACAAATCGAGCAACTGCTCAAATTTGCTTTTACTGTTCTCATTTGGGTCAAAATGGATAAACCGATGTCCAATCATACTTCTAATCTAAATAATATTTTTTCAAGAACCAACAACCTATTTAACAGTTAAAAACAACAATGGTTCTATCATATAAAAAAAACAGCCGGGTTTTGGAACCCGACTGCTTCTAATGACGCTCAGTTTACTTATTTCTTTTTACCACTATCTTTTGCAGGTGTAACTGAATCAGGAGCTGCCATTAATTTGCCGGGTATTTGAATACGGGGATTATAAATGGATTGCATTTGATCAATTCCTTGTAAAAAGCTTTCAGCCACACGTCTTTCTTCAGACATATGATCTGCTTTTTCTGCATTCAAAGAATTATAGAAACGCAATTGCTGTTGTAA
>JANOVY010000154.1:0-5095 GCA_031417635.1 Bacteroidota bacterium | reverse complement strand
AGTTGATATCCTTTGGAACAATAAAAGAGAAGCTGAATTGACCATTGGTAACTGTTGCTTTGCCTTTGTATAACACATTGGCTTGTTGATGAAAATTAGTAGCCGGACTAGTTGGAACATTTCCAAACGTGGTAATATTTTGTGCTTTGTCGAATACAGTGGGAAGCAAGGTTCCATTAAAATTTGAAAGGGCATTCCCTTGTAAGTCTGCAACAAAACCGGTAAAAGTGTATTTTTCCAAAGCCCGCAAAGTATCTTTCCCACTAAATGGCTTTCCATTGATAGTATTTAATTGAACCTTTAATTCCGGGAAAGAAAGTCTCATGGCGGGATCGCCTAACAGGGTAAATTTTCGATTATTAATAATATCTCCAAAATTCTGCATAGTCAAATTCTTTGTTCTCCTAACAGACTCCCCAAGCGTAAGATACTTGCCGTTCGGTTCAGGTTGTAAAGCAATGCGTAAATAGTTTTCGTTAATGACCCGGTTACTAAATGCAAAAACAAGACGGGTAGTGGTCAGCAAAGCAATGCCTCCATTCGCATTTCCGGTTAAAATAGCTGCGCCCAATGAGTTTTTACTCGGATCATCATGTGGTGCAAAATCACAACTGGCGGTAATAAAAAGCGGTAATTTATTAGGGTTATTAAACCGTTTCAATTCTTCTTGTGTAAGAATCGCTTCTTCCGCTAAGCGCTGGTAACTGCCATGCCCGCTATAATTAAAAATTAAAGTGCCATTAAAAATCTGATTTACAATGGCATCATTTACGGAAGGATACCTTGCACCTCCACTACCACTAACCAATGGATAGGCATCCAAGTAAATTTTATATTGATTAGGAATCGGATTGGCGGTATTGGCAGATTCAGAAATGGTTTCTACATCAGAAAGATGTAAATTATAATCCTGGTCATCCGCCACATAAATAGTTTGGTTTCTCCAAGGCCCCAGGCTTTCTTTGGCTGAATAATGAATTATTTTATCAACCATTGTTTTGGCTTCATATATATTGCGGGCAGGGATTCTTCCAACGCCTATTTCAATTGATGCAGATGAAGTATTGTCATTAATATCATCCCCATCTTTTAGTAAGCCGAAAAAATCATCTGAAGTATGTGTTATTAAAGGGTCTAGTGAATTATCACTTTCATACCCCGGTACTCCACTAATATTTCCCGGGGTTCTAAATTTATAATCATAAGATGCGGTTCCAAATAACAGTAAGTACTTAGGCTTACTAACGGTTGTTCCAGTGGCTTTGTCAAAATACATTTTTACAAAATCTCTGATGGCGGTTGGATCTGCTACACCGCCGGAAAATTCCTGATAAACTTGTGTTGCATTTACAACAACTGATTTGTAACCATCTTGTATTGCATGGTACTGTGCAAGCCTTTGTGCTTCAGAGAAAAGAGTAGAATCTGAAACGATGATCATGTCTACTGAAAGTGAATTGTGTAAATTTTGATTCTTTACATTTCCAATTACAAAAGGGATTGCCAGATTTGCATTTGTGAATGCTACATATTCACACAATCTAGTGGCATCATTTGTAAAACGTGTTACAGTACCCACATTTACTATATTCATTTTCACCGGAGACAAACCATCGGTAATCTCCCAAACAAAAGTGGCAGTTGAACTATTAGCAATTGAATAGTTTGCTATAGCATTGGGGGCTACAGACTGCCAATCACGAAACAACAATTGTGTATTCGCATTGATGGCTAAATTCCTTCTTCCAAATAGTTCAAACCAATTTAACCATCCTTTGGCACCGTTGATATTGGGAATACTTGTTTGGCTAAAATTGTATCCAATATTTACATTTGATGTGGATGCATTGAAGGAATTTTTTTGGGTTACCGCATTTCCAAAAGGGTCTAAATAATTACCCGTTACCCCCGAAATATTGATGGTTTGCACAAGTGTAGAATTTGCATTTACTAAAAATCCGGCAGTAGCCCCAACACTTCTGGCAGCAAGATCTGAAACAATGAAAACGGGTTGATTTAATTGTAAACCCGGCCAATCGATTGTGAAATTTCGTATGAGTGTGCCACCAAGATTATTAGAAAATTCTTCCCCATACCATTGTTTACCACTATTTAACAAATTCACGAGATCATTTTCATAAAAATATCTTTCATTAAAGGCATTTACTGTTACCGTATGAGCAGGAACAGCAGACTGAAAAGAAATTCTTTTGCCAATTCCACCAATCGTTATAAAGTAATAGGCTGTATCTGTGTACAGGTTTTTTCGATGTTTAAATAATTGGTTAAGGCTGTCTTTTTCCCATCGGTGGGGACCGGGTGCATAAAAAATAAAAAAATCTGACCCATTAAAAATACCATCCCCACCATCATTTATTTCGATTGGATTTTCGAATAAATCATCATGTCGTTGAATTGCATTATTCTCTGCCAACATTCCACTACCATTCGCGTATAAACGAATAGTTGATGAACTAAGATTTGTAGTGTTTATCCCTAATCCGGATAACATACTTACATCTACTTTGTAAACACCTTCTTGTTTTAGTCCAATTTTATACCAATTACCGGTGGCCAGAACTGAATTGGGTGCGTACACCCTTTGGGCAATAGTTTGTTGACAAAAAATTCCCAAAAAAACCATTAACACAAATAATCCCCGTAGGTTCATATCATAAAAATCGTTAAAAAATCAAGCAGCAATTAGGCTGATAACTGAATCTTATTTAAAATTAGGCTTTTGCTAACAGACAAAGCAAGGGTTCCTTTTCCATCATTACCCAAAATCTTATATATTCGCATAGACGTTTGAGTAGAATCTCTGTAAAAAACCATATTTCAAATTCAATCTATTGAAAATGCAGTTATTGAAAACAACCAGGAATTTCTTCTTGCTTTTAGCAGTGATAGGATCTTTAGCATCCTGTAGTGCTTTTAAGAAAAAACATGAAAAATCAACAGCAACCGGCTGGAATTATAATGATAAAGACCAGGGCAATTTTACAGTGGCAAAACCAAAAGATGTACAAACAGCCCCGGGTTTAGTGTTTGTTCAAGGGGGTACTTTTACAATGGGTGCTACGCAAGAAGATGTTATGTCTGATTGGAATAATATTCCACGTAGAATTACTGTAAACTCATTCTTTATAGATAAGACCGAAGTGGCTAATGTACACTACCGTGAATATTTATACTGGCTTGATAATGTATTTGGATTAGCAGGAATGGACTCAGTGGTTGAATTAGCCAAACCGGACACTTTGGTTTGGAGGAGTGAGTTGGCTTTTAATGAACCACTGGTAGAATCATATTTCCGTCACCCGGCCTATAATTATTATCCGGTGGTTGGTGTAAACTGGCAGCAGGCTACCGAATATTGTATTTGGAGAACCGACAGGGTAAATGAGGTTGCATTAATGGATAAAGGCTTTCTTGATAAAAAAAGTCAGATAAAAAAAGAAATGAATGGTGCCGGCCAAGATAATTTTAACAGCAAGGCATATTTAATGGGTGAATACCAGGCTACCCCCGGAAAACAAGCTACTTCTAAAAGTAACCCTTTAAAAGATGCGCAGGGCAGACCTAGAACTACGGTAAAGTTTGATGATGGTATTTTATATGGTGATTATCGATTACCAACAGAAGCTGAGTGGGAGTATGCCGCATATGGTTACATTATGCAAAATCCTCAAAAGAAAACGAAAGGTTCATCAAATCGTGGAGAAGAAGTGATCTCTAATAAACAAATTTATGCCTGGAAAAATGATGGTTTTGATAACCTTCGATACACCAAGAAGAGTTCTTTTCAGGGTGCCTTTTTGGCCAACTTTAAACGTGGATCAGGGGATAACATGGGTGTAGCCGGTGGATTAAATGATAATGCAGCCATCCCTGCCGAAGTAAATTCTTTCATACCCAATGGTTTTGGTTTATACAATATGAGCGGTAATGTAAATGAGTGGGTACAAGACGTGTATCGTCCTATAACGAATGGTGGTGATGACGATTTTAACCCTTTCCGCGGTAACGTATTTAAAAAAGTGGATATGAGTGGCGGTGCGGGTAGTTTACGTGATGATAAAGGAAGAATAAAAATGATACCGGAATCTGATTCGGCTTTACGCAATAGAAGAAATTACCAGAAATCATACGCAACCAATTTCTTAGATGGCGATTCAACAAGTAATACAGTATATAATTATGGTGTAACCACTTTAATTTCAGATAAGTCTAGGGTATACAAAGGAGGGGGCTGGAATGACAGAGCCTATTGGTTAAGTCCGGGTGCTCGTCGTTTTATGGAAGAAGAACAAAGTAACATGACATTGGGATTTCGTTGTGCAATGTCGCATTTTGGAGCTTCAGATGCACTTTCACGCAAATCTAAAACAGGAACTTTCTTCCCTCCCGCAAGAAACAAGAGATAAGGAAAAGGTAGAATAAAGAAAAAGCCATCTTCAGTTTGAAGGTGGTTTTTTTATATCGAGGTGGGAAGGTTGAATGTTGCCCAATGACTATCTTTTACAGAATTTTGTTGTAGAGACCATGGACCATAGACCATGGACCATGGACTATGGACTGACTATGGACTATGGAAGACAATTCTGGGAATGCTTTATTTTTAATTGCCCAATTCAGAAAAGGATTAAATAAGTTTACCAAAAAATAACACGTGCTGATTCCGGATTTATACAAGCTTTTTCTGCAATACCCTTCAGTTCAGACGGATACCCGAAAATTAAAAAATGGGGATATTTTCTTTGCTTTAAAAGGGCCAAATTTTAATGCCAATGAATTTGCCATAGAAGCATTGTCGATAGGAGCTGCTTATGTAGTTATCGATGAAGCGCAGCATATAAACGATTCCAGATTCATTTTGGTATCAGATGTACTAACCACTTTGCAGGCATTGGCAAAATATCATCGAGAACAATTTGATATTCCTTTCATTGCGATTACCGGTAGTAATGGGAAAACAACCAGTAAAGAATTAATATATGCTGTACTCTCATCTCATTTCAACACCTATACTACTCAAGGAAACTTAAATAACCATATTGGTGTACCACTAACCATTTTAAGTGTGAAATCCGAT
>JANOVY010000153.1:0-51238 GCA_031417635.1 Bacteroidota bacterium | reverse complement strand
TATATATTCCTGCTTTGCATTGTTTAGTTCTTCGCTATAAATGTCAAATAACTTATCCCCTTTTCGAACATAGTCACTCAGGTTCTTAAAATACAACCGCTCAATTCTACCCATCACCCTTGCACTTATTGCATTAATTTTCCGTTCGTCAATATTTAGTATTGCAGTGAGTATCATTTGTTCGCCAATCATACCCGCTCGTATTGTATCCGTTATAATATTACCCAATTTTATTTGTTGGTCACTCAGTTGTACTCCCTCGTTTTTAGATGTAGTAGTCTTTGTAGCTTGTATCAGTTTCATTCCACAAATAGGGCAGTTGCCGGGTTTATCCTGCATCACCTGTGGGTGCATAGAGCAGGTATAATAAACATCTCCATGCCCGGCGTGTTTTGTATCTGTCGTATCTTTTAGTTTGCTGTTTTTACAGGCAGCAAATAAAAAAACAAGTACTACCGCTATAAATATTTTTTTCATTGTTTAGTGTTTAATCAAGATTGAATCGCTTTTGTTAATTTTTATAAAGCCTTCGCTATCCATTAAAAACTGTGCATTGACTGCTACTGAATCAGCAGGTGTAATACCAGCTGTTATCTGAATTAATTTTTTATGAGTTACACCTGTAGATATTTTTTGAGCTTTGTATCCATTGCCCATTTTTACAAAAACCACCTTTTCAAGTCCAAGTGAAAGGACGGCTTCTTTTGGTAACCATTCCCCATTTACCGGACTGCTGAAAATGGTAGCCTGTACCTGGCTGCCAACAGGTAATTGTAAAACGCTGTTGTCAATATTTATCCTTGCGGTTAATGTTTTACTTCCCGGTCTGAAGAAGGGCTCTATAAAATAAATTGAACTATGAAACTTTTTGCCGGGATTTGCTTCAGGTACAATTGTTACTTTATTACCTACTTTAATAAAAGCTTGGTTTGATGGATAAATATTCAACAACGCCCATACTTTGTTGGGATTATAAACTTTGAAAATAGTCTGACCCTTTTGTAAATACATTCCTTCTTTAAGGCTAAGTTCCTGCGTAGTTATTGATGTATTGTCATTCATGGCAGGAACAGCTAAAGTGGAGCCGCCCATTTCTTTTCCTTGTGCCTCATGAATATGACCACTGTAGCTACTGTAAACAGAAACAGTAAACAAAGTTTTTTGAGTGGCTATTAGCTGCTGTAATTGTTCAGATGGGAAACCGAGTAATAATAATTTTTCCCTAGCAGCACTAATTAATGAATGATTAGCCGGGTCATTCTTTAAAAGAAACAAAAGATTTTGCTGTGCGGTCAATAATTCGGGGCTATAAATATCCATAATTTTTTGTCCTTTTTTAATCAATTGGTAGCGATACTTTACATACAATTTTTCAATCCTGCCATTAATACGGGCTGATATTGCTCCAACTTCGGTGGTATTGTATACGGTATATCCAAGCGCATTGATTTCTATGGCTTCTTCACTTTTTCTTAAAGTAGTAGCGGGGATGGCAGAGATGGCAAAACCACTCGTAGGTTGTAATAAAGTATGCAGAGAAACATCGTGTATTTTTGTAGAGTCAGTTTCCATTTTCATATCTGCCATACCAGTTGTCGCTTGCTGTTTTGTTTCATTTTTTGGAAGTATCACTTTAAAATATACCAATGCTGCCGCTGCCAGTAATACCAGCACCGACATTATGATAATTGTTATTTTCTTTTTATTCATAACTGAATATTAAAATCTTTTAAGCCAATTGATATTGTAACATCATGCCATCATCTTCGTGTTCAAGATTATGGCAATGAAAAACAAATACACCTTTTAATGTTGAAAATGGAATAATGATTTTTACCTTTTCACGGGGCATTACTAAAACTGTATCCTTCCAGCCACTTTCGGAAACTATCAATTGTGCCCTGCCACCACTTCTCTCCAATACCTGGAAATGTACACCATGCAAATGCATGGGATGAGGTTCATCGCCCTGTGAATTATCAAATACCCATATCTCAGTTGCATTGGTAGCAACAGTTTCATCAATCCTGTTTCTATCATAAGTTTTATCATTGATTCTGTGAATACCGGTCATATTCATTCCACTGCTCATTTGCATAGCATTTATAATAAAATTTCTTGTCTTTGAAGATGAGGAAGGAGAAATAGAACTGACAGCAGAAAGTGAAATTGGCACAATGAAATTGTCACTTACTGTTTGTGTTACTTTAAACTTCATCATCTTAAAGCCCTGCTTACCTTGTGCACTACCACCGTTATCAAACACCTTACTTTCTAAAAATACTTCTGTGCCTATGGCTAAACCGGCAAAGTTTACCAAAGCATCTAATCTTTCTCCCGGAGCCAATAGAATACTTTTAATGGCTAAAGGATTTTTTAATAACCCTCCATCATTACCGATGATTATTAAATCTGCATTGTTACTAAAGGCCAGATTATAGATACGGGCATTAGAACCGTTTAATATCCTAAACCGATAGTAACGTGAAGCAACTTCTGTGTAAGGAAATGCTTCACCATTTACAATAATGGTTTCTCCCATATAACCCGACATTATTTCTCCCATTGAAGGGTTATAAGTAATATCGGATAAAGTAAACCGCTTGTCTTGTATTACCAGGGGAATTTCATAGATGCCGGACGGAAAATTTAAAGATGCTTCTTCGGCATCATTAATAATAAACAAACCGGTTAAACCCTGAAAAGCCTGCCTGGCAGTAGCTCCATCAGGATGTGGATGATACCAGCATAATCCGGCTCTTTGATTAATAGTGAACTGATAATTAAAACTACTGCCAGGATTTACAATAGCTTGCGGATGACCATCCATACTAGCTGGAATTTTTAAACCATGCCAGTGGATATTGGTTTTTTCCGACAGACTATTTTGAAAATTAATATTTGCATTGATGCCGGCACTAGTGCGGATAGTAGGGCCCAATATACCATTAGCCTGGTAACCCAATACAGAAATATTACGGCCATTAATATTTGCCGTTGTTGCCTGAGCCGTTAGTGCTGCATTGCCAGATATAGTGTTGGGAATGGGTAGTAACCTACTAAAATTACCTTCGATTACAGGAAAAGCCTCTCCTCCCATATTCATATCACTTCCATTCATCATGTTGTTTTTGTTGCATGCTGCCAAAAAAGTGAGTATAGAACTACCTGCTATTATACTCCCTGTTCCCATCCCGGTATTTTTTATAAATTCTCTGCGTTTCATAGTTGTAAAATTTTAAGATGAATCATTATTTTTGTTCTACAATTCTTTCCAACTCAACCTGCATAGTTAGTAATTGCTGTAATTGATTTAAGTATTCAAGCTGCACCATATTTAATATTTCCCATGCATCAAAAAGCATAAATAATTCCTCTGTATTCTGCTCATAACCTAATTGCATTGTTTTATAATTATTCCTTAATGCAGGAATAATATTATTCTCATATAATTTCAATTGCTTTTTCTTTAACTCTATTTCATTCCGCATGCCATAAGCCATACCACTGTATTCGTTCAACATCATTTCCTTTTGTGACTGTAAAGCGTTGGCTTTCCATTTCAGGCTTTCAATATTTGCTTTATTCATTTTAGCAGACCATTTAGCCAATGGAATTTTCATCATTCCCATTAAAGTAAATTGCTGTGGAAAACCTCCAAAACCAAACATATGTTCATAACGGATACCAAATTGTGTTTTCAAGCTTTGCCTTTCTGTTTCCTGTTTCAGCCAGGTAATGCTGATGTCTCTATCAATAGCTTTTAAATCACTGCGGCTTTTATAAAAAAGCGTACTGTCAAAAACCACAGATGAATAGTCATTTATCTGGTAAATGGTATCAATTTCAAAATCAGTCATTGCATTTCTGCCCATTAGGGAATTGATGCGGATGCGCTTTTCTTTAATGTCGTTTTCAAACATCAACTGCATATTCTGTATATTACCCAATGCTGCTTTTGCCTTGTAATAAGCACTCATTTTTTCTAGTCCATTCTTATAGCGTATCTCGGTATTTTTAATCATGAAATCAAGCAGCTTTTCATTTTGCTCAAGTACAACTAATTTCTTTTCAATGATTATCCATTCGTAATAAAATTTTTTGGCATCATTAATCAATTCATTAAGTGTAGCATTCTTTCTTTCTTTTGGCACAGAAGACATGGCTTCCATATAAGCTGCATCAGCATTTAGTTTCTTTTTGTTAGGTAACATTTGCTGTCCACCAACCATGTATTGCCCCATTCCTGTAGCTCCCATATCTCCTTTCCTCCACAGGCTAGTGTTATAGGGAACCATCCAGAAACCTGTACTTACTTCTGGTGGCATCCAACTTTTAGCACCTTTGGCCGCTTCATCCATTGAACGGATGTCTGCATCATACATTTTAAAAGATGGATTATCTGCTTTAATAGAATCCAGTATTGAATGGATGTTCATTAATTTTTGAGCTTTAACCGGTAGTTTATAAAAAATCGTAAAACAAAAAATTAAAAAAATTATTTTCTTCATCATTTTATCTTTTAATTGAATAGGTGCTGTTTCCTTTAATACAAACATTTTTCTCTTACTCCATTTAATACATTCAAATCCTATGAGATAAATAATGCTAGCAGCAAGTGGGAAAATCCAGTCTCTCACAGTTAATGCACCTGTATGCAGGTAGAGGTTAAAAAATGGAGTATAAATAATGGTGAACATTGCTAGCAATGAAAGTAGCATACCCCAAAGCAGGTTTGGATTTGAAAAAATAAAACTACCAAACACAGTTTCTTTTGTGCGGATGCAAAAAATATTGATGAATTGCGTAAGTATAATGGTAATCAAAGTGCCTGTAACACCTGTAGCGTGCTGGTTTAATTCACCCTTATGGAAATAGAAAACAAAATTAAAAACGGTCACTGCCAATAAGCCTCTTAATACACCTGAACTGAGTACTTGTATCAATACAGAACGGTTAAGTAACTGACCTTTTTGGCGGGGATATTCTTTCATAATATTTTCATCACTCCTGTCAAAAGTGAGCATCAACAACGGAAGCATTTCACCAATTAAATCAATCAATAAAATATGAATAGCTAGGATGGCTATTGGCTGATTAAAATAAATGCCAATAAAACCATACAACACACAAACTAGTTCGGCTGTATTGGATGCCAGTGTGGCCACTACGTTTTTACGTATGTTATTAAAAATAGTTCTGCCTTCTTTTACAGCTTTAACTATGGTGGAGAAGTTATCGTCCAGCAGTACCATTGCTGCTGCTTCCTGGGCAACCTTAGAACCATTCTGTCCCATCGCCACGCCTATATCGGCTTTTTTTAAACTCAATGTATCATTAACACCATCGCCAGTTACCGCTACTACATCACCTATGTCTTTCAGAAGTGTTATAATTTTCAATTTATCATCTGGCGATACCCTAGAGAAAACCAATGTTCTTTGTAGCAATGCCTTTTTAATATCCTCATCATTCATGGTAACAAGACGCGCTTGTGTAATAACTTCGGGTAATGAATTATCTGCATTGAAAAGGCCTATATTTTTTGCAATGGCACGGGCTGTAATTTCATTGTCGCCTGTAATAATGATGATGCGTATATGTGCATCAAATGCATCCTGCACCGCCCGTGGCACTTCATCTCTTGGTGGATCGAACATAGTGACAAATCCTGCAAATACAAGATTACTTTCGCTTTCCTCAATCGTATATTTATCTGCGCCGGTTTTGTTCAGATCCTTGTATGCAATGGCAATTACTCTTAAAGATTCTGTTGCAAATACTTCTGCATTTTGTAATAAGACTTTCTTTTCATCATTAGTAAGTGGCTTTATTTCTCCATTTAAAATTTGCTGATCGCATACTTCCAATATGCTTTCAATAGAACCTTTTGCAAAGCTTGTATGCTTGCCTTCCTTTTCTCTTATGATTGATACCCTTTTCCTTTCTGAATCAAACGGAAAAAGTTGCAAGCGTGGGAACTCTTTTTCCAATGAATCCAAATTAGAACCACACTTCATTGCAAGGGTGCAGAAAGCTGCTTCCGTAGGGTCGCCAATGCCATACCAGGTTTGGTGAAATTCATCAGGTGGATTTACAGATGAAGTAGAAGAAAGAAAACCGGCAATAAAGAAAAATTTATCATCTTGTAATTGTGCTTGATCCAATGGTTGTTTTGTTTCGTTTAGTATTTCCCCTTCAGGTGCATACCCTGTTCCGGTAACAGTAAATGAATGCCCATTAAATACACAATTATTAATGGACATTTCATTTTTTGTAATCGTCCCTGTTTTATCAGAAGCAATAACAGTGGCACTTCCCAATGCTTCAACAGATGATAATTGCTTCACTACCGCTTTCTTTTTTGCCAGCCTGCGAACACCTAATGCCAGTGCAATAGAAATTTGTGCAGGCAAACCCTCCGGTACCATTGCAGCAGCTATACTGATGGCAAATACCAATGCCGTAGTAATTTTTTCTCCCAGTACCATGCTAAAAACAAACAATGAAACGCCCAGTAAAAATGTGATGATGGTGATTTTTTTTGCCAATAAGTTGATCTCTTTTTGCAGTGGAGATATGTCTTGTTTTATTTGCTGCGATTTGCCTGCAATTTTACCCAACTCTGTTTGCATACCGGTCCCAACTACTAAGCCTTTGGCTTGTCCTTTTGCCACAGATGTACCCATAAACAGCATATTACTTTGCTCAGCAATAGAGGTGTTTTCTTTTACTATAGCTGTATTGTTTTTTTCACTTGCCTGCGATTCGCCTGTAAGAATAAATTCATTTACAAACAATGAATGACTTTCCAGTAAGCGCATATCGGCAGCAATTCCATCGCCTTCATTAATAATAACTACATCACCGGGAACGATATCTTCAACAGGGATTTGACGTGATTTTCCACTTCGGATAACGGTACATTTTTCTTCGATTAAATTCTTTAGTGACTCTAAAATGTTCTCTGATTTCCAATCCTGATAAAAGCCGATAAAAGCATTTAGAAAAACAATAATGCCCAGTACAATACCATCTCTATATGAACCTAACTGGAAGGATAGCAAACTAGCAATGATTAATAAAATAACCAACAGGTTATTGAACTGCGCCAATAGTATCTTCCACCATTTTCGGGAAGCTGTGCCGGTTATTTTATTAGGACCAATTGTTTGAAACTGACTGACTGCTGATACATCAGATAAACCAGCAGCAGCATCTGTTTTAAATTGTGCCAGTAATTCGTTTATATCATTTTTATAGAAGTTCATAATTATTTTTTATTCAGATGCATCAATCAGTGCTACCATTCCATGTTTTTTTAGTTCTCGTTCTTTTACTAGTTCAAAAACGATTGGTGTAACAAGCATTACATAAATAGTTGCGGTTATAGTTCCTCCAATTAAAGGAATGGTGATAGCAAGCATTACATCACTGCCTGCACCGGTAGCCCAAAGGATGGGTATTAAACCAAAAAGCGAAACTGAAACTGTCATCATAAAAGGGCGAAGCCGTTGCGTTGCACCTTTAATAACATACTCTCTTAATAAAGCCGCTGTTATTGTATCTTTTGAATTACCATGTTCTGCTACCATTTTCTTCATTGACAAATTGAGGTAGATGGTCATAAGCATAACAGTTTCTATTGCCATACCGAATAAAGCAATAAAACCTACTGCTACTGCTACAGACAAATTGACCCCAAAAAAGTAAACAGCATACACACCGCCAATCAATGCGAACGGAACCGTTATCATTGACATTAAGGCTTCCTTCATAGATTTATAAGTGAAGTATAATACCATGAAAATAATTACCAGCACAATGGGCATGATGGTCTTTAATGTTTTGTTTGCCCTGAGTTGATTTTCCCATTGACCGCTCCAATCCAAAAAATAGCCTTTGGGCATTTTACCAATCATAGTATTTAGTTTTTTTTGTGCTTCGGTAACGGCACTGCCAAGGTCTCTTTCTCTTACATTAAACAATACCGTACCTCTCAACATGGCATTTTCTGAATTGATCATCGGCGGGCCCTCAGCTATCCTTACGTATGCAACAGCTTCTAATGGTATAGGACCAAAACTCATCGTTTGAACTTGTAATTTTTTTAATGATTGTATATTATCCCTGAAGTCTTGTGCAAACCTTGCGTTAACTGAAAACCTTTGCCTGCCCTCAATTGTAGTGGTTAGGCGCATACCACCCAATGCACTTTCAACCACTGCATTCACATCATCCACACTCAATCCATACCTGCCAATTTCATCTCGTTTTACTGCTATTTCAATATATTTTCCACCGGTAATGGGTTCTACGTATAAATCTTTTACGCCCGGCGTTCCTTCCAATGCTTTTTTTATTTGTTGTGCAAAAGCGTAAATCGTATCCAGGTTTTGGCCATATACTTTTATCCCTACATCGGTTCGTATACCTGTGGAAAGCATGTTGATACGATTGATGATAGGTTGCGTCCATCCATTGGTGACACCCGGTATTTGCAATTTGGCATTTAACTCATTGATGATATCATTTTTTTTCATTCCTTTTCTCCACTCATTTGTTGGTTTTAGTAGGATGATGGTTTCAATCATGCTAACCGGAGAATTATCAGTTGCTGTATTGGCCCTGCCGGCTTTGCCCAATACATGCGCTACCTCCGGTACGGTTTTTATTATTTTATCCTGTACCTGTAATAATCTTTTAACTTCTGAATTGGAAATATCAGGCATCGTTACGGGCATAAACAGCAATGAACCTTCATCAAGCGGGGGCATAAATTCAGAACCAATCTTAGTAAACATAAAAACACCAATGGCTAATGCCACCATATTTAAACCAATTACCGTCTTACGCCATCTAAAACAAAATGAAAGAATGGGATTGTATATTTTTTCTAAAATTCTTGTAATCGGATTTTTATTTTCAGGCTTCAATTTTCCCTTTATAAGAAATGAGATTAAAACCGGTGTAAGTGTAATAGCGAGGAATGCATCTACAATTAAAATAAAAGATTTTGTGTAGGCCAATGGCGAAAATAATTTTCCTTCCATACCTGTTAAAAGGAATACAGGCAGAAAAGCTGCAATCACTATTATGGTAGAAAAAAATACACCAGGTCCTACTTGTTTAGAAGCACTCTCAATAATTTTTAGCCGCTCTTCATCGGTAAGAATTTCGGGCTTTCGTGTAAATATTTTTTTAATCCAGTTCATTCTTTTTGTTATTGCTTAATCAAATTTTTGCATTTGGTTCTTGTCCACCAGTCCGTTTTATTTGTTCATCACAAATATGCCGGTAAGAATTTTCTACCATTACAATTCCATCATCAACCACTACTCCAATGGCTAATGCAATACCTGTTAACGACATAATGTTTGAAGAAAGCCCGAATGCCTGTAGTAATATAAACCCAATGGCAACGGAAATAGGAAGCTGAATAAGTATCACCAATGCACTTCGCCAATTAAAAAGAAATATCAGTATCACGATAGAAACAGTAATCAATTCTTCTATCAAAGTACCTTTTACAGACGCTACCGCATCTTGAATTAATGAGCTTCTATCATAAGAAGTTTTAAATGTTACACCCTCAGGTAAACCCTTTTGCACATCTAGCATTTTTGCTTTTACATCTTTAATTACCTTGTCTGCATTTTCTCCATACCGCATCACCACTATACCGCCCACAACCTCTCCTTCACCATTCTCATCAAAAATTCCCAGACGTAAATCGCCAC
Organism: Bacteroidota bacterium; assembly: GCA_031417635.1. Lineage (GTDB taxonomy): Bacteria > Bacteroidota > Bacteroidia > Chitinophagales > Chitinophagaceae > Sediminibacterium. Next base: position 41,498 of record JANOVY010000153.1, on the reverse strand, counting down.
CCATTTGTACAGTACCTATATCTTTAATTCTTATTGGTATACCATTGTTTTGTCCTACTGCTATGCCCTCTACATCTTCTATGTTTTTTATATAGCCAAGTCCTCGGACAACATAGGCCATATCACTCATTTCAAATTTTCTTCCACCCACATCATTGTTGTTGGCCTTTACTTTATTCATTACATCCATCAGGGAAACATTGTAGAACTGCAGTTTTACTGGATCTAATAAAATCTGGTATTGTTTTTCAAAGCCACCAAAAGAGGCAACTTCTGCAACCCCAGATACTGTTTGCAAAGCAAATTTTATGTACCAATCCTGCAAGGCACGCTGTTCACCCAAATCCATTTTTTTTGCATCAAGGTGATACCAAAATATATGGCCAACACCAGTACCATCAGGCCCTAGAGAAGGTGTAACGCCTTGAGGCAACAACCGCTGTGCATAGTTTAATCTTTCCAGTACCCTTGTTCTTGCCCAGTAAACGTCTACATCATCTTCAAAAATCACGTACACAAAACTCATCCCGAACATAGATGTACCCCGAACATTTTTAATACGTGGAATTCCCTGCAAGTTTGAAACTAGGGGATAGGTAATCTGGTCTTCCATCAACTGAGGGCTGCGGCCCATCCATTCAGTAAAAACAATCACCTGATTCTCACTCAGATCCGGAATGGCATCAATCGGGTTTTGTTTGATGGAGTAGATACCCCATGCAAATAGCCCTCCTGATATTAACAGAACGATAAACCTGTTGCGTAAAGCCAGTTCAATTAATTTAGAGACCATGATTTGCCATTAAGTTTTACTGTAAAGAATGTTATATACATCGTTTTAATTCCCGTTGTTTTTCAGTATCCAGTTTAGCTTATACATTTTATGAAAGCTATCATAAGCAGATATTTCCTTGTCTTCTTTAAAGTTTATGTCTAAAGCATCTTGGAACTTATGATTGCTTGGAAAGGTTGCTTTAAGATTGGCTTTTGTTAATTCCTGCAATGCGGATTTTGCATCTTTGCTGAAAAAATACATAGGATGATATTTTACAGCTTCTTTTGGAGAGTGTGTTGGGTTTTTATAATAATAGATATTCAGGGTTTCTACCGGATTCAATATGTTGTACTCTTTGTTATCAACAAACCTGTATACTTTTCCGCCGCAAGCACGGTATCCAAAGGTTTCACTTTTCTTCATGGTATAAGTAGTGCCCATATGTTTGACTTTTACTTCAGATCCATCAAAAAGAATATTGGTTAGAATCTTATGCTTTTCCAAATTGCAGTCAATTGAAAATGACAATTTTTTTTGCTGAAAATCTTCTGCTGTTTTATAAATGCCGCTACTGTTTTGTTGTGAATAAGCAGATTGTCCAATGGTTAACTGGCACACAAGCATGATGCTCATATAATATATTTTTTTCATTTTTTTTATTTTAAATGGTTAGATAAATTCTGACATATAAAAGGTAGTTGATTGATTATAAGGGTTGTTGCATATCTAAAGAAAAGAATTACAGATTTCACACATTTTAAAGAACAGCACCCTTTGAGTTAATACATCGGAATTAAATTTTTGCTAAACCATATTGTCCAACTCCCAACTCAACTATTGCTGCGGCTTTTCCCTTTTATATCGGCAGCAGTCTGGCAAAGCATTATATGCGATATTTGATGCTATATATTTTTCGGTATCATAGCCAACTGATGCAATCATTTTTTGAACATTTTCGGCAGCTTCCATTTTAAATATGCTATACTTAACAGTAAGTATTTTCGTGTCTGCATTCCAGACAGCTGATTTGATTCCTTCAACCCGGCCAGCGGCATTTTCAATCCTTTTTTTACACATTTCACATTCACCATAAACTTTTATGGTTTGGGTTTTGATACCGATTGTTCTTTCTGATTTATCACTTTGTGCATTTACAGACAGTGTAGTTACGAATGCAAATAGTATTGCAAACATTATTTTAATCGTTTTCATAGTAGTATTATTTAATATTATAAATGGTAATAAGCTTACTGCTTCTAAGTAGCAGTGCCATCAGGCAATGTTGCACCTGGAATAATTTGTGGGGAAGAAAAATCAAATACGATAATCGCAATTAAGGATATATATTGGAACGCGATATTTAAATGGAGGAGAATCACCCATTAATTTTTCCCCAATGACTATAGCCAAAATTCGAGTGGGTAATTCAAAATAATGAGCAGGTACAATAAATGTGATCTGTAGTGCCGGTTGAATTGCTGTTTCTACTACCTTTTGATCTTCAGTAATTTTGAAATAAGTAAGTTTATCTTTACAACAGTCTTTATCTTTTATACCGGATTGTTCCATCTCACACTTGCTGCAGGTGTTTGATTCCTTATTACTCAATCCCCACGCAGCTATCTTATCCATGCAGTAATGCATATGTACTGTAACGCCAATTGAAGTGCTAAGGTAAATAAGGGCTAATATCGTGAATGCAAACTTTTTCATAAACCTTACGACAACTGCGATTAAAGTCAAACTATCTTAAATGCACTCATCCTGATACAAATTGACAACATTTTAATCAGGAAATATATGACGGAAATCAGGTTTGCACATGATTTTTCAGTATAGCAAGGATTTCGGCGGAAAATGAAAAAGGCTACCTCATAGGAAGTAGCCTTTATTCTCGTTTGTAGCCTCTGTATTAACCCCCTAATTCTTGGATTAAATATTGGTAAAGGTTTGACATTTTTGGTTAATAAAGCACCTACATTATCGCGGTAAATAATATGTTAAGGTTTTCTACGAAGGAAGTAATATTTATTAATACTATACTTACACTCAAATTAAGGTCATAATAAAGTTTAGTAGAAAATCCGGAGGCTTTGATCAGGAAAAGTATTGATCATCAATATATTTCCTGGTCATTTGAAAACGGAAATAGGTGGTCAGGGTTACAGGATTTTCCAGTAGCGTAACGATTGTGAACGCGCTTTTGGCCTTTGTGTGAATCATTGAACTGTTTACACCCTTTATTTGATCTACCCTCACACCGCAGAACTCATAATGAAAGTTACTTTTAGGAAGTAATTATAATTACCTAAACTGCTTTAAAATTTCCTGCCATTATGAGAAAGAATCTATTTTTTATCTTTTGTCTTTGCGGGCTTGGTTTGTTGTTTGTGCCTGACAAATCAATGGCCCAATCTGACCTCGTAACCGGAACGGTTTTAGAAGAAAAGGTTGGCACGCCCATTCAGTCAGCCACCATTGAAATCTTGCCTGGAAAGCGTAAGGTGATTTCTGGAGTTGATGGTAAATTTTCCTTTTCAAGGAATAATGCCAAATCTGTAAGAATAAGTGTTACGGGTTATAACACCATCTCCATTGAATTAGGTAGTCGAACCACGTTAGAAGTTCGTCTTGATCCAATTGTTGTTAATTTGGATGATGTGGTAGTAGTTGGTTATAACCAACAGAAAAAAATAAATCTTACAGGGGCTGTTCAAACAGTAAGATTCAGTGATGCGGTAAACCAACCTGTTACCAACTCTGCTCAATTGATGTATGGTAAATTTGCAGGGGTACAGCTTACACAGGGTAATGGCTTACCCGGTAGCGACAACTCTACCATCCTAATAAGAGGTCAGGGAACATTTGGAAATTCTACACCCCTAGTAGTAATCGACAATATCCAATATAATGGATTGACAGAATTTAATAATCTATCTCCAACCGATATTGAAACAATCACTGTATTAAAAGATGCTTCAGCCTCCGCTATTTATGGAGCAAGGGGTGCCAATGGGGTAATATTGGTTACCACTAAAAAAGGTAAAAAGGGAAAAGTTAGTTTTGATTACAATAATTATTTAGGATTTCAGCGTGTTACTTCGGTGCCGAAATATTTGGATGGGTTAAATTATGCATTACTCTTTAATGAAAAGCTACGTAATGCTACGCCAGCTAATCCTGTTGAGCGTTACAGGCCTAGTGATATTGATGCCATTCGAACAGGCAGTGCCCCCGATAGATTTACCAATACCAATTGGGCTAATGAAATTTTGCGCGATGCACCTGTTCAGCAACACTATCTTGCTTTTTCTGGCGGAAGTGAAAACACTAGTTTTAGAATTTCAGCGGGCGTTCTGTCTCAGGATGCTATTGTGAAAGGAAAGTTTAAAAATGATAGATATACCTTAGGTATTAATTTAAGTACCAAAGCAACCAACTGGCTCTCAGTTGACTTCAACTCAAATACATTTTGGGCAAGGTTTACGGGTCCGGTAGGTGGTCCTGGCGCTATAACTGGTGAAACAGGGATCATTAATCAATTTCAGCGATCAGCGCCTACCGTTCCTGCTTATTATCCAAATGGCAACTATGGATTTGTGGATGGCTCATACCTGTATGCTAACCAAGCTTCAATACGTATCAACAATCCTCTATGGAGAGGACAATTTGGTGATTATGAAAATGACAATATAAATACCAGTAACCGCTTAGCTGCAACCGCTACTTTTTTAAAGGATTTTAGCTTTGAAATTAGTGGTTCTGCAAATATTAATACCAACAATACCTCCAATTATTCACCAACCCGTTTAGATTTGGATTGGGAAAACCGGGTAGTAGTTTCCGACGTTTCGAATTCGCTTTCAAATAATTACAGCATATTTTATCGCTTACAGAATGAAAATATTCTTAGGTACCAAAAGCAGCTTGGCAATCACAAAATCAATGCGTTGGTTGGTTATTCGGCTATTTATGACCGAAATGATGGCTTCTCAGGCTCTTTGCAGGGATTTCCTTCCGATGCATTGCGGGAGTTTAATGGCGGCGGAGTGGCAAATCCTGCAGTTTCAGGAAGTGCTGATGAAGTAGCGCTACAATCTTTCTTTGGTAGGATAAATTATAATTATAAGGAAAAATACTTGTTTGAAGCAAATGTTCGTAGGGATGGTTCTTCAAGATTCGGAGTTAATAACCGCTTTGGCACCTTCCCGTCTTTTTCAGCTGGCTGGAATATTGACAAAGAAAATTTCATGCAAAAAGTTAATGCTATCAGCAGCTTGAAATTGAGGGCAAGCTGGGGACTAAGTGGTAATGACCGAATTGCAAATTATCTCTATAACCAAAACTTAGGTAGTAATAATATAGATTACACCGTCGGAAATGATATAGTAACAGGTGGAGTTGCGCTTACCGTTCTGGCTAATCCATTGGTGAAATGGGAGGAAACGGAGCAATTAAATATTGGGATGGATTTGGGTTTGTTAGGCAACAAATTGCTTGTTAACGTAGATTATTTTCGAAGAAATAGTTCTGATATTCTATACGCGTCTTTCCCGCTTCCCAGCACGATCGGTGTATCTTCTTTAGCTGCAAGAAACTCTGCAAGTATGCTTAATGAAGGTGTGGAAGTGAATGCGGCTTATCGAACTAATTTTGGCAAACTTAAAATGACAGTTTCTGGTAACGTAACCTGGATGGCTGATAATAAAGTTACCGATCTTGGGCCAAGTGCTACCGAAACCATTGGAGGAACTACTATTATACGTATTGACCAGCCATTGAATGCATATTATGGTTACCGCAAAACTGGTATTTTCCAGACTGCACAAGAAGTTACTGATGCTCCCAGACAGTTTGGTTCAACCATTACTAGACCCGGTGACATCAGGTATGCCGATATTTCAGGCCCTAGTCAAAAACCCGATGGCATCGTTGATGCCAATGATCGTGTAGTAATAGGCAATCCCTATCCACGGTGGATGTACGGGTTTAATGCCGGCTTTGAGTACCAAGGTTTTGATTTGAATCTAGTTTTTCAAGGTGTAGGTAAATTGGACCGTATACTTAACTCTAATGGACAAACTCCATTGGAAGGAGATCGTAACAATGCATTGGCTTACTGGATTGATCGTTGGACCCCTACAAACCCTTCTACAACTCTTCCACGGGTGGGTGGTATCAATAATGCTCAATTTTCCGACTTTTATGTAGAAGATGTATCTTATTTAAGGCTTAGAAATATTGAATTGGGTTATAGCCTTCCAATGGATATTAGTAAAAAAGCAGGAATTCAAAAACTACGTATATTCATAAGCGGACAAAACATGTTGACCTTCACCAAATTCAAGAATTTTGATCCTGAAAGATCAACGGGCGGCAACACCGATCTATTGACACCTTTATATAAAGTATTTACAACTGGTATAAACCTCAAATTTTAATATATGCAAAAGAAACATATTTATATAGCGCTTGCTTTCATCATGAGCTTTAGCGCTGGTTGCAAAAAAGATTTTCTACAAAAAGATTCCCTTACCCAATTAGCAGAAGGTAGTTTTTGGCAAACTGAAGCAGACGCACAATTAGGTATCAATGGTGTTTATGATGCACTACAGGATAGGTCTTTGTATAGTGGTTCACTAAATGGTGCCGCGGGGCTGCCAATGTATGATGGTCTTAGTGATAATACCTTTAATCAATGGAGTTGGGAAGGTCCGGGCGATTACGTAATGGGAAGAATTGATCCCGCTAACTGGCAGTTCGAAGGACTTTGGGTTGCGAGCTACAGAGGTATTGCTCGTGCGAACCTTGCCTTAGAAAAAATAGCTACCATTCCCGATACCAAAATCTCTGCTGCCAAAAAGGCCAGTTTTATAGCGGAGGCTAAATTCCTCCGCGCATTATTTTATTTTAATATTGCTGTTTATTTTGAAGAGGCACCATTAATTCTAAACGTCCAAACGTTGGATAATTCATTTGTTCCAAAAAATAGTTTTAATGAGATTAAAGATGCCATTGTTAAGGATTTAACGGAGGCGGCTGTTGATTTACCTGCCTCTTATCCCGCCGCACAATATGGTTATGCTACCAAAGGTGCAGCCCTTGGCTTACTGGCACGTATTCAATTGTACACTAAGAATTATCCTGCTGTAATAGCAGCCACCGATCAAATGCTTTCCTTAGGTTATAACCTTACTGGTAATTATGGCGCTCAGTTTACCCCTGCCGGTGAAACAAACAGAGACATTGTTTTTTCAGTTCGCTTTACGTTTACAGTGTCAAATAATGGAGAACTATTTTCCGGAACATTCGAAGGATCACCCAAGGTTGATATGGTTCCTATGAAAAACCTGATTCGCGATTTTTATTGTACCGATGGTAAGCCTATCACTACTTCGCCACTTTACAATGCCGCAAATGAAAAATTAAACCGAGATCCACGTTTAACATCATCTGTTTACTTTATTGGTGATATTTTCATCACCAATCTTAACAGGGCATTTACAGGTAATACACCTACTACCTATGGCCAGAGAAAATATGTTAGAACAGGTCCTTCACCAACAGGCATTGGGGTTGCTTCACCAGGTGGTCAGGATTTTTATGTTATTCGTTACGCAGATGTGTTGCTGATGAGAGCCGAAGCGCTAGCAGAATTGGGCAGGCAAGCCGAAGCATATCCATTAGTAAACCAAGTAAGGGCAAGAGTAAGTATGCCAACGGTTGAAGTTACTGAAGGTGCTGGATTAAACAAGGCGCAAATGGTAGAAGTAATTCGCCACGAGCGCAGGGTAGAGTTAGCTTTTGAAGGATTACGATTCTTTGACCTGAAAAGATGGGGGCAAATGCCTCAAGCCTACCAACGGATGACTGCAGATGCTGCACCTGGTTATGCACCTGTTTACCGTCAACGTAAGTCTGAGACATTACCTATCCCACTCAGGGAAATAGATATCAATAAAAAATTAGAACAAAGTTCGGCTTGGAAATAAATGATTTGGTTGCCTTAGCGCAGACCACTAAAATTATTGGCTTAACCTAAAGATGCAATTCGCAAAGTTAGCATTCGATTTAGCAGTCGTTTCAGGGCTCCTGCTTCTTTCAGCGGGGGCCCTTTGCCAGTCCAGTAATCCCAAATTCATCGTTATTGCTATGATTAAATGAGCTCAAGTGGCATAACTAAAATCTCCCGTCAATGAAATCATTTTTTTCAATAGTATTATTTATTTTTTTACTTGCTGGAAATGCAACAGCACAGCCAACCCCATCAAGTAAACTGAATCAATCCCAGCTAAGCCAGGTAGAACGTGGTTACGGAATGTTTATACATTTTGGGATAAATACCTTCAATGAAATAGAATGGTCAAATGGTAGCTTGCCTCCATCTACTTACAATCCCACAAATTTGGATTGTGATCAGTGGGTAAAAGTAGCTAAGGATGCAGGGTTTAGATATGTGATTCTTATTACTAAACATCACGATGGATTTTGCTTATGGAACAGTGAGTTTACTGATTATGACGTGGCGTCATCTCCCATAAAAACTGATGTTGTAAATGAAGTGGCAAAAGCTTGCAAAAAATATGGCCTTAAACTTGGCTTATATTACTCACTTTGGGATAGACATGAATCAACTTACAAGAGTATACCGGAGTATAACAAGTATATGAAGAATCAATTAACGGAATTGATGACCAACTATGGTGAAATCTGTGAGCTTTGGTTTGATGGTGGTTGGGATAAAAAAGAGGCAGATTGGGATATCCCTGCAGTTTATAAATATGTAAAAGAAATGCAACCAAATTGCATGATTACCGTAAATCATACCATAGGAAAGCCAACCAATCGCAATAAAATTCAGCTTCCGGAAGATTATAAAAATGGTGATCCAATCAGATACTTTCCTGTAGATTTTCGTATTAAGGATCCCAATTTTGTGCGATGGGATGATCCCAAGTTTTACGAATACGATGGAAAAATGTACAACCTCGCTTTTGAGCACACCATTTGTTTATCAGACCGATGGAACTGGTTTCAAAAGAAAAACGTGTTGGCTGCCAGACCTCTGGATGAATTGGAAGAACTCTTTTACTGGGGTACAGCTAACGATAATATTATGATCATTAATATTCCGCCCGATAAAACAGGAAGAATCAGAACGAATGAGCGGATTAGAATTTTAGAACTTGCAGACAGACTCGGTATTCGGGGTGGAAAAGGTAAATTACCTACCGGCCCGCTAAACCTGGCATTCAATCAAAAAATTACAGTAAGCAGCGAAGTAAAAGAACACACAGCTGTTAAGGCAAATGATTTTAGCCTGGAGTCTTACTGGATGGCAAATGACTCTATTGCTGATGTAGAAATTACTTTTGACAATCCTACATCCTTTGATCGCATAAGCATTTTTGAAAATGCAATTCTTAAAGACCTGGGGGATAATTTTTCTCTGCTGCGTGTTTTTAAAATTAAAGAGTTTGAATTGCAATCCTATGATAATGGCAAATGGGATACCTTTTTTAAAGGAGATCTGATTGGTGCCTGCAAAATAATTAATCTTCCGATTGAAATAACCTCAGAAAAGCTAAGGCTAAAAATTATACAATCAAATGGTGTTCCGGCTATTAGTCATATTGCTGTATCGAAGCAATCTTCAAAATCATTTAGAAACTAAGGAGATGATTTAAGAGTGAAATTGCGGATTTGATTAAGTATATGAGTCTGTTCTGATACCAAAATTGGTTTTGATATATAGCATACTCAACCAAAAAAACAAACACTATGAAAGCAAGTAAATCAATTATCCTGATTTTGTTTTCGCTGGTCTTTTTAATTTCATGTGCAAACAAAAGTATCTATTACATTGATGCAGAAAATGGAAACGATGTAAACGATGGTCATTCTCCTAGATCTGCATGGACAAGTCTCGAAAAAGTAAACCAAACTGAATTTAAACCGGGCGATAAAATTCTGTTCAAAGCTGGTTCTACCTGGCATGGTCAACTTGAATTAAAAGGATCAGGTTCTGCCGAAGCACCCATACAAATTAATAAATATGGTGAAGGGAATAATCCTGCCATTCACGGTAAAGGTGAAAAACCACATACCCTTCTTTTACACAATGTTGCCTACTGGGAAGTAAGGAACCTTGAAATTACCAATACCGGAAATGAACCAATGGCAAAAAGAAGAGGGGTCATCGTTTCTGCCAAAGATTTTGGCGATTGCCATCATATCGTTTTGGATAGTCTGGAAGTTCACCATGTTAATGGGAGCCTGATAAAAAAGGATGGTGGCGGAAGTGCCATATTCTGGCAAAATAGTGGTGATTCAATTATAACCAGGTTTATTGATTTGCAAATTACCAATTGTTATTTGCACCATTGCGAACGTAACGGCATAAATTCAAGCGGTTATACCAACCGAAAAAAATGGCATCCAAGTTTGAATGTAGTTATTCGACACAATTTGCTAGAGCAAATTCCTGGTGACGGAATTGTACCTATTGGAACCGATAGTGCCCTGGTTGAACATAATATCATGCGCGACTGCCCCGATGCCTTCACTACAACTGAAGCCGCAGCAGGAATTTGGCCCTGGAGCGCTGATAATACCATAATTCAATTTAACGAAGTGTCTGACCATAAAGCAAACTGGGACGGGCAAGGTTTCGATGCTGACTGGAATTGCCAGAACACCATCATACAGTACAATTATAGTCACGACAATTACGGAGGTTTTTTACTTGTATGTAATAATGGTTCTAATGTGCACACCGACCAAAATATAGGTACCACCAACACGATCATTCGATATAATGTAAGTATTAATGATGGTATCCGGCCTTACAAAACCGGTCCAAAAGGTTGGTTTTCTCCTACCATGCACCTTTCGGGGCCAATAGAAAATACACAGATTTATAATAATGTTTTTGTTATCCCTGAAAAACAATCAATTGATATTGATCGAACAATCGTACAAATGGATAATTGGGGTGGCCCCTGGCCGGAAAATTCATTGTTTGCCAACAATATCTTTTATGTGAAAGATAATGCCGGTTTTGATTTTGAAAAAGATATCAATACGAAATTCAATAACAACTGTTTTTATGGTAGGTTTAAAAATTTGCCTAAGGACCCGGCACCTATTTTTGAAGATCCACAGTTTATAAATGTTGCTGCACGTGGTGCAGGATTTGACATTCTGCAAAATTTTATGCTCACAAAATCTTCGCCTCTTATTGGTAAAGGAATTGTTGTAGAGAATAATGGCGGAAATGATTTGTTCGGTAACAAATTAGGAGACAAAATAACAGTCGGAATTTTTGAAACGAATCTATCAAAAGACGCTACAACATCAAGTATGAAATACAAAAGAAATTCGAAAGGATTTTAATGATTAGCGTAAATGACCAATCCTTTTGTATTATTAACTTAATTTTTAAAAAATTTTGCAATGAAAAGATATATAACTTTTTCTTTTATTCTACTAGGCATGTATTCATTAATATCTTTCAAAAACCCGGATCCGGAAAAGAAAATAGTTCCCGGTTCAATTTGGAAAGATACCAAAGGAAATCCCATCAACGCACATGGTGGTGGTATGCTGTTTCACAAGGGAACATATTATTGGTTTGGTGAAATAAAGAAAGGCGCTACCTGGCTGGTACCCGGACAAAACTGGGAATGTTACCGTGCAAATGCCGAAGGCATTTCATGTTATTCCTCCAAAAATTTAACCGACTGGAATTATGAGGGAATTTCACTTTCACCCAATACCACCGACTCCTCGCATGATCTACATACCAGCAAAGTACTTGAACGACCAAAAGTTGTTTATAATGAGCGTACTAAAAAATTTGTAATGTGGCTGCATGTGGATTCAGATGATTATAAGTATGCCCGAACTGGTGTGGCTACTGCCGATAATCCCCAAGGCCCTTACACCTTTATAGAAAGTATGTGGCCCAATGGGCAAATGAGCCGCGACATGACCTTGTTTAAAGACGAAGATGGGAAAGCCTACCATATTTTCTCATCAGAAAACAATGCCACTATGCATGTTAGTCTTTTAACCAACGATTATTTAAAACCAACGGGAACTGTCAGCCGGATTTTTATTGATAAAAGCCGGGAAGCTCCGGCAATGTTTAAACATAATGGGAAATATTATCTAATTACTTCAGGCTGCACAGGCTGGACACCAAATCCTGCTATGCTGGCATCAGCCGATTCAATAATGGGTACCTGGACAGAATTATACAATCCATGTATTGGGCCAAATAGCGACAGTACATTCTTTGCCCAAAGCACTTTTGTTTTACCACTAGAAGGCAAACCCGGCCATTTTATTTTTATGGCCGACCGATGGAATAAAACTAATTTAGAAGACTCAAGATATGTTTGGTTGCCGATGGTTTTCGGGAATAATTCGGCTACTATTGAATGGAAAGATTCGTGGAATATGAAATAAAAAAGACTGATTTTTTGTCCGCATTGTGAATCCCAGTTCCAATTTGGAGTTGAAGGTATTCTTAGAATGAATAATAACTAGATGCATGACTAAAAATATTTTGTTTTTTCTGATATTGATGTTTGCCTTGAATTCCGGGGCTCAAACCATTTATGTTTCCACTTTGGGGAATGATGCCAATCCGGGGACGAAAGAAAATCCGGTTTCAACATTTGCAAAGGCTAAGCAGTTGGTCAGAAAACTGCCGGAAGGAGCTTCTGTAAAGGTACTTTTTGCCCGGGGTGTTTATTATTTACCTGAAACCATCAGTATTACGCAGGCTGATACTAAAGCTGCTGTAATTTATCAGGCTGAAGAAGAAGGCTCGGCAATTATTTCTGGCGGCATTTTGCTTAAGTTGGTATGGGAACAAGGAGAAAAAGGCATTTTTGTTACGAAGGTTAAAGGAAATCCGTTTATCGACCAGTTGTATATCAACGGCAAACGTCAGCGGATGGCACGTTTCCCCAATGCGGTTGCTGGTAAAAATGTATTCGATACCTGGGATTTAAGTCATCAGGCCAAACCTGATTCTGCGAATTCACTTTTGTCCTCGGAAAGGATTGGGCGCTGGAAAAATCCGGAAGGCGGTTATATCCATGCCATGCATTCTGCTTTGTGGGGCGACATGCACTGGATTATCAAAGGAAAAAATACTGATGGAACATTGAATTATGAAGGCGGCTGGCAAAATAACCGTCCTTCGGAAATGCACCCGGTTTATCGCATGGTCGAAAATATTTTTGAAGAGCTGGATGCCCCTGGTGAATGGTTTTTCGACACGAAAGAACAGAAACTATATTTTAAGCCTGAACCGGGGTTTGATTTAAAAATAGCAACCGTTGAGATTGTTCGGCTCAAACATTTAATTGAGTTTAAAGGCTCAAAGGAAAATCCGGTCAAAAATGTTCACCTGAAAGGATTTGTTTTCAGACATGCTGCCCGCACATTTATGGAGAATAAGGAACCACTTTTGCGCTCCGACTGGACTGTTTACCGAGGCGCTGCATTGGTTTTTTCGGGTGCCGAAGATTGCAGTGTGGTCAATTGTGAATTCGACCAGGTTGGCGGAAATACGATTTTGGTCAATAATTACAACCGGAGAATCAGCATAAAAGGATGTTACATTCATCACAGTGGGGCAAACGGAATTGCTTTTGTGGGCAATCCGGAAGCAGTACGCAGCCCGATTTTCAGGTATGGCCCGCAAAATTTTTCGGTGATGGACCGGACTCCGGGACCGAAAAATGAGAATTATCCTGCCGATTGCTTCGTTGAAGATTGTCTGATTACTATGACCGGAAGAGATGAAAAGCAAACTGCACCGGTTCACATTTCCATGTCACATAAAATCAGTGTGAATCATTGTTCGATTTACGATGTTCCCCGCGCTGGAATAAATATTAACGAAGGAACTTTTGGTGGCCATATCATCGAAAATTGCGATGTTTTCAATACTGTACTTGAAACAGGCGACCACGGCAGTTTCAACTCATGGGGACGTGACCGTTTCTGGACTCCCGACATCAATCAAACGGTGCCGGAAGTTAAGCTAAATCCGAATTTGCCATTTCTAGATATGCTCGAACCAAACATTATCCGAAACAATCGCTGGCGTTGCGACCACGGTTGGGATATTGATTTAGACGATGGCTCTTCGTGGTACCGAATTTACAATAATCTTTTACTCAATGGCGGATTAAAAATGCGCGAAGGTTACGACAGGCAAGCGACCAATAATGTGATTGTCAACAACAGTCTGCACCCGCATGTGTGGTATCCAAACAGTGGCGATATTTTCAAGAGTAACATTGTTTTTACAGCGTATCGTCCGGCTGTAATGAACCGCGGAATTACTTTGGATGGAAAATGGGGAAAAGAATTGGATTACAATTTCTTTGCAGCAACGGCCAATGAGCTGAATAAATTTGCCCAAAATGACTGTGATGCAAACTCTTCTTTCGGTGCCCCACTTTTTGTTAACCCTTCTACTGGTGATTTCAGAGTGAAAGAAAATTCTCCAGCCCTTAAATCGGGATTTGTGAATTTCCCGATGAATGAATTTGGCGTTTTTAAATCCTCATTGAAAGCCATCGCAAAAAAACCTGTAATTCCTTCAATTACAATTAAAACAGACCAGTTAAAATCCAGTAAAGTGAATCTTGCAATCGAATGGTTAGGTGCAAAATTAAGTGAGCCTACCGATGATGAATTATCGGCTTTTGGAGCTAGTTTTGGTGATGGCGGTGTATCAATTGCCCGGTTATACGAAAGTTCAGTACTTAAAAAATATGGGGTGAAAGCGGGTGATCTGATTCAAAAAATCAATGCAACGAAAATTAATAACACTACCCAACTGAAAGCTTATCTGGAAGCAAATCAGAAGGTGGCCAACCATACGTTTTTCATTCTTCGCATTCAGCAAATAATTGAAATAAAGGTGAACCAGATTTTACCAGTCATATAATTTTATGCTATGAAAAGAACTTTTTTATTGACTGTTTTCTCCATGGTATTTTTTGCCGTTTTTGCCCAAACTATTAAGCCAGACTGGCCTATACTGAAACATTATGATCAGAACCATCTGCTCAATGTGGCTTTGCCTTTGGGTGGCATTGGAACCGGAACTGTATCATTGGGTGGTCGCGGCGAATTGCGGGACTGGCAGATAATGAATCGCCCGGGAATTAAATTTGGTTCAACGCTAAAGGGAAATAATGCTCCTTTTTTTTCGGTGTATGTAAAGCCTGAAGGTAAAACAGCCATGACCAAAGCTTTGATAGGACCATTCCATCCTAGTGAGTACCAACACTACGAAGGCAGGCCGGTAAATCAGCATGGAATGCCACGTTTCTCTAATGCTTCTTTCGATGCGGCTTATCCTTTCGGGCAGGTTAATTTAAGTGATGATATATTACCTGTTTCAGTGAAAATCAAAGGCTTCAATCCTTTTATCCCCGGCAATACTGCAGCATCAAGTATCCCTATGGCAGTGTTAACATACGAAGTAACCAATAATACGGATCAACCGATGGAAGTAGCGGTGTGTGGAACGATGCGAAACTTCATTGGTATGGACGGCAGCAAAACCCGGAGAGATTGGAAAGGCGATGTGATTCCTGTAGGCGCTAAAAATAATATTAATATTTATCGGGAGAATAACCAATTGAAAGGCATTTAAATGTATAGCGATAGCGTTGACAAATCTGATCCGGCTTGGGGAACCATTGCTTTAACAACTCCCGATCGAAACCAGGTTTCTTATCGTCGTTCATCAACGGCTAATAATTGGGAGAATGCCACACTCGATTTTTGGGACGACTTCAGCGCGGATGGTTTGTTAACAGATAAAACAAAACTGGTAGACGATAACCCAATGGCATCACTGGCAGTAAAAAAAATGATACCAGCAAAATCAACGCAAATTTTCACATTCTATCTCACCTGGCATTTTCCAAATAGGCTAAACTGGAACAACGATAAAAATCAAATCATTGGAAACTATTATACCACACAGTACGCCGACGCATGGAATGTTATCGAAAAAGAAGGCCCCAAATTAGTAGAATACGAAACTCAAACAATAAAATTCGTTAAAGCATTTATTAATACTTCTGTTCCCGAAGTGGTGAAAGAAGCTGCATTGTTCAACCTTTCTACATTGCGTTCCCAAACTGTATTTCGTATTCCATCCGGCCATATGCTTGGCTGGGAAGGGGTTATGGACGAATTTGGATCCTGTGCAGGAAGTTGTACGCATGTTTGGAACTACGAGACTGCTACCTCATTTTTGTTTGGCGACCTGGCTCGTACCATGCGTGATGTGGAGTTTACTTATGGAACCCGTATTGACGGAAAAATGCGTAACCGTGTAGAATTGCCACTGGAACTCAATGCAACTACAGACCACGTGGCTGCGGCCGATGGTCAGATGGGAACCATCATGCGATTTTACCGCGACTGGATGCTTTTTGGTGATCCTGCATTCCTGAAGAAATACTGGCCAAAAGTAAAAGCTGCCATGTCTTACGCCTAGATAGAAAGGGGTTGGGATGGCAATCAGGACGGGGTTCAGGAAGGGAAACAGCATAATACCATGGATGTGGACTATTACGGACCAAACCCTCAAATGCAATTCTGGTATTTTGGCGCATTAAAGGCTTGCTCGAAAATGGCTTTGGCCATGAATGACAAAGATTTTGCAACAAAATGCGATGACCTATTTGCTAAAGGCAGTGCATGGGTTGATCAAAATTTGTTTAACGGCGAATATTACGAACATAAAATAACGGATCCGAAAACATTCGGGTACCTCAATATGAGCGATCTTAATGTTAAGATTCCTGATTATCAATTAGGCACAGGCTGTTTGGTGGATCAGTTGGTTGGTCAGTATATGGCACATGTGTGTGGATTAGGGTACCTGGCAAAAAAAGAAAACGTGCAGACGGCATTAAAAACCGTCATGAAAAATAATTTCATTCCCAGTTTCAATAATGTATTCAATAACATGCGGTCCTATGTGATGGACAAAGAGTCGGGATTGATCATGGCAAGCTGGCCGAAAGGCCGTTTGAAAGTTCCGTTTCCCTACTTTGCCGAATCGATGTCGGGCTTTGAATATGCTGCTGCCATTGGTATGCTGCAGGAAGGCCAGATAGAAGATGGAATAAAATGTATTAAAGCCATTCGCGATCGTTTTGATGGCGAGAAACGTAATCCGTTTGACGAACCCGAATGCTGACACCATTATGCCCGGGCTATGGCTGCATGGTCTGCACCAATGGCACTTAGTAAATTCAATTATAATGGGGTAGAAAAGTCGATGCGTTTTACTTCAATACCGGGAACCTATTTTTGGAGCAACGGCGCTGCATGGGGAACCTGCAAGGTTGAAAATAATACGCTTCAATTATCGGTTCTTTACGGTCAGGTTGACCTTAAGGAAGTAGCATTAGAAGGAATTGGTTCTGTAAAAATGAAAGAGATGGTGGTTAACGCTGGCGAAACTAAAATCATTACTATTAAATAGCCTCAAATATGAGATCAACTAAATATTTTGCCTTTTTTGTGATATTAGTTTGCATTATGCAAAGTTGTAAATCTACAACCTTAGAAACCAAACCAGCTAATAGTTCGGAATGGAAGACAGCATTACAATCTAAGCTTTCAGCATTTGGGCATCGTAATTGGATATTGGTAGTTGATAAAGCATTTCCTATGCAAAATGGATCAGGCATAACCTATATCAACAGTGATGAAAAGCTGTTGCCTGTGTTATCCTATACGCTTGGAGAGATCAATAATTCTTCGCATGTAAAGCCTATCATTTACCAGGACAAAGAATTGCGTTTTATAACCGAAGAACAATCAAGGGGTGCAGGTGAATTGAGAGAATCCATACAAAAAGTAGTTGGCGAACAAAAAGTTCAGCAAATAGCACATGATTCGATTTTTTTAAAAATAGATGAAGCAGCAAAATTGTTTAATGTGCTGATCATAAAAACAAATGAAACCATTCCCTATAGCTCTGTATTTCTTCAGCTTGATTGTGCTTACTGGACTGATGAAAAAGAAGCAATGCTTCGGGTTAACATGAAAAAGAAATAATAATTATTCATAAACGTGTTGTGCTATTAAAATAAATAATCAAAGGCATTTTAATACCCAAAAGTAATTATAACATTTGCTGACTTTGTGATACTACTTCACATTTTTAATATTGCACAACAATCACCAATAACTCAAAAAAACAATAAAATCTAATAAAACCGTGCCTTCTCGCCCGCTAAGCTTTGGCGAGCGTGGCGTGACTTTTTTGATTGTTTTTTATTTATTGCACAGGCCGACCAGAGTGTTAATAGATATAGTATGGCTATTAAATTGGTCGTCAACCTTATCATAATGGGAATATGTAGCTTTACTGATAAATAGTGCAGGACGCAAAATTGAGACTATTTTTTCTGGTAAATCCGCACATAGTCAATCATATATTTTGAAGGAAGAGCTGTGCCTGCCAAACTACCTCCATTGGCACCACCCATTGCAAGATTTAGCAATAAATAATGTGCCTGCCGGAAGGGGTTTTTTCCATCACTTTTATTAATGGATATGCTTAAATCAATAGTGTTCATAACCTCATTATCCAGCAAAATGCGCATTAAATTTTCATCCCATTCCAGGGTCCACACATGGTATTGACTGGCCCACAATGTACCGCCTAAAGATGTAAGCGTTTTGTTTGCTCCATCCCAGATTGCCTGCCAGCGTGTTGCACTTGCATATGCAAAATTAGCCAGGATTTTATCGCCATAATATTCCATTACATCCACTTCTCCATTGGATGGCCATTCGCCTTCAACACCCAATGTCCAAATGGCTGGCCATAAACCTGTTTGAGCATCAATCTTTGCTTTCACTTCCAGTTTGCCATATTTAAATGCATGTTCCTTCTTCATCACCACACTGGAAGAAGTATAGTCAATAAACTCTCTTTTTGTTTTCCAATCAGTACTTCCTGCAAGGTATGTTGGATTGGGCTTCCTTTCCTTTTTTCCGGTAATCACTAGGTTTCCGCCTTCACAAACAGCATTCTCGCCTTGATACCATTGCGCCTCCTCATTTCTCATAAATCCAGTTTCAAATCTCCATTTGGCAGGATCCGGGGCACCGGCTGTATTAAATTCATCCGACCAAACCAGTTCATATTTTAGCGGGGCGGGTGCTGCAGGTGCTGGTGTTTGTTCACTCTTATTACATGATAGTAGCATGATCAGGTAGAAAGAAATAATCATTTTTTTCATTGTTTTTGTAATTTATAATCTGATAAAGAATGATGAATCTAACGCACATTTCATCAACCCTTGTTCCAGTATCGATCTGCTTCAAGGCAAAGGCAATTTGCTGTTCTGTGTAAAGACTACGCTAAACACGGCCTTGCCTCTTTCGGAACTGGTATTAAGCTAACCTTCTAATTTATTGGTCAGGTGCTTTAGCAGCCCAAGATCAAATACATGCAAACTATACATCCTACAATAAAATGAAGTTAAAAAGAATACAGCAACATATACCTGCAAAATCAGCAGAAAAGTAAAAAAAAACCTGAGTAATCCTCAATGTTTCAACCTTGCGGGTTAAATGATTCATATTGTATCTTGGTTTGAAATAGACGATCTCAAAAGATTATATTAGCCTATATGATTGTTTGAATCAATCATTATAATTCAGTAATTCAATTCTTGACCATAAAAGATCAAAATGCATATGAAATTGCCACATTTATTGATGTTAAACATGCTGGGTTCTCTACTGGCTATTGGTTGTAGTAAAAGTAGTCAGCCAACGCCTGCTTCGCCCACGCCCCCTCAGGTAACTCTTCCGCAGGCAAATTATTCTGGTAAATATTTAGCTGTCTCCAGCGCGGAGAATATGGCTTCTTCTTGGACTGAACTTGCTTCAGATACCGTTTACACAGCTTATAATTTATCTTCCGGATTCATAAAAGCAGTTCCTTCAGGTTTTGAGGATAAAATCATTTCCTTTTATCTGCCTAAAAATTATATGGTTGTTTTTGCTGAAAACGAAGATGGAACAGGAGATGCGCTTTCAGTTATTGCAAAGGTTAGTGCTATCAAAGCCAATTTGCCTGTAAGGTTAAGAAATAAAATTTCCTATATCAGGTATATCGATATAAACAACCCTGATAAGAAGGGTACAGGTTCTACAAATGCCGCAGCAGTTCAATCTTTTACGGCTCAGTGGTACTATGGCTGGAGTATAGACAAAGCATCTTTTCAAAATCAACAGTTTGTTCCTATGACATGGGGTAAAGGCACATGTACGGATGCTTATGTAAAATACCTGGTGGAAAGAGAGGATGTTGATCATTTGCTTTCATTTAATGAGCCAGATAATACGGGTCAATCCAATGTTCCAGTTGATACAGCTATACAACGATATAAGGTTATGATGAAAACCGGGTTGAGATTAGGTTCGCCGGTTGTTACCCAGGACCAGGCTTTTGGAGCTGGAAGGTGGCTGACAAATTTTATGGATAAAGCGAATACGCAAAGATTAAGGATTGATTATATAGCTGTTCATTGGTACGACTGGGGTAACCAAACAAATAATGGTGCTACTGATTCCTTAACGGCTGAGCGGGTATTTAACCGATTTACTGCTTACATTCAAAAAGTACAAATAGCTTATCCCGGTTTACCAATATGGGTTACCGAGTATAATGCCAACATCAATAGAAATTCTGAAATTGTACACAAGTATTTTATGAAGCTTTCTACTGAGTGGATGAACAGTCAGCCATATATAGAGAGATATGCCTATTTTTTCCCTACTACTGTTCCCGCATTAAATCCGGATAATAGTTTAACGGATGCTGCTATTTACTGGAAAAGTTTACCTGCTACAAAATCTATTGCTGGAAATATAGTAGGTGATGCGGTTCTAATAAAATAAAGCTATGCGAATAATTACTTTTTTTATCCTGGTAATATTTAACTGTTTGGTTGCTTATGCCCAACCGACAAATGGTTTTGCTCCCGGAAAAATTTGGTCAGACAATAATGGGGTATACATCAATGCACATGGCGGGGGTATTTTATTTCTTCGGGGTATATATTATTGGTTTGGAGAACACAAAACAGAAGGAGAAGCAGGCAACCTTTCCAATATAGGTGTGCATGTATATTCTTCTAAAAATCTTACTGATTGGAAAGATGAAGGTATTGCTTTAAAAATGCATGATGATACAACAAGCTTACTTGTAAAAGGTTCTGTTGTTGAAAGGCCCAAAGTTATTTACAATAAAAAGACAAAAACCTTTGTTATGTGGTTTCACCATGAACTTAAAGGGCAAGGATATAAAGCGGCACTAACGGGGTTAGCTATCAGCAAAAAAGTAACAGGGCCATACCAATATATTAAAAGTGTTAATCCTAATGCAGGTAAATGGCCAATGAATTTTTCCGATGCGTTTAAAAAAGTTGATCAGGAACCTGAAATACAAGGTGTAGGCTTACAAACGCCAAAAGGACAAAAAATTGTACAGGAAGGATACTTTGTTCGCAGAGACTTCGCTAAAGGTCAGATGGCGAGGGATATGACTTTATACGTAGATGATGATGGGAAAGCCTACCATATTCATTCATCAGAAAATAACCAAACCTTACATTTTGCTGAATTAACAGACGATTACCAGAATTTTACCGGGAACTATACCCGTGTTTTAGAAGGCAAAGCCAACGAAGCGCCAGCCATTTTTAAAACAGATGGAAAGTATTATATGATCAGTTCAGGTACAACAGGATGGAAACCTAATCCAGCCCGTTTGTCTGTGGCCGATCATTTATTCGGGCCCTGGCAAGCATTGGGAGATCCAAGCCGGGGAGATGAAAATCAGGTGAAAACAACATTTTGGTCGCAAAGCACTTATATCATTCCGGTTGCAGGAAAAAGAAATGCATTTATCTACATGGGAGATCGCTGGAAGCCTGAAAATGCAATAGATGGAAGGTATATTTGGTTGCCCTTACAGTTTGAAAACGATAAGCCCATTCTGCGTTGGTTTGATCAATGGGATTTAAATTTTTTTTAAAAAAATAAACATAGTGCACTACTGTTTTGGTGAACTTAAACCAATTTCTTAATTAGATAGTTACCATCATTTTTTTCTATTTGGGAACTACAGTCATAACTACTTTCAAAAAATGATCACTGAACAAGCAACTTTTAAAAGAACACTAAAACTAGTTGAGTTAAATAGTGATTTAGTTATAATAGGTGGCGGCCTTGCTGGCACCTGTGCTGCTATAACTGCTGCAAGATTTGGATTGAAAGTGCTATTAGTTCAAGACAGACCTGTATTAGGCGGGAACTCCTCCAGTGAAGTAAGGCTATGGGTATTGGGTGCAACTTCTCATATGGGTAACAACAATAGATGGGCTAGAGAAGGAGGCGTAATTGATGAAATATTATTGGAAAACGCGTACAGAAACCCTGAAGGTAATTCACTGATTTATGATACTATTTTATTAGAGAAAGTAGTGAATGAGCAAAACATTCGGTTGCTTTTGAATACGGCCGTTTATGATGTAGAAAAGAAAGATGCCAATACCATACAATCGGTAAAAGCTTTTTGTAGTCAAAATTCAACTGAATATCTGCTAACAGCAGCATTATTCTGTGATGCTTCCGGTGACGGTATTGTAGGATTTTTGGCAGGAGCTGCATTTAGAATGGGTGCAGAATCAAAAGAAGAATTCGGAGAAGCTTTTGCGCCGCAAAAAGAATATGGAGAGTTATTGGGTCATTCGCTTTATTTCTATAGTAAGAATACAGGTAAACCGGTTAAATTTATTCCGCCAGCTTTTGCATTATCTGATATTAGTAAAATCCCCCGATTCCGAAATTTTAATGCTAGTGATTTTGGATGCCGTTTGTGGTGGATTGAGTACGGAGGCAGGTTAGATACGGTTCATGAAACAGAGACCATTAAATGGGAATTATGGAAAGTGGTTTATGGTGTTTGGAACCATATCAAAAATTCAGGACAGTTTCCGGATGCAGAGAACCTGACATTGGAATGGGTGGGTACGATCCCCGGAAAAAGAGAAAGCAGGAGATTTGAAGGAGATTATATGATCAGGCAACAAGATATCATTGAGCAAAAACCTTTTCATGATGCAGTAGCTTTTGGAGGCTGGAGTATCGACCTTCATCCTGCTGACGGCGTTTTTAGTGAACTTTCCGGATGCAATCAATGGCATGCAAAAGGTGTTTACGGAATTCCCTATCGAAGTTTTTACAGCAAAAATATTACCAACTTATTTCTTACAGGAAGAATCATCAGTGCATCACATGTTGCCTTTGGTTCAACAAGGGTGATGGCTACCTGTGCACATGGTGCACAAGCTGTAGCTGCTGCTGCATATTTATGTAATAAGTATCAAAAATTACCCAAATCAATTGGAGAATTTTACAGGGAAGAATTGCAAATGGAATTATTAAAAACGGGACAGCACATCCCGGGCCTTCGATTACAGGATAAAAACGATTTAGTACAAAAAGCCATTTCTATTGAAGCTTCTTCAACATATAGTTTAAGGGAGATTCCTTGTTCGGATGATTGGCAGATTATTGAAAACTCAGTTGCGCAATTGCTTCCGGTAGATAATCAGCAAATGCCTTCCATAACATTTTATGCCAGATCAGCAAAAAAAGTTGCTTTAACAATAGAGCTAAGAAAAAGTAGCAAAACTTTTAACCATACACCAGACATAACCCTTGAAAAAATTAGTATTGACATTATTCCAGGACTAGAAGCATATACAGTACCATTCAAAAGAATCATAAACGAAAAATGTTATGCATTTGTATGTTTTATGAAAAATGCTGAAGTGTCATTATGTTTTAGTTATTTGCGTATTTCTGGATTATTGTCTGTTTATAATGCAGTAAATCTGGCAGTTTCTAACTACGGAAAGCAGGAGCCTCCAGCAAATATCGGAGTAGATGCTTTTGAATTTTGGTGTCCTAAGCGCAGGCCTAAGGGTAAAAATATTGCCATGGAAATAAAGCCAGCATTAGATGCTTTTTCAGCTGAATTTTTAAGGAATGGAATTCAGCGACCAGTTTCTTCCTCCAATGCCTGGGTTGCCAGTATAAATGATTCCAATCCATTTGTATCTGTTAATTGGAACGAGGAAGTAGTTATCAATAAGGTTGAATTATTCTTCGACACCGACTTTGATCACCCTTTAGAAACGGTATTACTTGCTAATCCAGAAACCACCATGGTATTTTGTGTGCAGCATTTTAAATTACTTGATGATAAAGATCAGGTAATTGTTGAAATAAACGGGAACTATTTAAGCAGAAGGATTATTGAATTTTCTAAACCAATAAAAACAAAAATATTGAAGGTTGTTTTAGATACTAAACATGGGAACACACCCGCTTCATTATTTGAAATACGCTGCTATTGATAGTATTTAGTATAAAAAAATAAATTTTTATAATGCGAATATTTTGTAAAAAGATTCAGCTTCTGTTTTTCATATTAGTTACGGCAGCTACAACAAATGCGCAAACAATTTCTCTGAGCGGAAATTGGACATTTAGTATCGATCCCATGGAAAAGGGTGAAGTAGCGGGATGGCAATCACCCTGGAAAATTAAGGATGGGGATGCTTCCTTATTAGTGCCGGGGTTCGACAGTGTTATTGTTCCACATACATATAGTATTGATACCAGGTATAATATTATCGGAAAAGTTTGGTACAGAAAAGCTTTTAAACTTCCCGGTTCAATTAGCAACAAAGAAATAAGGTTGCACTTTGAAGCGGTCTTTAACAAGGCAAGAATTTTTATTAATGGCACTTTAGTGGGATTGCACGAAGGAGGCTATACACCATTTACCATTCAGGTTACTAAATACATAAAGCCAACTGAGATTAATTTTATAAGTGTTGAAGTAGATAATAGCTGGGACGAATATTCACTGCCAGGAGCAAGAATAACAGACAATAGCAATGCACAGGTTTTTCCCTGGTATGAGTACGGAGGTATTATTAGAGACATTGGTTTATTGATCACTGATAAAATTTTCATAGAAAACCAAAAAATAGAATCTACACCTAACTTGAATTCGGGTGAAGCGACCCTCAAAATATTCACCTGGGTAGAAAATAAATACAACCAGGATAAAACGGTAACATTAAAGTATGCATTAACTAACAGGTCTACCGGAAAAAAATTAGATAATAATTATCAAAAGGAAATATTATTAAAAGCATATACAAAGCAACTGGTAACAACGAATATAAGCCTGAATAAAGAAGATGTTTTGTTATGGGATTATGATAATCCTAATTTATATGATATCAAAACATCATTCGTTAATGATGAAACTATTAACAACGCATATGAAACCTATTTTGGAATCAGAGAAATAAAAGTGCAAGGTGCCAAATTATTACTCAATGGCAAGCCAATCAGGGTTGCAGGAGCAAATAGACAGTCTGATCATCCAATATTTGGCTCAACTGATCCTGATACCTTAGCCAAAATAGACATGAGTTTAATCAGAAATGGGCAAATGATTTTTTCACGAATTAGTCATACGCCATTAAGTAGGTCTTTTTATAAATGGGCAGATGAACATGGTTATTTGATTATTGCAGAAATAACAAATTGGCAACTTTCTGCTGTGCAAATGACTAGTCAAAGAATCAAGGATGCTTTCGCTGCGCAAATGAAAGAATTGGTGGAAAGTTTTTGGAATAGTCCTTCAATTGTTGCCTACAGTACAGGAAATGAATATCCCAGCTGGACGCCAGAAGGAGATGAATGGACACGTTATCAGATGGATAAATTTAGAGCTTTAGATACAACAAGGCTAATGACTTTTGTAGCAATCGGTACTGCAACACAAAGTGTTAATTTAAATACTGCACATAACTCATTTCGGTATTGCGATTTTTTAAATTTCAATAATTACAGTAATGCTGAAGGATTAATTAAGAATATAGAGGTTTTACACAATAAGTTCCCTGATAAACCTATTTTCATCAGCGAAACAGGTGTGAGGGCTGATCAGGTAAAAAATGAATCAGAAAGAATTAAGCATTTAGAAGATTTAATTGAGGTTATTAAAGCCCGTCCTTATACCATTGGTTTTGCCTATTGGACTTATAATGATTATTTGAGTCGTTATTCAGCAACAAACAATAACGGGTATAGACCATGGGGTATGGTAGATGCCAATCGAACCCCCAGAGAATTATATAAAGCTTTTCAAACAAAACTATCCCCCGTAATTGTTTCTGCTGATAAAGATAAAGTACATATCACAGGAATAGCCAATTTCCCTTCGTACACAATAAGCAATCATGTATTGAAAATTTTTATAGGCGATAAAATTTTTGCAACTCATCAGTTACCTGTTATTGAGCCAGGATCAAGCATTGATATAAAATTAAATAAGACACCTGTAAATTATAGAACGGTTATAGAAAATAAAGCTGGAATCGTTATATATGATAGTGGTTTATAAATGACAGTTTATATTTTTTAATTAACAGGATAATAAATTGCAATGAAATTAAAAGGGATGCGATGGTGGATTGTGGGGTTGCTTTTTTTTGCCGCAGTACTCAATTATGTTGACAGGCAAACCTTGTCGGCACTAGCGCCTACTATCCAAAAGGATTTGGATATGAATGAGCAAGACTATGCCAACGTTGTGAATATTTTTCTTGTTGCATATACCATAGCATATTTATTGAGTGGACGCATTACAGATAAAATGGGAACAAGAAAAGGCATGTTTATTTTTGTAGCATGGTGGTCTATTGCTAATGCTTTCACCGCTGCAGCAAATAGTATTGCATCTCTAAGTGCATACAGATTTGCATTGGGTTTAGGAGAAGCGGGTATTTGGCCTGCTGCATCAAAGGCCGTATCTGAATGGTTCCCCAAAAAAGAGAGGGCATTTGCCATTGGCCTATACACTATGGGAGCCACTATTGGTGCAACATTAGCACCTTATATTGTAATTCCACTTGCCACGTATAATTATGCTTCCACTTTCCCTGTTATTGCTGATTGGCTTGGGCAGGGAACCGGCTGGCGGCTGGCGTTCATACTCACCGGTTTGGCTGGATTGGTGTGGCTGATTCCATGGCTGATGGTTTACCGGCAACCCCAAAAATCAAAATTAATTACTAGAGCAGAACGCACACTTATTATCGATGATGCAGCTTCAGATGACCCTGCAGATTCAGCCAAAGAAAATACCTGGTCGTGGAAACAAGTATTTTTATTCAGGGGTACCTGGCTATTACTTATTGGAAGATTGGTAACAGATCCTGTTTGGTATTTTTACCAGTTTTGGTTTCCAAAATATTTAAGCAGCGATCGTCATCTTTCGCAAGAGCAATTAAAAATAACCTGGATTATTTATGCGGCAGCGGGTGTTGGCAGTTTACTTGGCGGGTGGTTGTCAGGTCGTCTTGTTAAAAGAGGCGTAGCGCCAGTAAAAAGCAGGTTATGGGTCATGTTAGGTTGCGCCTGCTTCATGCCGCTTTCCCCATTTATCAGCCAGGTAACGGGATTGAATTTAGCAATGACAATTACTTTATGTGCGGTAATGGCTTCGCTGGCCTGGTTAATTAATATCAGCTCGTTGGTACTGGATGTAGTACCAAAGCATTCACTGGGCACCGTATTTAGTATTGTAGCAGCAGGCAGTACCATTGGAGGCATAATGATGAATACAATAGTTGCGGCAATGGTTTCCGGACCTTCAACAAAAGCAACCGGATTTTTAGATAAAGGGTTACATGCTTTGCTTAGTCCCATTTTAGATGCAGTTCAAGGTCAAGGTTATGCATGGTGGTTTATTATCATGGCTTTTCTACATCCTGTTGGATGGTTGATTTTGAAATTTGGTGGAATACAAAAATTGTCAAAGTGCTAAAAAAATTCCTTGTTTTCGTTGTAGTAAAAAACCATGGGTTAATTTAATTAGCATTTCAAAACAACAATACTAAATAAGGATGAAAGACCTCATCAAATTAAAAACAGTGGTATTAATTTGTAATGCATTATTATTTGGGATAGTTCATGCTCCGGCGCAGGATTTAAACATCAGCGGTATGATTCAACCCATACCAAAGTCGGCAAAATTCATTAACGATACAGCTTACACCTGGTGCGGTACGCTGGTTAAGTCGCACATCGACCATAAATATCATCTCTTTTATTCCCGATGGCCACGTAAGTATGGAATGTTGGCATGGGTAACCAGTTCAGAGGTTGCGCATGCCGTTTCTGATTCGCCTTTTGGCCCTTTTCTGTTTAAAGATGTTGCGTTGCCACATCGGGGCGCTAAATATTGGGATGGCATGTACACACACAATCCCACGGTTCATTTCTTCAATGGAAAATATTACCTCTACTACGCCGGTAATTTTGGCGATGGTAAAATTACCAGTCCGCAATTGAACTGGACACACCGCAACAACCAGCGCATTGGGGTTGCCATTGCTGATGACCCAAACGGGCCATGGAAACAGTTCGATCGGCCTATCATTGATATTTCAAAAGATACTGCCGCCCACGATGCCCAGATGGTGGCCAATCCATCGGTAACCCAGATGCCCGATGGCCGTTTCCTGATGGTTTACAAAGCAGTGGCCCGTAAAAAGGCACAGCCATTTGGTGGCCCTGTTGTCCATCTCACAGCCATTGCCGAAAAACCGGAAGGGCCATTCGTGAAACAAAACAAACCCATTTTTACTGCTGAAAATGTGGAATTTCCCGCTGAGGACCCTTTTGTGTGGTACCAGGATAACTGTTATTACGCCATTGTGAAAGATATGAAAGGTGCTTTTACCAGTGCGGGCCGCAGCCTGGTGCTTTTTTATTCGCTTGACGGACTGGATTGGAAACTGGCCAAACATCCGCTGGTATCCGATTTGAATATTAAATGGGCAGATGGTACCACAAAAAAACTGGAAGAGTTGGAAAGGCCGCAGTTGTTCTTCGAAAATGGCAAACTGGTGGCCTTGCTTTGCGCGGTAAATGAAACGCTGGGGCATTCGTACAATGTGCAGATACCGTTGAAATAGATCTAGAAACAATATAATGTTAAGGCAATCAAATTATTTTTTCTTTTTAATTTATAAAAATGAAACCTGATACTTTACCAAACAGGAATGTATTAACCATTGCATTATTATTACTACTGCAACTGCCCTTATATGCACAAATAGTTAAAACTTCAGTTGAGGACATTACACATTTAATTACAAACGCTGGTTTTGAAACAGGGAATTTGGAAGGCTGGAAGCATTGGTGTACCAGGTATTCTGCCATAACCAAAGAAGCATATGCCGGTCAATATGCTGTTAAAATTGGTCCGGAAAGGGCTTTCTGCAGACAAGAAACCAAAGTAAAATCCAATAGTCTATATAGAATTTCAGCCTACGTTAAAACAGAATCAGGAGCTGAAGAGGTTCAATTCATGGTAAGTGATTATGGAGGCACTGCAAAATCTGTTTCCAGTTCTCTTACCGAATACACTAAAGTGAGTATTGAATTTCAAACAGCTTTTAGTACTGGGAATTTATTGGTATCATTAATCCATCCCTCTGGAAATGGAAGCGGTTTTGCAGATCAAATTGAGTTAACCTATTTAGGGGAAGCACCGAATCCCCAATTGCAGGAATTTGCACAAATACCCAAAAGAATACTTAAAGAAGATAATGGTGTTAAGCAATTATCTGATGAGAAAATGAATTGGTTTCTGGATGATAAATTTGGAATGTTTATTCATTGGGGCGTTTATGCGGCTATGGGCGTAGGCAATGAATGGGTGAGACACCAGGAAGCCTGGGGACAGGATTATTACCAGAGAAGAGCACTCGATCCTGAAAAGGGGTTTACTGCATCTAAATTTAATGCTGCTGAATGGACAAATTTGGCAAAAAAAGCAGGCATGAAATATATGGCGCTAACATCAAGGCATCATGATGGTTTTGCGCTCTTTGACAGTAAACACCCCAGTGGCTGGACAAGCAAAAAGGATCTGGGACGGGATTTGATAAAAGAATATACAGATGCTGTTAGAGCTTCAGGTATTCATGTGGGACTGTATTATTCCCCAATGAGTTGGCGTTACCCTGGGTATTATGATGTTACAGGCAAAGATTGTAAACCAAATGTTTGGGGTTATAAAACTGCATCCTGGCATAAAGAAGATGCAGGAGCCATGAAAGAAGAAGTATATGAACAGGTTACTACGCTTCTTAAAGATTATGGCAAGATTGATTATATGTTTTGGGATGGTGGTTGGTTAAGTCAAACTATCAATAGAGAATTAGAGAGCACTTTTTGGGATCCGGGAAAATACCAAAATCCAAATAATGAATGGCCAATAAAAGATAAGTACATCACAAAAGAAGTAGCAACCGGAAAAGCACTGGGTATAATGGGAATGGTTCGCAAATTCCAACCTGACATGGTGGTAAACGAACGTTTTTCTTGGGTTGGAGATGTACATGCAGAAGAAGGTGGGTCTTCTACTACCGGAAATATTCGCTATGAGCAAAATGGCGAAAAATGTGTTAGCCTTCAAAAAGGAGGGTGGGGATACAGGCCAAATTCACAAGTGTATAGTTTTGAAGAAGTAGTTGTCTTTCTGTCTAATTGTGCAGTCAGGAATATCAATTTGCTTTTAAATGTGGCTCCTGACAGAGAAGGCGTCATTCCGCAAAATCAGCAGGATGTATTGCTTAAAATGGGGGATTGGTTATCTAAAGTTGGCAAGGGTATTTATAGTACAAGAGGAGGACCCTGGCAGCCACTTTTTGGCGAATACGGTTTTACTTTCAATGATCATAAAATTTACTGTCATGTTTATGAAGGATACCGTGAATTAAAATCCGGCAAGTTTACAACACAATCTATAGGGAATAAAAAGGTATCTAAAGTGATCAATCTTTATGATGGGAAAACGCTTGTATGGGAAAAAAATAAAAACAATACAATTACCATTAGCGGGGTAGATTATTCATTAAATCCGTCAACTACCATACTGGAGATTACGCTTAATGAACCTGTGTATAAAAAAATGGAAGGATATTATTGAAAGATTTACTATAAAATTTTAAAGCAATGAAATTACTTTATCTCTTAATTTTTGCAATTCTAATAAATTGTTCCGGTACAATTAAGGCACAGCCAGCCAATATAAAAAGGACCGATTTTAAACCTGCTCAAATTTGGTCAGACAACAATAGTGTTCCTATAAATGCCCATGGAGGGGGTGTTGTTTTTTTTGAAGGAACTTATTACTGGTATGGCGAACATAAACTGGAAGGAAAGTCGGAAGCAAAGTTTGCAGATGGGGGTATTCATTGCTATTCATCAAAGGATCTAATGAATTGGAAAGATGACGGTGTGGTATTGTCTGTATCATTTACAGATACCACAAGCGATCTTTCTTATGGTTGCATACTTGAAAGACCCAAAGTAGTGTATAATGAAAAGAACAAGGAATTTGTAGCTTATTTTAAACTTTACCTGAGAGGTGTGGGTTACGAAACAAGTAATGTGGGAGTAGCTGTAGCTAAAAAGCCAGCAGGACCTTTTACTTATCACCATAAGTTCCACGGAGGTGGATCACCTAGGGGTTCAGGTGATTTTTCTATGTTTAAAGACGATGATGGTACCCTTTATCATTTAGCTGTACGTAAACCAGATCATGTTTTTGTAATTGGTAAGTTGGATAGTGACTACTATTATCCGCAAGGTAATTACCAACTTGGTGAAGGAATAGAAACGCATACGGAAGCACCGGCAGTCATTAAAAGAAAGGGTGTTTATCATTTGCTGGGATCTGGCTCAACCGGCTGGAAACCCAATATTGCCCGTTATTATACTGCAAAAAATATTTTAGGTAAATGGGATTTTCATGGAAATCCCTGCAGTGGATACAATCTTATTGATAGCTTGGGTGTTGAGAAAACCTATGGTTCACAATCATCATACATCATTCCGGTTCAGGGAATTAAGGATGCCTATATCGCCTTGTTTGATATTTGGAAACCTGAAAATCCGATTACAGGAAGATATATATGGTTGCCTATCAGTTTTAGCGAGGATAAAATGTCCATTACATGGAAAGATGCCTGGAACTATTCTATTTTCAAGGAAAACAAATCAGCAAAACTATCTTTTGTTGATCCGCAAAGTCCAATGAATGCACTTCCTCTGATTCTTCCTGACTCTTCTGCCTTATCGCATTCATCGGTTAATTGGAAACTCAATTTTTCTGATGAGTTCAATGATGGTAAAGTTGATACGATGAAATGGAATATAGAAAACGGCATTAAAAAAAGAATTGACCTAACACTTTATGCGGATAAAAATCAAGTAGAAGAAAAAAATGGCAATATGTATATCTACTATAGTAAATCAACTATTAGCGATACTGCTTATCATGCTGGCAGATTTAATTCCAAAGGGAAATATGCGCCTACATATGGATTTCTCGAATGCAGGATGCATATTGTAAAACCCAATGGTCACCAAATGGCATTTTGGATGATGCCGGAAGGAATTGGGATGAAAGCACCTGATGGAGTTGATGGCACCGCAAAAGATGGGGCTGAAATAGACATAGTTGAAGGAAATAAAGCCGATGCTTATTCATTGGGTTTACATTGGGACGGTTACGCAAAACCAGCCCACAAATCAAATGGGGCTTTGGTAAAATCCCCTGGCATACACGATAAGGAATACCATATTTATGGCTTTGAATGGACACCAACTTATTTAAAATTTTACTACGATGGTAAAATGGTAAGGCAGATTACTGATCAGAAATTAATACCTCATGTAGCCCATTTTATTTATTTCTCTGGTAGTTGTTTTGGCGAAAACAATTGGTTGGATGGAGATATTCGTAAAAATGAGTTTATTCAGAATGGGGGCATCGATAAGTCATATATTGATTATATCAGGGTTTATAAACATCAATAATTACCATTAAAATTTATAAAATGAGGATATTTTTTTCAATTCTAGGCATAGTTTTTATGACCTTAGTTACACGATCATATGCGCAAACCAGTCTGCCTTCTTTCTTTAGTGACAGTATGGTACTCCAACAACAAACGGAGGCTGTTATTTGGGGCACCGATAAAGCCAAAACAAAAATTACTGTTACAGGCAGTTGGGGTAAAAGCAGTAAAGTAATATCAGACGAAAGTGGTAAATGGAAATTAAAATTAGCTACGCCAACAGCTGGTGGTCCTTATACTGTTGTTATTAATGGCTCTAATACCATCACTTTACATGAGGTACTTATTGGAGAAGTATGGTTGTGTTCTGGCCAATCTAATATGGAAATGACCTTAAAAGGTAATGCCAATCAACCCATCATAGGCAGTAATGAATTTATTTTGCAATCAAATAATCCTTCTATCAGGGTATTTCATACGCCCCGTAATTTTAGTAAAACGCCGTTGAATAATGTTAATGGGCATTGGAAATTTGCATCAGCAGCATCTTCAGAAAATTTTAGTGCTGTTGCCTATTTCTTTGCGAAAAAGGTCAATGCTGTATTGGGAGTGCCTGTAGGCATTATTCAGACTTCCTGGGGTGCTTCCAATGTTGAGAGCTGGATGGACAGTGCCACTTTAGCTTCTTTTAAAACAGTAAACATTCCAGAAAATACAACCATAAGAGAAGCCAATACCACACATACAATGTTGTATAATTCCATGTTGCATCCTTATATTGGTTTTACTATAAAAGGGATGCTTTGGTATCAGGGTGAATCAAACCGGGAACGTGCCTATGAATACCAGGCCTTATTTTCCTTACTCATTAAATCCTGGAGGGAACAGTGGAATCAGGGATCTTTTCCATTTTATTTTGTCCAGATCGCACCTCATGCAGGTACAGGAACAATTAGCGGAGCATTATTAAGAGAGGCCCAACTTAAAACAATGCAAGCAGTTGAAAATTCCGGTATGGCGGTGACTTTGGATATTGGAGAAAAAAATATGATTCATCCTGCTCAAAAAGAGCAAGTAGGCAATAGACTGGCATATTGGGCATTTGCAAAAAACTATCATATTTCTGGTATTGCTTTTAGCGGACCCGTTTATAAGCAAATAGAGAAAATAGCTAATGATAGTTTAATTGTAGCATTTGACCATGCAGATATGGGCTTTACCACATTTGGCAAGCCTTTATCTGATTTTGAGATTGCCGGTGAAGACAAGATCTTTTATCCTGCAAAAGCAATTGTTACGCAAAATCGTAAAGCATGCATCAGCATATGGAGTGAACAGGTTAAGAGCCCGGTTAGTGTAAGGTATGCTTTCAAAAACTGGGTTGAAGGCAGTTTGTTCAATACCTATGGTTTACCTGCATCATCTTTCAGAACCGATAATTGGTAAAAAAGAAAAATGCAATTTGTGATAGCCAAAACTTAGTTTTTAATACTGCTTGTGATTAGCTAATATCTATAACATTAGCCCTTTTGCCCTCTGCTTCTCCTTTAGAACTTTAAGTAGCTAGGGTTTTTGAATAGATTACCCCCTTTATTTGAAAGATTGCTTTCGCTGTTTCTTTAAGAATGATTTTATTTTATGAGATTGACCAGGCAGATGTTTGAGACATCCATCCATCCCGGTATTAAATGGTTGTATTTATGAAGCGCAAACGACTGATACCTTTCATTTTCTTTTCTTTTCTGAGCTTAATTTCAGAAGCAGCCAATTATTATATTAATGCTGAAACTGGTAGGGACTCCAATAAAGGAACCAGTATTTCCCAATCATTCAAATCAGTGAATCCTGTCAATTTGATTCAGTTAAAACCCGGAGATTCTATTCTTTTTGCATCTGGTCAAAAATTTTCTGGTATGCTGGTTATTAAAAATACCAGGGGAACTTTCAAGCAACCCATTGTTATTTCCTATTACACCTATAAAGGAAAAAATGAAAAGCCTGTTTTAGATGCGGGTAACCAATTAAATGCGCTTTTGGTCCAGAATAGTTCACACCTGGTTGTAAAAGGGATTGAGTTTACAGGACTAATTCCTTTCCCAAAAACGGATTCTACTAATAAATCGGCTTTACGCTGTGGCATTCTGGTTGAGCTTACTAAAGACGAAATGCATGAAAATATTATACTCACCGATTTATTGGTGCATGATGTGTATTTTAACCCATCTGGGTTTACGCGATCTGCAGCAGAAACTAAATCTGCTAACGGCACACAAAGTTATGGTTGGGGAATTCGTTTTATCAACAATACCAAACAAGGAAGATTACATAATGTGAAAGTATTAAAGACAACTATTTTTAATGTTAGTCATACAGGGTTAAAAGCCACAGCATCAGTAAATGGAATTAGTAAATTAGAAATAGCCTATTGCAAAGTTTCCAATACCGGTGGGCCGGGAATGCAGTTTTCAGGAATTACTGATGCACATATCCATCATAACACAATTAACCATTCCGGATCAACAGCCGATACCAGAAACTGGGGAAGAGGCAGTGGTTTGTGGACCTGGAGCTGTTCTAATATTTTGATAGAACATAATCGTTTTGAAAATGCAAATGGTCCGGGCGATTCGGCAGGTGTGCATATAGATTTTAATTGTAGCGATGTGATTGTACAATATAACCTAAGTGCTAATAATGCAGGTGGGTTTTGTGAAATCCTGGGAAATAATTTTAATTGTGCTTATCGGTATAATATCAGTATCAATGACGGACATCGAGTGAAAGGCTTGAATGGTGCATTTCAGGAAGGTAAAATATTTTGGTTGAGTGGGTATCAGGGAGATCAAAAGAAAAATGCCGGACCCTACAATAGTTATTTCTACAATAATACCATCTATGTTTCTCGAAATATAATTCCTAAAATTGCAGCAAGCAGCAGTTCTGACGGCGTGTTAATTGCCAATAATATATTTTATTTCGAATCTGAAGCGCAAACTGTTGCGGGAGATCAGAAAAAGAAAGAAGTAGATGAAGATGGAATACCCAATACCCTATTTAAAAATAATCTTTTTTTACGTGCCAATAATTGGCCAAAAGATTTTGCCTTCAAAGATGAAGCGCCATTTTTTGGAGATCCGGTATTTAAAAATAAAACTGGGTTACAGCTTGCAGACTATACCCCGCTCAATAAAAATTTAGTACAAAATAAGGGTATCACAATTCCCCGCATCCCCAATGATAGTATCGGGATAAGAATAGGATTAAAAGTAGCAAAAGACATACTCGGTAATGCAATATCAGACCAGCCAGACTTAGGAGCTATAGAGTTGCCTAAGCCTAATAAATCTAATCCTAACGTGATACTGATAATTACCGACGATCAGGGATATGCCGATGTTGGTTTTAATGGATCTACTGATATACCCACACCCCATATTGATCGTATCGCAAAAAATGGCGTGGTGTTTAGTCAGGGCTATGTTAGTTATGCGGTTTGTGCGCCAAGCAGAGCAGGATTGATCACAGGGAGATACCAGGATCGATTTGGTTACAGTAGAAATCCACTCTACAAACCATTTGACGCAACTATCGGTTTGCCAATAGCAGAGCAAACACTACCAGAATTTTTACAGCAGGCAGGTTACAATACCATGGGAATAGGTAAATGGCATTTGGGTGTTCATGAACAATTCCGTCCGTGGAAAAGAGGCTTCAACCAATTTTTTGGTTTTTTAGGAGGTGGACACCGATATTTTCCTGAAGAATATACTATTGCCCACCAGGATAGTGCTAAAAATGAAGCACAAAGTTATAGAACGAGGTTAATCAGAAACGAAGAAGTAGTAGAGGTTTCTGATTATTTAACCGATGTACTATCACGCGAAGCAGTGTCTTTTATAGAACAAAATAAAGAACAACCTTTCTTTTTATACTTAGCCTATAATGCGCCACATGCCCCATTACAAGCAACTCCTAAATATTTAAATCGGTTTGAGCATATTAAAGACAATAAACGCAAGACTTATGCAGCTATGGTAAGTGCTGTGGATGTTGGGGTTGGCGCTGTATTAGATAAATTAACGGAACTTAATTTAACAGAAAATACAATTGTCGTTTTTCTCTCAGATAATGGTGGACCGGAACAGGATAATGCAAGTAATAACGGTGTACTTAGGGCCGGTAAAAGCTCCTTGTACGAAGGCGGTATCAGAGTGCCATTTGCTATGCAATGGCCCAAACATATAAAGCCCAATACCCGATACGAGCAGCCAGTTATATCACTGGATATATTTGCCACCATTGTAGCCAATATAAAAGAACGGATTGAACCGAAAAATGAATTAGATGGGGTAAACCTGCTACCCTATTTAAAAGGTGTAAAAATAAATGCCCCTCATGAATATCTTTTCTGGCGTCAGTATGATCAAAAAAATTATGCAGTACTGCATCAGTCTGGTTTTAAAGAAGTGATCATAAAAGATACCAGCTTTCAACTATATAATGTAAAATCGGATATCGGGGAAGCTACTAATCTGGCAGACCAACGCAAGCAATTGTTAAATGGCTTTGAAGTACAAAGAAAAAAATGGGAAGCGAATACTATCCTGCCAATTTTCTTTGGCTTAAACCAGGAAGATCAATACAACAAAGCCAAAAATTTACCTAATCAATGAGGAACAAAGCAGGATTGAAATATACAAAAAAGAAAACTTTTTATTTGGCAAGTAGCCTCCTATCTATCTTGTGTATGATCGTATTTGTATTTAGTACCGCATTTAATAAAGTAACCAATACTTCGAAGCCCAATATTATTATTATACTCATTGACGATGCAGGTTATGCTGATTTTGGTTTTATGGGTTCAAAAGATTTACAAACGCCCAACTTAGATTTGTTATCAGCTTCTTCTGTTGTGTTTACAGATGCACATGTAACTGCCTCGGTTTGCAGTCCCTCAAGAGCCGGTCTATTAACAGGTAAGTACCAGCAGCGTTTTGGTTACGAGTGCAATGAAGGTGATGGTTACGTTGGTTTAGATAATGCTCAGGTAATGTTGCCTAAATTATTACAGGCACAAGGCTATGCCACAGCGGCTTTTGGTAAATGGCATTTAGGATTTAACCCTAACCAACATCCTTTACAAAAGGGCTTTCAATATTATTATGGTTTCTTAAGTGGTGGGAGAAGTTATTTTTATCAACCCAATAAAGATGATCGGCAGGGCGCTAAAACTGCTTTAATAGAAAATCACCAGCAGGAAATGTTTAGCGGTTATCTGACGGATGTTTTGGGTGATAAAGCAGTTAAGTATATCCGGAAAAATAAGCACCAACCCTTTTTTATGTATTGGGCACCCAATGCAGTGCATACCCCAATGGAAGCCAGTGATGCAGATATGCAAAAATTTGCTAATCATCCCCGTCAAAAACTGGCAGCAATGAATTTTGCATTAGATAGAGCAATTGGGAATATCATCAACGAATTAAAGATGCAGGGTTTATTCGAAAATACATTGATTTTCTTTTTGAGTGATAATGGTGGTGCCCACAATAACCTGTCTAGTAATTATCCTTTAAAAGGATTTAAGGGAAATAAATACGAAGCTGGTCATCGGGTTCCATTTATTATCAGTTGGCCAAAACAAATTGCTCATAGTAAGTATCACGGACTCAGCTCTTCTTTGGATATTTTTCCAACAGCTTTAGAAGCTGCTGGCATTAAGCTTTCTAATGCCAAAGGTTTGGATGGGGTAAGTCTTTTACCTATTTTAAAAGGAGAGAAAACCAAGGCACCCCATCAATTTTTGGTTTGGAGAAAAGATGCTGAAGCAGCTATTCGCTTTGAACAGTATAAAATGGTTAGGGTTAAAGGCATAGGTGAAAGATTATATGATTTGAATAAAGATCCCGGTGAAACAAATGATATACGTGCAATTGAACCTTCGCTTTATGCCAGATTACAAAATCAACTTATTGATTGGGAAAAAGATAAGATGAAACCCATTTGGACGGAGGGCCCTGTTTGGGATACCATAACCCTGATGATTCACGATGATTTGATGAAAAACCAGAAAGTGCGCGTGCATGATCCCAAAGAGTTGGAACAATTTCGTTTAAAGAATAACAAGTAAGAACGCTATAAAAATAACGACAACAAATTTTAAAAAAATTGCAGTTAACATGGAAAGAAATAAGCATCGGCTGAATATGAAACTGGGATTTAGCTATATTTTATTGGTATTATTATTTATTTTATTGTTAATATCCCTATAGGTTTCATGTACCAGGCTTTAAAATATCTCTCACTAAGGTAGAATTCTACTAAATTGTATCATAGAACGAACGATTAATTCTGAAAACATTGTTTTCTAAATTGCCTACATACATTTGCTTGCTTCTCTTGTTGGGTATAAACAGATTAGGTTTTACCCAGCAATTCAGTTCATTCATCAGGATAACAGATGGATTGGTTAATAATGAAGTTACTTCAATCATTAACGATAAAAATGGGTTTGTTTGGTTTGGAACCAGGGGCGGTTTGCAACGCTTTGACGGCTATGAAATGAAATTGCTGAGTAATGATTTTGGTAAAGGAGATAATTTGTTAAGTCAATCTATTGAGGTTTTGCAAAACGGGAAGCAAAACAATATCTGGATTGGTACAAAATCTGGCGGGTTGAGTGCTT
This sequence comes from Bacteroidota bacterium, assembly GCA_031417635.1. Taxonomy (GTDB): domain Bacteria; phylum Bacteroidota; class Bacteroidia; order Chitinophagales; family Chitinophagaceae; genus Sediminibacterium. The sequence goes on along the minus strand of JANOVY010000153.1, from coordinate 1,984 downwards.
ATAATATTAAAACAGGAAAAATCACCAACTACAATAATGATAATCAAAACATTTCTGAATTTAATGCTGATTATATTCTCTCCATTTTCGATACGGATTCTGATAAATTATTCATCGGTACATGGAAAGGGTTTCAATACCTGAATAAATCAACTGGCAAATTTACCATTCTCAATAGTATCTGGAAAACCTTTGATATTCAATCAGACGGGCAAGAAGGCTATTGGTTAGCTACCAATAGTGGATTGAGGCATATTAACAACGAACTGAAAAACGACTTCACTTATAATTTTGGCATACCTGATATCAATTTCACATCTATTGTATATGATAAGCAACTCAATTGTTTGTGGTTGGGAACCTGGAATTATGGAATTTACCAATTTGATCTTACAACAAAACGTGGAAGGAACTTTCAGGAAAAGAAAAATAACTCTTTGTCTATGTTGTCCAATAATTCTTATCGTATTTTATTAGACTCAAAAGGAAACCTATGGGTTGGAACATGGGGAGGCGGCTTAAACAGATTTGACAGGGAAAAGGAGATTTTTGAAAAAATTAATTTAAATATCCCAGGTCTTTACACTAATAGCAACCAGATCATTTTAACTATACAAGAAGATCCCTCAGGTTTATTATGGATTGGTACGGATGGAACGGGTGTTTTTAAATTGGACCTAAATCAAAAAAAAATAAAGAATATTGGTTACAAAAATAAATCAAGTTTATTTTTAGAAAGTACACATGTTCGCTCTGTATATGTAGATCCATTTAATAAGCTTTGGTTAGGTAATAAAGGAATAGGCATTCAATATTCTTATGATTGGGAAACCTTTTCCAAATTTGACATTAAGAAAAAAAATCGTTCCAGTTTAACAGCCTCCATTTATGAAAGCCGGGCTTTTTTGCAAGACAGTATTTATTTATGGATTGCTACAATGAATGGATTGATACGTGTAATCAATGATGGCAAACAAGCTGCTAATTACAAAATTTATTCCCCAAATATTAACGACAGTAGTGCAATAAGCGGTACAAAAATTAATGCACTTATAAAAGATACAAATGGTAAAATTTGGATTGGAACACAAGAGAATGGTCTCAGTTGTATAATTGGGTATAACAAACAGCACCAACCCATTTTTCGAAATTATTTTCCATCCTATGGCATAAAAGGAGCATTGCAAAATGAAAGAGTTAGCTCTCTATTAGTTGATTCAAAGAAAAGATTTTGGGTTGGAACCTATAAAGGATTGCACCTCTATCATCCCGAAACCAATCAATTTCAGGTTTTCACGCAAACATCTAACAATAAAAGTTCAATTAGCAACAATACCATTTTGTGTTTAGCAGAAGATAGATTTGGAAATATTTGGGCAGGAACCCAATCAGGCCTAAATAAAATAACAGCTATAGAAGGGAATAATTTAAAACTAATTGCCTACACCAGAAAGCAGGGATTTCCGAGTGATTATATTCATGCAATTATTCCGGATAAAAGCGGGAATATTTGGGCTAGTACAAACAAGGGTATTATTCGGTTTAATCAAATGAAAAATACTTTTTCAGTTTTTGATAAACGTGATGGCGTACAATCGGATGTTTTCTCGGAAAATGCATCTTTTGCAGATACGAAAGGAAGATTCTTTTTTGGAGGCCTGGAGGGGATCACTTACTTTTTTCCTGATAGTATTAAAATCAATCAATTTACGCCACCTATTTATTTCACAAATCTAACTATTAATAATATCCCCAATGAATTTGGTTCTATAAAATCAGATACCACCATACTATCAAAACCTTTTTATGAAACAAATAGCATAACCCTTAGCCATAAAGAGAATATCTTTTCTATTGAATTTGCTGCACTGGATTATCATGCCCCTGATAAAAATGAATACATGTACAAATTAGATGGGTTTAATGAGGATTGGGTATATGCAGGAAACAATCGCAGGGTTTCATTTACTAATTTAAAGCCGGG
>JANOVY010000152.1:0-49429 GCA_031417635.1 Bacteroidota bacterium | reverse complement strand
TTATTTTAGCTTATTTTATTGAAATTTAATATTTTAAAAATTATAATCATTTAATATGTATATAATTCGACCTAGCTGACCGAAATCATTATCAATGCTCTCAAACAGCCTTTTTATTGAAAATAATTACTCACAAAATAATAACATATCTGAAATCAAATGTATATTTAAAGGTCTCACACTAATTTATATGCAACAATTGATCAGAATATTGCCGGTTTGCCAACTTTTTATACTTGTTTTTTTGGGCTTTCCCATTGGTAATCAAGCACAAACCACCCCTAATCAGAAGAAAACAAGTATCATAACGGGTGCAGATCAATTATCGGAATACCTGCCATACTTAAAAGGCAAAAGAATTGCCGTTTTGGCCAATCAAACCACTATTATCGGTCAAACACATTTGGTTGATAGCCTTCAAAAATTGGGTATTCAAATCGTAAAAGTATTTGGTCCGGAGCATGGATTTAGAGGTAACGCCAGTGCCGGTGCAAAAGTGGCTGATGAAACAGATCCAATTACCGGCATTCCGTTGATTTCTTTGTATGGCGGAAAATCAAAACCCAGTAAGGAAGACCTTGCCGATGTTGACTTACTCATTTATGATCTACAAGATGTGGGATGTCGATTTTACACCAATATCAATGCCCTGGCTCGCTTAATGGAAGCCTGCGATGAAACCGGGAAAGAATTGCTTATTCTCGACAGACCTAACCCCAATGGCTATTTTATTGATGGCCCGGTGTTGGATATGAAATTGAAATCGGGCATTGGCATGTTTCCTATCCCCATCACCCACGGTTTAACCATTGGCGAATTTGCACAAATGGTGAATGGAGAAGGTTGGCTGGCCAATAAAATGCAATGCAAGATTAAAATTATTAAAGTGGCTAATTACCGTCATTCAATGCCATATACATTACCGGTAAAACCCTCACCCAATTTAAATACACAACAATCCATTCTACTTTACCCATCACTCTGCTTATTCGAAGGAACCGTGATTAGCCAAGGGCGTGGCACTTATTTTCCCTTTAGTGTGCTAGGAAACCCTGCATTAAAAAATCAATACGCCTTTTCATTCACACCCACAGGTATCAAAGGAATGGCAGAAACCCCTTTGCACATGAACCAAGCATGTTATGGACTAGACCTTCGAAAATATGATATTGCCTCTTTACAAAAAACCAAACAAATCAATATTGGTTGGATGATAGAACTTTACAAAGCTTACCCTGACAAAGAAAATTTTTTCGATTTTACACAAAGCAAAGAAATGGGGAATATTGATAAATTAGCAGGCACCACTCTTTTTAAAGAACAGATTATTTCAGGTATATCAGAATCTGATATCCGAAAAACTTGGGAACCGGGATTAGCGGCCTATAAGATAATGAGAAAGAAATATCTATTGTATCCGGATTAAATGCAATTTATTTACATCCCTCAGCGAAACCTCAGCGCTTTCTGTTTCTCTGCGGTGAATAAAAACTAACTCACCGCAGCGTAGCAGTGAACGGTGAGTTAACGCAGAGCAGTTTTCTTCCTTCCAGGGTCTCTCGAAGAGTAATCTGCAGATTGGATTGGCTTGAATATTTCATCTCCCCATTTTATCGTATAAACTACCTATACCCTTTTAAACTCCTTTAACTATTTTAACCCTCTTGACTTTTTCAACCCTTTTAACCTCCTTTAACTATTTTAACCCTTCTTGACTTTATTCCTCACAGTTTATCAAAAGGAACTTTGTAGAAAACTATAACAAAGCATCAAACAAAATTTCTACCGGATGCAAAGCCTTTCTATTCGTCCCATCTTTTATTTGGTGTCTACAACTAGTACCTGTCGCTGCAATCAAAACTTCTGCAGATTGTTTTCGAACAGTGGGAAATAAAACCATCTCTCCTATTTGCATTGACAATGCATAATGTTCTTTTTCAAATCCAAAAGAACCTGCCATTCCACAACAACCGGAAGGAATAGTGGTTACTTGATAATTTTCGGGCAGGGATAAAATTTTCACAGAATCACTAACAGAAGAAAGTGCTTTTTGCTGACAATGCCCATGTAATTGAATTGAACGATTTTCATTTGTGAATGATTCTTTTGTTATCATTCCTTTCGCTATTTCTTGTGCAATAAATTCATCTATCAAGAAAACATTTTTCGATAATGCTTTGGCAGACTCCCAATTTTCATCAAATGCTAAATCCGGATATTCATCCCGAAAGGTTAAGATGGCCGAAGGCTCAATCCCAATCAATGGTGTTGATTGATTAATGAAGGGACTCAATGCGCGAATATTTCTATTGATTATTTTTTGTGCATCCCTAATTAAGCCTTTCGATAACCAAGTTCTTCCACTTTCCTCGTGTGTAGGAATAACCACTTCATACCCTAACTTTTCTAACAATAAAATAGCAGTGATTCCAATGTGTGCATCATTGTAATTGGTAAACTCATCACAAAATAAATACACCTTGCGCAAATATTTTGTTGTGTTAATTTCTTTGTGATGTTTGTACCAGCTTCGAAGCGTTTTATTCGACAATTCAGGCATGGATCTTTTTACAGCAAAGCCTGAAAATCTTTTGATGATGCTACCGGTAAAAGAATTTGTTACAAAGTAATTATACAGACCGGGCATTAATGAACCCAGCTTTGCACTTGCTGTAAAATTAGCAATCAATCGGGAACGAAAGGGAACGCCATTGGCATCATGATACTGTTGTAAAAATTCGGCTTTCAATTTTGCCATATCCACGTTAGAAGGACATTCCGATTTACAAGCTTTACAACTCAAACAAAGATCCATCACATCATAAATCTCTTTGTGATCAAACCGGTTTACTTGATTGGAATGTGTTAAAAATTCTCGCAAAATATTGGCCCTTGCACGTGTACTATCTTTTTCATCACGTGTAGCCATGAATGAAGGACACATGGTACCCCCTGATAAATGTGTTTTTCTACAATCGCCCGATCCATTGCACTGTTCAGCATGTTGTAAAATATCTTGTTGATGAAATCGAAAAATACTTTTGAATGCCGGTGTGAATTGTCCGGGCTCATACCGTAACATCGAATTCATAGAAGGCGTATCCACAATTTTATTGGGATTAAATATATTATTGGGGTCCCAACTTTTTTTGATCTCTTGCAACAATTGATAGTTTTTCTTTCCAACCATCTGTTCAATAAATTCCCCTCTCAATCTTCCATCACCATGTTCACCACTTAAAGAGCCATTGTATTTTTTTACCAAACCGGCTACTTCTTCGGCAATGGTTCTGAATAAATGATTGCCTTCTTTTGTTTTCAAATTGATGATCGGCCTAAGGTGCAGTTCACCCGAACCGGCATGTGCATAATGCACTGCATGTAAATGATGCTTCACTAATATTTCATTGAAATCGCGGATATATGCAGGCAAATCATGTACATCAACCGCAGTATCTTCTATCACAGGAACAGCTTTCTCATCACCCGGCAAGTTGCTTAATAACCCAAGGCCGGCTTTACGTAGTGTCCATATTTTTTTGGTATCATCACCAAATAAAACAGGAAAATGATACCCCAATCCCGCGGCTCGCATTTCTGCTTCTACCAGATTTGTTATAGCCGTTATTTCATTACGAGTAGCTTTATTAAATTCTATCACTAAAATAGCACCCGGATCTCCTTGCACAAAAAAACGATTCTTGCTTTGTTCAATATTTTCTTTGGTGCATTCCAATATATAATGATCAATTAATTCACTGGCAGAAGGATGGTATTTTAATCCAATCAGGTTGGCACGCAATGCCTCATCAATGCTATGAAAGTGCACACAAAGCAAACCCGTTTCTTTTAGTGGAAGCGGAACAATGTTTAATTTAATTTCAGTGATAAAGGCAAGTGTACCTTCGGATCCGGCGATCAAAGAACAAAAATTAAAATCATCCCCCCCTGCACTGAATGGAGCCGAGTCTACTATTATATCAATTGCATATCCTGTGTTTCTTCGCTCTACTGTTTTCTTTGGAAACTCTTTCCTGATCTCAACTTGATTTTCATAATTACTTAAAAGGGATCTTGTTTTTTGATAGATAGCGCCTTCTAAATTATTCATCTCACATTTGGCATGAAAATCATCAATAGAAATTGATTGAAAAACAGCTTCTGTTCCATCGCTTAATAAAGTGGTGACTGACAATAAATGTTCACGGGTACTTCTATACACAACTGAATTAGCGCCACAGGAATTGTTTCCTACCATTCCACCCAACATGGCTCTATTGGCAGTAGATGTTTCAGGGCCAAAAAATAATCCATGGGGTTTTAGAAACATGTTTAATTCATCCCTTATCACGCCGGGTTGAACAGTAACCCATTTTTCTTCGAGGTTTAATTCCAAGATGTTGGTAAAGTGTTTTGATACGTCTACAATAATACCATTTCCCACAACTTGACCGGCTAATGAAGTTCCGGCGGTTCTGGGAATGAGTGAAGTTTTATGTAACTGTGCAAAACCAATCAGCTTTATGAGATCCTCATTTGTTTTTGGAATGGCAACAGCCAATGGCATTTCACGATAAGCGGAAGCATCAGTAGCATATAAAGTTCGAATAGTGGTATCTGTATAAAAATCACCTTCCAGTTGCTCAGAAAGTTGCTGCATATTTTCCTTCATTCAAAAGAATTGAGTATTGATTGTGATTGGTTTGCAAAAATACTCATTTTAGTGAAAAGAAAGGGCATGAATTCGAATGACACAAACAGACACCACAAAGAACAAAAAGGTTCTTAGAGAGCATATCCGTAAATGTGGAAATTTTCTACTTTAATTAATAAGAATTAATTTTTGTGGCAGGGAGAAATATTCTGTTTTAATTTTCTCAAGGGTTTCTTTTTTATTGAATAGTTCATAATATTCATCCACATCGATTCCCATATTCTCTTTACTTACATATACCGGTCCGGTAACCGAGCTATTTTCCCCATTTTCGAATTTGGCGGTTCTAATAATCCCATTAACAATAGCCTCCTCATTCAATGAGCATTTATTTTTACAAATTACATTGCCTTCAATGGTTCCACCAATCACAATATCGTGACAAAGAATATCTCCATTAACTGAAGCCCTTTTATCGATAATTACTTTATTGGTACAAAAGATAATTCCTTTAAAATCACCTTCAATACGAATGGGTGATGCAGTTTTGATAATACCAAAATACACTCCACCGGAAACCACCTGAACGGCAGGCAGCATATCAACGGGGGCTTCTGCTTTTTTAAATAACATAACGAATCATTTGGTTCATAGGGGGTTCAATATAACCAAAATTGAACATTTTTAATACAAAACTGTGTAGAGTTTTCCCTTTTTTGTGAAAAATCACATTAATATAACCTGTTTGTGAATGAAAATTGCTAACTTTTACGCCTGATTATATTACCCATTATTGTACCATTAATTTTTATTCTATGAATAAGTTTAGAGAACAGTTGTTACATGACCCCAATTCAAGTTTTTCTATTCAGAGTAACCAGGAAGAAAAACAACTTTTTATTACAAGTTCCACCAATATTTCCGGTGTGCTTGATTCTGAGAATGACATTATTTTAGATGGAAATTTTTCGGGTGTTTTGTATAGTAAAAAAACCATCCATATTACCCCTACCGGTGTTATCAAAGGAGTCATTATTTGTAATGACATTAAGGTGGAAGGTGAATTTGAAGGTTCTGTTTACAGTTTACGTGTGAACCTTTGTAAAGATTCTATCTTAAAAGGCACCATTCACTGTACCATCATTAATACTGAAATGAACCAGTTTGTTGATGCAAGTATCAAATTATTGAGTCTGGAAACATCCGTTTTTGAAGCAAGTTCACAAGATTTGTTTGCCCAATTAAAAGATGTATTCAACAAGAACAACAAAGACAATAATTACATAGCCATATTCCACGAAAAACTAAATGAAGTGAAGCCTTCTACCAAGTTTTATCACCAAACAATTTATGTAGCCCCTTCGAATGATAGTTCCTCTAAAATAGAAGACATTTTGCCTGAAGATGGGAATTAGAACAGAGGAACAGAGGAACAGATGAATATTGAACATTCTTCTGTTCCTTGTTCCTCTCTTCCTTGTTCATCTGTTCCTTGTTCATCTGTTCATCTGTTCCATATGATTGAAATCACAAATAGCTGATTTTGTATGCAATAATTTTGATAATTATTTAACCAATCAAATATTGCAAATATGAAAAAACCATTAATGATTGCGGCTTTTTGTTGTTATATATTAACAGGATGCGAAAATAATCCGGCTACAACAACAGAAACAGTTACTACCGACAAAGGAGTAGGGCAATCCGGCGTGCAGGATGATGCTTCTCAAAAAAATGTAGTGGGCGTTGCCGTAAGCAGTAAAGATCATACAACATTGGTTGCTGCAGTAAAAGCCGCTGAATTGGTTGATGCACTTAGCAATGCCGGTCCGTTTACCGTATTTGCACCTACCAATGCCGCTTTCGATAAATTACCAAAAGGCACAGTAGAAGGTTTGCTAAAACCAGAGAAAAAAGAAGCCTTACAGGACATTTTACAATACCATGTTTCAGTGGGAGTTTACAAAGCCGAATCATTACAGGATGGACAAACGCTTGGACAGGTAAATGGAGGCAATATTGTTGTTACGAGGAAAGATGGAAAGATTATGCTAAATGGAACAGCAACCATCATTGCATCTATTCCGGCATCAAACGGAATCATTCATGTAATAGATGGTGTATTACTCCCACCCCCGGTGAAAAATTAATGTTTTTTGTTTTTGCGTTTGAATGAAGGCATAGAATTTGTACGCTATGCTTTTTTTGATGACTGATAGTCCATGTCAATAAATAGCTTTATTGTCTACCCGCAATTGAAGAATTTTTTCTTGCATGATGGCAGCAATACTATTGGCTCTTTGTTTGGCAAGTGTTGCTTTTTCTCCATCAAAAAGTTCATCAACCGTTTTAGTAAATAAAAGTACCCATTGTGCAAAATGCTTGGCGTCTAATGGTCGAATATGATGTAAATGCTGGTGTAAGTTCATGGGATTTCCTAAATACGACCCGGTAAAAAAAAGCGCATTTTCCCAAAAATCATACATCAAAGGCAAATGTGTTTCCCAATTCATTTTAACAATATCAGTAAAAATAAACCCAATAATATCATCTGCTTTTACTTTTTCATAAAAAGAATTGACCATTTGGATAACATCGTCCCGGGTTTCAATATCTTTTTTCATTCGATAAATTTAAAATGACTAATAAATGTGACAGAAGAATCAGTATTCATCTGTCGAGCTGCTCAATTGGTTATTGTTGTAAAGTAATAACCCATTCAATGTTTGGTATTAAAGATCTTTTCTATTGAACTTGCGTGTAGATACCCAAAGTGGCAATATTCCCCAAATCACCAAAATAGTAAATGAAAAAATGATACCCATTAAGGTTCCAAAAAAATCTTTAAAGATGGCACCGGTGTATCCCATCATGGCAGACACATCTAAATGCAACAAAATAAGAATTCTTGAAAGATCGATTGGATTGAACGCACTCATGACAATCATTGCTTTTTCAAGCGGATAATCAGCAAACTGAAAAAGTAGGAATAAGACCAACCCATCAAAAAGAATTGAAAAATAAAGCCATAATAAAATAGCAATACCAATTCCTTTCGCTTTATCTCTGGTTTTTACAGTTGCCAACATGGCAATAGCTACAAAAATAGTACTGAGTAAAATGCCAATTCCAATCATCATGAATCCAATGCTATCGGGTTGATACAAAAAAATGGGTAACCCAACGCCTATCAAAAATGAAATAGACAAAGAACCTGCCAACCCAGTATATAAGCTAAACCAAATTGTCTTACGTTTAAGTGGTTGACTAACCAATAATTCAATAAATTCAGCACTATTATAAATATATATGGTAGAGAAAATAATACTTACTAGCGGAACAATTAATAGAATAATGTTTAATAAGCTTAACAGGCCTTTGCTATTGTTGTCTTCTAGACTAAACACACTGAAAGAAGTAACCAGTAAAAAGAAAGTGTAGAATACCACAATTCTATTACGGAGAATATCAGCCATTACATATTTAATGATTTTTTTCATTGCCGTGTTTTTAACATTACATGAGCAATCGCTTTCACTAATTTTTCTTCCCCGGTATCGGCTCGTAAAGCCTCCATGCTTTTATGGAACAACAACTGGCCCTCATTCATATAAATAATTTGTGTTACCAAGTCATCCAATTCACTTAAAACATGAGAAGTGATTAATACGAGTTTCCCTTTTTTCTTTTCTTCTAGTATTTTTTCTTTGAAAATTTCAGAAGACACCGGGTCTAATCCTGCAGTGGGTTCATCTAAAATCAAAACATCCGGATTAAATAAAAATGCCAGAGACGCACTCACTTTTTGACGAGTACCTCCAGATAAAGTCCTCATTCTTTTATCCATCAATTCCTGTAACCCAAATGCATTCACCAACTCTTCATCAAGGCTAGTTGAATCGCTTCTGATGTCTTTCATCATATCCAGCACATCCCCAATCCGCATGTTATCCGGATATCGGCCAATTTGAGGCATGTAGCCAATTTGATCTCTATATTGCCAATGATGAAGGATGTTTTTCCCATTAAATGTTATGAAGCCACTATCCGGCACCACCATCCCCAAAATGCTTTTTATGAATGTAGTTTTGCCACTACCATTTGGGCCTATCAGGGCTATGCATTCGCCTTTATTGCAGGTAACCGAAACGTTATTAAGCACGGTTAGTTTGGCAAATTTTTTAGACACATTACTGGCAATAATCATACACATTTATTTATGAACACAAATCAACCTTAAAATATTTTTTTCATCATGGGCTTGTTATCTTTTAATCCCTCCGGTGTTAAACTGGGAATTATTTTCTCTGTTTTGTCTAACAACGTTGTAATAAAACTTCTAAATAACAACATAGCTGGTGGATTTTTTTCAACTATCATAGAATACATACTAATCGGCCTATAAGGAACATCCCCTATTTTATCTTTGTTAACATCATAGCCCTCATATTTATCCCAATAGTTGCCATTAAATGAATTCAGTACCAAGGTGCCATTGGTACTTACATCAAAAGTGTTCCCTATAAAATTATTTTTAGTCACTTCAATATCCATACAACTTGCCTGAATTTTCATACCCCATCCATTGTTAGAAAACAAGTTCTTTTGCATGTGTATACGGCTGGCACCTTCCATATAAATGCCGCTGGTATTTTTTACAAACGTATTTCCATCAATGTAACTGTCTGATATTTCTTTCAGCAATAAGCCATAAGCAGCATCACCCCAGTTTTGCTCAAAAACATTGCTATACATTTTTACACCATGCGAAAACATGACGGCAACGCCGGAGCCATTGTTAAGAAAATTGTTTGCGATGTAGGCATCATTGTGTGAAAACATAAAATGAAGACCATATCGTAAGTTTTTAAACGAACGATTTCGCCAGATGATAGAATTGGTAACAAACTCAAAATAAATTCCATCCCGATGCCCGGTAATGAAATTGCCAAGAATGCGCAAGCTGTCGCTTTTCCAACAATGAATGCCATTGGCACTTTGCTGTTCTTCCGGGTTATAGGATGTGAGCTGATTATTGAGTATCTTACAATTTTTGCCGTATTGTATATATATCCCGAAAAAGGTATCTTCCAAAATGTTGTTTTGAATCGTTACATCTCGGCTGTCATATACTTTAATTCCTCCCATATCCTCAATACTCGAATAACCTGAATGTCTGATAATAAAACCATCAATGATTACCCCATTCGCTTTTACTGAAATGATCTCATACTTTTTTTGTCCATCTAAAATGGGATGGTTGATGCCTTTCAGAATGATCTTTTTATTTATCACGAGATTCTTTTCGAAGTAAGTACCCCGATCAACCAAAATAGAATCACCATCAGATGCCACAAATAAAGCGGCTGTAATGGTTGTAAAAGTTTTTTGCTTGCCTACATGTAAAGTATTTGCTTTTATACTTAAGCAGATGATAAGTGATGACAATAAAAAATAATAATATTTCATTTAATTAATTGATCCCATGAAACAGCACTAGCTTGGTATTGTTTTGTCAAACTTTTCATACTGTCAATATTGCTAACTGCTGCAATCTTGCCATTCATCGGACTTTGAAACAAATCACTTTTCAACAGAAAGCATTCTTTTACTTGAACCAATGCATGTTGACCACAATAATCTACAAAATACACATTGGCTATTTCATTTTTAATCAATAAATCCGACTTAATAAAAGAGAGTAAGCATTGTCCATCATCGAATTTATATACTTTTCCTTTCCGAGTAATGACCTCGGCACCAAAGCGATTATCAGATACCGTCATTTTACAGAAATGGCAGTTATCCTTACCTATTTTAATTAATTCAGGGCCGTTATTACAACTGCTTAGGCAAAAAAAAAGACAAGGGATATGATCAGTGTAGCTGTTTGTAAATGCTTTTTTAATTGCAAATAATTTTTCCTTTCAAACACAACCAAACCCAATAATACAGCTCCCACCGAAATGAATATCCATCCGCCAATATCAGGCACAGAATAAGCACCAAAATTGAGTAATTGTTTAAAGCCGATAAGGGGTGGCTGGTATGCCATTCCCGGAATATTAATGGCCGCTGCCGGGTTCAAATCATGTCCATATTGGTATTCCCATCTCCAGAAATCAATCATAGCAATCACGCCAAAACAAACAAATAAGAATAATAGAACATTCAACACTTTTCTTTTTCGTAACAATGCAGTTAATAAACAAGCTGCACTAAAGAAAATAATGATGCCCGGTAAAATACCAAACTCAATGAAATCTTTGTCGTGCAATGTTTTCATTCCGATATAGTGATTCAACCCATTGATGATATCAACATTGCCACCGAGTTTATTTGGATAAATCAACATTTTCAAACCTTCCGGATATTGTGGCGCATCCAATTCTATTCGCCATAATGGAACATATAGTACCCCCACTAAGGAAATTGCACAAATAATCAACAACACACTGGATATTATTTTTAAACTCTTTGTATGCATAGGGCATTTTTACCTGAAGTAAATTCGATATACAAATTTCTATTTACATGAAAAAAGTTATTGATCAGTCATTCTCAATGGTTGTAAACCCACTATAGCATACTGACCAATAACGCTAATTTCAAAATTGTTAATAGATATTTAGTGTCTTATTAATTATTTTTTGGGTTCTGTTTTGGGTTGATTGGTTCCTAAACTAAAGGTCAATGGAACATTGCTGCCTGCGGGTGATACCCTAACATAGCCTTGCATTTCTTGGTGCAATGCACTGCAAAAGTCGGTACAGTAAATAGGGAACATCCCTACTCTATCCGGTGTCCATTGTAAAGTTTGTGTTTCGCCCGGCATAATCAACAATTCAGCATTTACAGCTCCTTTTACAGCAAATCCATGGGGTGTATCCCAATCCTGTTCAAGATTGGTCACATGGAAATATACGTCGTCTCCCATTTTAATACCTTCAATGTTATCGGGTGAAAAATGCGAACGGATAGCCGTCATATATACATGCACTTTATTTCCTTCTCTCACAACTTTTGTAGTTCCTTCACCTTTGGAAACATAAGGGTGGGTATTTTCATCAATTTTATAAAACTTTGTTGAGTTCTTTCGAATAATATTTGCCTCAACAGCTTGTGCATAATGGGGTTCCCCAATAGTTGGAAAATCAAGAATCAATTGCATTTTGTCGCCACTAATATCAAACAACTGAGCACTTTGTGCCAATTCAGGTCCGGTTGGCAAGAAACGATCTTTGGTAATTTTATTATAGGCAATCAAATATTTGGGAGAAGGTTTTTTACTGTCTCCACCGGGAATACAAAGATGTCCTACAGAATAATAAGTGGGAACCCTATCTAAGACTTTCAAATCTTTGATATTCCATTTAACTACTTCACTTGATACAAAGAAAGAAGTGTATGCATTTCCTTTTCCGTCAAATTCTGTATGTAGCGGTCCGAGACCCGGCTTCTTTACTTCACCATACAAGGCGGATTCATATTTTACGATGGGTATCCCCTCATATTCTCCTGCATAATCTTTTGCAGCAATTGCTTTTTGTAGTTTATCAAAACTGAAAACAGGAATCAAAGCGGCCAATTTACCACTGCCCACAATGTATTCACCGGTTGGATCTACATCACAGCCATGTGGTGATTTAGGGCAAGGAATCATGTAACAGATATCTTTCAATTCTTTTGAATCCAATACAATTACTTCTGTTTTAATAGTAGAAGTAGCGGTATGTGTTTTTTCATTGTACCGGTTACTTGCATATTTAACCGATTGTTTTCTACCTTTACCGGCTTTCAGGTATTCTTCTGCTTTCTTCCAGTTAACCGCCATGATAAAGTCCTTATCACGCTGTGATGCATTCACTTCTAGTAATGTATTTGCCTGTTCAGTATTGTAACAACTAAAGAAAAACCATCCATGTGATTTACCTTTTCCTGCATGGCTAAGATCGAAATTCACGCCGGGGCATTGAATCTGAAAAGCAATGTCCATTTTTCCGTCGGCTTTATCAACACTGATAAAGCTTAGTGTTCCTTTAAAGTTTTGTTTGTAGGTATTGATGGGCACATCTCCATTTACATTATCAGGTGGTACACTGAAACGGGTACCTGCTACCACATATTCTGTATTCTCAGTGATAAAAGGAGAAGAGTGATTACCGGCACTATTGGGTAATTCTATAATTTCAGTCGTACGAAAGGTTTTTAAATCTATCCGTGCAACGCGAGGCGTATTGTTGGCATTCCCAAATAACCAGCGACCATCAATCTCTCCATTGGTTTGCGACAATTCGGGATGGTGTAAATCATCCCAAGGCACAAAACCATGTGAGGTATTGAGCATGGGTTTTGTTTCTTCGCTATAGCCATACCCTTTTTCAGGATCTACTGAAAAAGCAGGTATCACACGTAATAACCTACCACTGGGTAAACCATAAACGGCCATTTGCCCACTAAATCCTCCGGAAACAAAATTATAATACTCATCGTATTTCCCGGGAGCTACATACGCTTTTGCTGCAGCATCGGAACTTACCGCATTGCCTGCATTTTTTGGTTTACAAGCCTGCATGCCCAAAATAAACGCAAATGCCGACATGACAATCGCATTGATTTTCATTTTTTTCATATCATTTTTATTAAAGGTTAAAGTATTCAGTAATTGAACTGTTATTTAAACAATCCGTATTTATTAAACATGCTATTTAACACCATCATTCTTACGCATAAACTCATATAAACTTCTGGCATCAGTATCAGATAAATTTTGATTAGGCATTCTTACTAAGCATATTTCCAATTGGGCCTGAGCCGCGGGGTCTTTTGTTAACATTTCATCTGTATTGGTTATAAAATTCATAATCCAAGGAGCTGAACGCCTTACAGTAACTCCTTTCCAACCGGGGCCTACCAATTTCTCCGCTGTTATTTTATGACAACTACCACATTTTACAGCAAATACTTTATTGCCATTTTCTGCCATTGATTCATCCAGTTTAGCAGGAATATCAACCGAAGTAAATTTGCCTTCGCCCCTATTGGGGTCATAGGTTGGATTGGCAGAAGCATCCTGTTTTTCATTTGTTCCGGCAGAACCGGCTGTGGAACTATTTTGATTACCACATGCATAGATAGCAGCAATCATAATCATGGCAATAAAAGCTCTTTTCATACTGACTAATTTTAATTTTTAAATTAACTATACAAGATTACGTTAGCGACTATTATGATTTTATGCGTTAAATCATACTCCACTCGAAAAATGGGATATGTCAAAAAAACATTTGGCATTTAGCATAAAAGCGGGCTAAATAGATCCTATAAGTATTTCAATTCACCAAATCTGCGAATCATACAATTTATTAGCATCCGTGTGTAACAAAAGCTATATATACAATCCGACATTAGTATTGTATTTATCTGTAAGTGTCTATTTATTAAAAACTATAATTACCGATAAGATAATTAATAATACAAGAGATTTAGAATCAAAATATGACTTTAATCATGTTATTACCTGACATGCATCATTGAACAGGTAATCATGGAAGTATAGTTTTGAGACTTGATGTTTGTTCAAATTCACCGAAATGATCAATATTGACTTATTATTAGCTTGGGGTGCGGCATATAAAAGAGTTAACAAAGGAGATGTTGTGTTTAAGGAGGATTCTAATTGTCAATTTTACCATCAATTGGTCAGCGGAAGAATACGTTGGGTAAATATTGATGAAGAAGGAAAAGAGTTCATCCAAATCATGATAGATCCGGGGGAATGCTTTGGCGAAATGCCTTTATTTGATGAGGGTCCTTATGCTGCAACCGCCATTGCCGAAGAAGAAAGTGTTATCATCAGACTTCAAAAAAGTGTTTTTTTGCAATTGATGAAAGACAATCCTGACATTCATTTTTCTTTCACCCGGCTATTATCCCAAAGAGTTCGATTTAAATTCTTACTATTAAAATCATTGGCATTACATGCACCGGAGGCAAGAATTGCCACTTTGCTTTCCTACTTAAAAACAAATCACAAAAATTTTTGTACAGATTGCAATCAATTAAAACTCACCAGACAACAAATTGCCGACATGACCGGCCTAAGGGTCGAAACAGTAATTAGGGCAATGCGGCATATGCATGAAAAAGGAGAACTCATCATTGAAAAAGGGAAAGTGTTTTGCTAGTGTATGACTCCAATCATATCACAAAAGAATCAATTACCCTTATTTTACCGTTAAAGTGATCGCATGAATTTTCAATTACTCAAATGGCTGCGGATATCCTTTTTCAATCTTCTACTGGTTTCTTTTTTAGGCGTGATATTGCGTTATAAAATTGTCTACTCAATCCCATTTTTAGATCAGAAGCATTTATTGCAAGGTCATTCCAACTTTGCTTTTACCGGTTGGGTCACACAAACATTGATGATACTTTTGGTAAATCATCTCTCACAAAAAAATGGGCATGATTATTTTACAAAATACCGTACCCTATTATATGCAAATCTAATTACCTCATATGGAATACTCATTAGTTTTCCTATACAAGGCTATGGCTTTTGGTCAATCAGTTTTTCAGTTTTATCAATTCTTAGTAATTATGCATTTGTAGTCAACTATTGGAAAGATCTAAGGATAATACAAAGCAATGTAGCAAGCAGTTTATTAATAAAAGCCTCATTACTATTTAATGTGGTTTCAAGTATTGGATCCTTAGCGCTCACCTATTTGATGGTAAATAAAATAAATTATCAAACCGGTTATCTTGTATCAGTGTATTTTTTTCTGCATTTTCAATACAATGGATGGTTTAGCTTTGCCATTCTCGGACTCCTTTTTTACAGATTGGAAAAAATTCCCAATATACAAAAGGAGTTACATTTTATTTTTTGGTTATTCTTTCTCTCATGTTGGCCGGCGTATTTGCTATCAGCATTGTGGTTACCCATTCCCAATATAATATATTGGATAGTGATTGCAGCAGCCATCACACAAGTAGTTGGGGTAGTTTTTTTTATTAAAATTTGCAGAGAAAATAAAGCTGCTATTAAAAGTTGTTATCCGGTATCCGGAAGATGGCTTTTTATATTCGCAGCCATTGCTTTTTCAATTAAAATATTCCTTCAATTAGGATCTACTATACCGTCGCTTAGTCAATTAGCATTTGGTTTCAGACCCATTGTTATCGGGTATTTACATCTGATTTTATTAGGGGTTATTACAATTAGCTTATTGGGTTTCATATTCTCATACCATATGGTAGGCTGTAAAAGAAGCATACTTAATGGGACAATCATTTTTGTTGTAGGAATCATTCTAAATGAAATATTGCTGATGACACAAGGGGTAGCCGCTTTGAGTTATTTTATCATTCCATTTGTTAATGAAAGCCTATTGGCAAGTGCAATTATCATGTTTAGTGGATTGTTTTGGATAAATGTCAATCACACAAAGAATCAACATCGAATAAAAACATAAATAGAAAATATGAAGAATATAAAATTAGCAACACTCGCTAATCTTGCTTTGGCACATGATGCATATATTCCGGTATTTGAAAAATACGGCTTAGATTTCTGCTGCCGCGGGAAAATGACATTAAAAGAAGTTTGTACGCAAAAAAACATTTCTTTAGAACATGTAGTCAATGAATTGATGGAGACTGATGACACTGAAAAGTCGCGAATGCCTTTTACAGAAATGAAAGCGGAGCAACTGATTTCTTATATTATTGTCAATCATCATTATTATGTAAAGAAAAGCATCTCGACTATTTATGGCCAAATTGAAAAAATAGTTACAGAACATGGCAACCATTATCCACATATGCCGATGGTACTTAATTTATTTATGGCAGTTACAGAGGAATTATTACCACATATGGAGAAAGAAGAAAAGATATTGTTCCCAAGAATTATTGAAATGAGTATACAAAATGCCAATATCATTCACTCATCCCAGGGTTCGGGATTACTCGACAATCCCATTATGCTGATGGAAAAAGAACATGATCGAGTGGGTCAACTCCTATTCGAGATTAGGACATTAACTAACCAATATACCCCACCAGATGATGCCTGTACCACGCATAAGATTTGTTTGGCAGCATTGAAAGCTTTTGAAGAAAATTTACACCTACATATTCATTTAGAAAACAATATCCTTTTTCCCATGGCTAAGAAATTTTCCAATTCTGAGACAAATTGGGAAAATAATTAACATCCGGGTAGCATTTTAAATAAAATCAATAAGTAGGGTGTGAAAGTAAAAGAGACCCTCAATATAAGGGCCCCTTTTTTCTATGGTTTATTGGTTTTCCTGTAATGTGTATTGATATTGTAAAAAATCTAATTCAATTCCGGCATAATACAACGCCTCTGTAAATTTTATTTTGCTGGTATCCGACAATCCGGTTAACTCAAAATAATAAGAAATTCCTTTTCTTAAATTCCCATAAAAAGTACTAAAATATTTTTTCATTTTATCTACTTGATTAGATAATTTGGCTTCTTCTAATTGTTCTTGCAAATAATCAATATATAGATTCAACTCAGCAATAAACATATGAGGCCGGGCAGGATTCGTTATTATATTCACTCTTCCATAAATATGGTCAACCATGGTTTGTAAAGAGACAATATTTGAAAAGTTCACAATATTAGGGCCCGGACAAATGGTAACCGCATTCATTTTTTTAACCAATATTTTTTCATAGTTAATGGCAGCCGGATTACTTAGCCCAACACACAAACATTCTTTCACAATCACATCATTCAATTGTTTTTTATATTCCGGTTCCGGTAAATCAAGGGCTTGCAATTGAGCGATTTTTAATTTTTGGTACTGTTTAGAAGCCGTACAAATAGGCTCTTTGGTAAACTCTGTATTAAAAGACAAATGTTTTTCAGTACAGGGACTTCCCGGATTTCCTTTTTTGATTCGATGTAACTTTTCTATTTCTGCAGTGGTTCTTTTCAGATAATGGTATCTAATACCCAAAGGGGAGTTATGACTTAATTCAATATCATCCTTTTTGGCTTTACACAATAGTTCCAAAGTTGCTTTATCAACGGTTGTTGCCTCAGGTACTAACAAAAATGGGGTTCCCCAACCTGTGCTGTTTATTTGATAATGATCGTGTAAAAAAATGTCTTCCTCCTGCGTCCCAATTCCACCTTGAACAGAAAAAAGAATTTGTGGGGCATTTTGTAAAACAGGGTATTTTTTATTCTCCCGTGCCAAAGCGTACATAGAAAAAAGCGTATCCTTCAACGCTTGTCTGTTCATTGCAAACTCCTCCAGTATGGGACCTAATAAATAGCCATCAGTGGCAAAAGCATGGCCTCCACAATTCAATCCCGATTCAATTCGGAACTCGCTGACCCAAATCCCCTTTTTAGCTAAATATTTGCCTTGGATTAAGGCAGAACGATAATCACTAACTTTTATGGTGATTTTTTTTGTAAAATGACCCTCTTGATCGCAATCAAATTCCTTACATTGTTCAAGGTAATTATACAGTCTGGGATTCAGTCCTGCGGAAAAAATGACAGAAGAATTGGTCAAGTTACTTTTGGCAAAACCTCTCAAGGCTGCTACAGCATCTGAACCATCTTCAATGGGAATACCCCCGGCATCTAGATTGTTACGATCTAATTTTGTCATAATATTTACATCGATACTGCCCGGCTTGATTTCTTTGCGCAATTGTATTTCTATTGCATGTTTGGTTTGGCTGTTTTCAGCAGCTTCCATTTGTTGATAAAGTTGTCTTATATAGCTATGCATAGGAAGCATCTCAATATATTTCATCATTTCAGTGCCTGCAGTAAATGCTTCATCACGAAGTATTTCCATTTGCCTTTGAACAATGGAATTTACCAAATTGAGATAATCAGTGATCCTTTTAGCCCGATAATCGGATTCATCAATATTAATGGGGACATATTCCTGATGGATGGATGGATAATAATGACTCCTCATCATTTCGATTAACTTGTTTTCGACAATAGAGATAACAGAAGAAATTCCAAATCGCGCTACTTTTATCGGCGTATCAATGGTATACGCCAAACCCATGACGGGAATATGAAAACTATGTTGCGAAGAACTAGGCATAGGCGAAACATATATGACGGAAAAGAATATTCAAAAAGAAAAAATAGCTCCCGATTGGGCTTAGTAAATCATGTTTTCTGAATTAATTGTGGCAAATATAATAATTAAAGGTAAGTTTGTCTTTAATTATTTTCATACAGTCAACAAAGCAAGGGTTGAACAAGAAACAGGAGAATGTAAGTCATTGCTACTGACTGTATTGAGTAAAAAACGATTCACACATTTAGGAATGTTAAAAATTACAAAGATTTTTTACTTCGAAATGGCACATGCCATACATGGCTATAGTGGCGCCTGTAAAGACATACATGGACATTCATATGAATTACATGTAACCGTATCCGCTACTATAGATCACAAAAACTATCTACCTTCTCCCGGATTTATCATTGATTTTAAAGAATTAAAAAAACAGGTACAACAAGATGTTATTATCCATTTTGATCACAAAGTATGCTTGTCCCAAAATTTTCTAGCAGCATTTCCGGGTTGTGCAACATTGCCCAACTTAATCATTTGGGAAGCAGAACCCACTGCAGAAAACATATTAATCACGATTCAACAAGTGTTACAGAAAAGTTTCCCAGTAAATGTAACGTTAGAATATCTAAAGCTTTTCGAAACAAAAGATTCCTATGCGGAATGGATAAAAAACACGATTGTCGCTTTATAAGAATACAGTAGAATGGATGCTCATTTTTCAATTATTAAAATTAAATATGTTTTCAAAAACCACAGAATACGCATTAAGGGCTACCATATATATTGCACAAAAAGGGACGTTGGAAAATAAATTAAGTATAGAAGAAATATCGAAAGCCATTGATTCGCCAAAATCATTTACAGCGAAGATATTACAGTCATTAACCAAAGACAATAAAGTGATCAGTTCAACCAGAGGCCCAAATGGCGGGTTTTACCTGACTGAAAAAGCTAAAAAACTACCGGCAAGATCCATTTTAAAAGCAATGGGAGAAGATGATATACTGGAAAAATGTGTAATGGGATTAAAACAATGCTCAGAAATACAACCCTGCCCCATGCATGCACAATACAAATCGATTAAGCAGCAATTGATTAAATTGTTTGTCACAAAAAGCATTCAACAGCTAGCGGCGGAAATAAAAGACGGAATAGTGTATATCAATAATAAATAAGTTGTATATTAGTTTTGAATGTTGAGGAAAAACCATGCCCAAAAGGGTATAAATTTAACTTGTTATATTTGCACAAATGTTAATTAATTTTAACATATCAAATGATGGTATTAATTAAAGACTAACCCACCTTTAAAAGAGAATACAATATGCATGTAACCGAAGAAATAAACGTTTCAAATAATATTGATTTACTTCAACAAAAGATCTTACAATTTACCAAGCCGGATGAAATGATGGCCCAAGGTATCTACCCGTATTTTCGGGTGATTGAATCTGACCAGGATGCCGAGGTGATGATCAATGGTAAAAAAGTATTGATGTTTGGTTCAAACAGTTATCTGGGACTAACCAATCACCCTGAAATTAAATCTCGAACCATTGATGCGGTTAATAAATATGGAAGCGGTTGTGCAGGTTCTCGTTTTTTAAACGGCACACTTGATATTCATTTGGAGCTGGAAGCCAAATTAGCGGAATATGTTGGGAAAGAAGCCGCCATCGTTTTTAGTACCGGATTTCAAGTGAATTCAGGCGTCATTCCGGTTTTATTGGGCAGACACGATTATCTCATTTTAGATGAACTGGATCATGCTTCTATTTTGGAAGGTGCCCGCATGAGTTTTGCCAAAACACTAAAATTTCAGCATAACAATATGCAATCACTTGAAAAGATATTGCAGAATTGTGAGCCCGATAAGATAAAATTAATTGTGGTAGATGGCATCTTCAGTATGGATGGCGATATTGCGCATTTACCTGAAATTGTTGCTTTGGCTAAAAAATACAATGCCAATATTATGGTGGATGATGCACATTCACTAGGTGTGATTGGAGAAGGTGGAAGAGGAACTGCTTCACATTTTAACCTGACGGATGATGTTGATTTGATCATGGGTACTTTTAGTAAATCATTGGCTTCTATTGGTGGCTTTATTGCGAGTGATCATAAAACGATTAATTTCTTGAAGCACAATGCACGTACTTTAATATTTAGTGCCAGCTTATCCCCTGCCGGAACAGCTAGTGCTTTAGCCGCTTTGGATATTATTAAAAGAGAACCTGAGCGAATAGACCAATTATGGGAAAATACAAATTTTGCGCTAGCTACTTTGGCGAAAATGGGTTTTGATACCGGTGTGTCTCGTACACCCATTATACCCATCTATATTCGAGATGAAGCCAAAACTTTTCTTCTTTCTAAAATGTTGTTTGAAGAGGGCATTTTTGTAAACCCAATCACTTCACCGGCTGTTGCAAAAAAAGATACGCTCATTCGGTTTAGTTTAATGGCTACACATACTCAAGAACAAATCCAAAAAGCCTTAGATACGATATATACCATTTCAAAAAAATTATCCATCGTATAACCAATTCCTAAGAATGGACATACAAATAAAAGAAGTCACCTCTAAAAAAGAACTAGCCCAATTTATAGATTTACCCTATCGACTTTATAAAAATAACCCACAATTTGTCCCTGCATTAAGGTTTGATGAAGCAAACACCCTTCGAAAAGATAAAAATCCGGCTTTTGATTATTGCGAGGCAAGGTATTGGCTTGCCATCAAAAACAAGGTAGTAGTGGGTAGAATTGCCGGCATTATCAATCACTCATTCATTGAAAAATGGAAAAACAAATATGTTCGTTTTGGTTGGTTTGATTTTGAAGATAATCCTACAATTGCCGCCGCGTTATTACATGAAGTAGAGAACTGGGCGAAAGAAAAAGGAATGTCGGCCGTTCACGGCCCTTTGGGATTTACAGATTTGGATCATGAAGGCATGTTGGTAGAAGGCTTTGACCAATTGGGAACATTGGCTACCATTTATAATTATCCCTATTATCCCGGCTCCGTTGAAAAAGCAGGGTATCAAAAAGATGTTGATTGGCTTGAGTATAAAATTAAATTACCAAAGGAAATGATACCCAGGCTTGATAAAATTGCTACCATTGTACAAAGAAGATTAGATCTCACTGTGGTAAAAGCAAAAAAAGCCAAAGAAATTTTACCTTACGCAAAAGAATTGTTTGACCTCATTAATTCCACATACGGTGATTTATATGGAGTGGTACCTTTGACAGAAAAGCAAATTAAAAATTATACCAAACAATATTTTTCATTTATCCGTGCCGACTTTGTTTCTTTAATCATCAACAAAGAAGGCCGTTTGGTGGCGTTTGGTATTACGATGCCTTCTCTATCGCTTGCATTACAAAAAGCCAAAGGAAGTTTGTTTCCTTTTGGTGTGCTTCATTTATTAAAAGCCATGAAGAAAAATAACCTGGCAGATTTATACTTAGTATCTGTTGAAAAATCATTACAAGGCAAAGGAGTCAATGCTATTTTAATTAATGAAGTATTAAAAACGTATATTCTCAATGGCATTGAATATGCCGAATCCAATCCGGAATTGGAAACCAATACGCATGTGCAGGCCATGTGGGAGTTTTTTGAAGTACAACAACACAAAAGACGCCGCTGCTTTATTAAACATTTGACTAATTAATTAGATTTTACGGCTGCATGAAAAAGAAGATTTTGATTACTGGAGCCAGCGGTTTTATTGGCAGTTTTTTTGTTGAAGAAGCACTTGCCAATGGATTTGAAGTATTTGCCGGTGTTCGAAAATCGAGTAGTAAACAGTTTTTACAACAAGCAGGAATTACTTTTTTAGAGTTTTCCCTCAATTCGAAAGAAACATTAACCAAAGAGCTTGCGCAATGCAAAGATATATATGGCAATTTCGATTTTGTGATACACAATGCCGGTATTACCCAGGCTTCTAAAAAAGAAGATTTTTTCACAGTCAATGCCGGTTACACCAAAAATTTAATTGATGGGTTGATTGCATCCGGCATGAAGTTGGAAAAATTTTGTTTGATTAGTTCCTTGGCTGCCACCGGTCCTGGAAACAAAGAAACCTTCCACCCTATTCAATTGTCAGATGTGCAACAACCCATTTCTGATTATGGAAGAAGTAAACTGGATGCAGAACAATATTTAGCAACGGTGCCGGATTTTCCCTATTTGATCATTGCACCCACCGGTGTATATGGCCCTCGCGATAAAGATTTTTTACAATTTATAAAACTGATCAACAGTGGTTTTGAATTGTACCTGGGTGCGGGAAAGCAAATGATTTCTATGATTTATGTGAAGGATCTGACTAGGGCTGTAATTGAATTATTAAAATTGCCGATGGTAAATCAACGATACTTTGTTTCTGATGGCATTCATTATAGTAAAGAAAAAGTGGGTGAGATTGTAAAAGATGTCCTACAAAAAAAATCCTTTAAACTTACATTACCCTTAACTCCTGTTATATTAACCGTAGCCGGCATCGAAAAAATCTATTCGATTTTCGGTAAAAGACCTTTTCTCAATCAACAGAAATTAGCCGAAATAAGTCATCCCAATTGGACTTGCAATAGCAACGATTTGTGGATAGATATTACCTCTTCTCCGCAATATTTATTAGAAGATGGGATGAGAGAAACGGTGATTTGGTATAAAGAGAATAATTGGATTTGATTTAATGAACAGAAACATTGAAATTATCATCTCAATGTTTCTCCATGTCCTTTGGATAACGTTGCAACATACCTTCTTCCTTCATCATGGCTTCTATATCCGCAATCTCCATTGGCACATAAGCGGTGATGACGTCAGCACCTGAATTTGTAATAATTATCATGTCTTCCAACCTGATATATATATTTTCTTCCGGCACCCTTAATGCCGGCTCTATTGTAAAAACCATACCGGCAACCAAAGGTCCTCCATCATATCCCCCAACATCATGCGTTGCCATGCCTACCCAGTGACCCAAAGATGCTGTTGCAGTTTTGGAAGACCGTCGGTAACTTTCTACAAATGCATTTGCCGAATTCGCATATATTGGTTTTGAGAAATGGCTGTTCTGAAGAATCTGCTCCATTTCAGCAACTGCTGTTACAATGATCGCTTGTGGTGTTATGCCCGGTTTTATGCTTTTCAATACCGCTTTATAACATCCAATGTAAAAGCCATACAACTCTTTTTGCCATTCGTTGAATTTGCCATTCACAGGCATCATACGGGTTACATCGCTCATATAGTATCCATAATCCGGCGCATAATCCATCAACAGAAACTCACCGTCTTTCATCGTTCTTTTCCCCTCGTGATAATGCGGGTAAATGGCATTCTCTCCACTTGCGATCAGTGAATAATAAGCATCCCCTTGAGCTCCGTTGCGATGATAAATGTATTTCGCCATTCCATCCAGTTCATACTCTTTGATGCCTGGCACTGTTGAACGCATCGCTTCCATTAAAGCGAGGCTAGATAAATGCGTGGCTTTTTTTATCAAGACAATTTCTGCCGGACTTTTGATTAGTCGTAACTTATCAAGTACCGGACTCAGGTTTTTAATTTCAAAAAGAGGAAACCTTGTTTTGATGAGTTGCATAAAACGGCTTTCTCTTGGTATACCCATATCCCAAGGATCTGACATTGCATCTGCAGGAACCCGGGTACCAAGATCGCGGCTAACGGCCATTCCTTCGGCAGGTGAGAAAGCTGTGTATACAGATTCCATTTTCCCCGTAGAAAATCGGCCCAGGTGTTCTGTAAGCAGGTCTATTCCATACACATTATCCACCCCACTCAGTTTTTTTATAAGGGCCCCATCTTCTGCAGAAAGCATTTTTCCCTCGCTTCTCTCTCTTCCCTCATTGCGATGGGGTAGATACAATGATACGGTACGTGTTGCACCATTCAGGAGAAGATAGGCATGTGGCACTTCAATTCCGCAGACATAATAGAGTTCATTCGTCTGCCTAAATTTCACATATCCGGCAGGGCTTGGCGCACCCTGCATCAGCGCTATTGAAGTATTACCGATGGCATCATAAATTTTTGCGCGGCGGTCTGCAAATTCTTTAGGCGTAAAATCTGAAGTAAACAGTGGCACATCCTGCGCAAACAGGTTTACACAAAAAACAAATGTAGCCACCAGCAAAAAGAATGAACGAATTCTCATATTGATTATTTTTAAAAATAGTTGGGTATGGGAAGTTAGTGATTTTTGAAAGAAAGAAATGGGGAATAGTGAATCTGTCTAAGGAGGAGACAAGGAACAGATGAACAAGGAACAGATGAACAAAGAACAGAAGAACAGAAGAACAAGGAACAGAGTAAGAAAGAACAGATGAACAAGGAACAGAGGAAGAAAGAACAGATGAACAAGGAACAGAGGAAGAAAGAACAGATGAGCAAGAAACAAATGAATATACTTCTTCATTCATCTGTTCCTTGTTCATTATTCATCTGTTCAAAGTGGAGTCGGCGGGAGTCGAACCCGCGTCCAAACATCGTAACCATTGGCTTTCTACATGCTTATTTCATTATTATTTGTCGGCACTTGGCAGGAAATGAACAAACCAACCAAACGCTTAGCTGAATATTCTTAGGCAATCATCACAGCCTTTGATTGCAGCATCCTCTTTTTTGTTAAGTCGGCGGCGACAAGAGGTAACAGGCGAACCTTAGCCGCGGCCCGAATGGTTACTTAATCACTGATTAAGCAGCCATGGCATACTGAGTATTGCCATTTGAAGTTTGAATATTCAGATTAAAGTGCTAATTATCCAACGCACTGCATGCTTACACCAACCGTAACATATGCTGTCAAAACCAATACGACCCCGTAATTGCAGTTTGTTGTTTGTGGTTTGTTGTTTGTGGTTGTAAAAGTATTTAAAGAACTTGACTATTGTCGATTTTTAAATTTGTTTCCTTTGACGGAAGACATATTCAAGTAGTTTATTAATCCGGTGATTTTTTTAACCAATACCAGTGATCGGTTTAACAGATCTTTGAACAAAATAGGATCTATCAAACCCTGATCCTTACACCTATATAATTGAGATCTCGATTCTTCTGCCGAACCTTTCGCAATGGTGAGAAAGTTAACAAATTCATGCTTACTACCCCGCCCAAAACCTTCTGCAATATTATCCATTATCGAACCTGATGCATTCTTCATTTGATTTTTCAATCCAAACTCCTGATCATATGCAGCTGAATTCATCAACTTTCCCATCTCTTTCGCATACCCCCTTGCCAGTTGCCATATCTCCAATTCTTCCAAACAAGTAATGGTAGCCATCACAAATCATTTTCACAAATCTATTCATCATAACTAATAATCTATTAGGTATTAATACCCTACTTCCAACCATAAACAGCCAATTTCTAACAACCACAAACCACAAACCACAAACCACAAACTGTTCTTAGAACGTAAATGATTATTCTTATTTAAAAAGTCGCCAAAAGTCAAGCCCCAACGCATACGCCATTAATCCTAACAACAATATCATCCCTGCCATCTGTGCGTATTCCATGAATTTATCGCCGGGTTTGCGGCCGGTGATCATTTCGTAGATGGTGAATAATGCATGTCCGCCATCCAATGCCGGGATGGGTAAAATATTCATGAATGCCAGAATAATTGAAAAGATACCTGTTAATGTCCAGAAACGCTCCCAATCCCATACACCCGGGAAAGTATTTCCTATACTTATAACGCTACCCAAAGAATCACTTGCGGCTACTTTGCCTGTAAATAACTGTTTTAAGCCTGTTACATACCTGTCTAGGGTTTGCCAGCAACGGTTAAATCCCAAGGGGATGGATTCTAGTAAGCTATACTTTCTTATTTCTGTTCCCAACAAATCTGCGGGTTGTACAAAAATCATACTCACCACTTTGCTATTGATGAAAAAACGAACATCCAAAGTATCGGCACCCCTTAATACTTTCAAATCCACAATTGAATCCATGTATGGTTTTCTGAGTTTTGAAAACTCATTGAAATATTCAAAATACTGATTGTTTATGGCGATGAGTCTGTCTCCTTTTTGCAAATTCCCTTTGGTAAATTTTGCAAATTTTGTAACCGAATCCACTATTGCGGGACATCTTGGATAGACCAGCCCACCTAATTTTTTATTCTTTATAATCTTGTTAATAAATCCTTCCGGAACAGAAAGGTTTACCAGTTGACTATCTCGAAGAACTTGAATTTGTTTCACTTCTTTCAAAACAATTTCAGATTCCAACGTTCCAAAATTGACAATCTGTTTTCCATCTATGGCAACAATATTATCACCATCCCGAATACCGATAGACTTTGCCAATGAATCGGTATACACCCCATATTTCAGATTTTTTACCGGTAAATTTTCATCCCCCCAAACCCAGCTAATTCCAATAAAAATGACAATGGCCAATAAAATATTCACCACTACCCCACCAACCATAATGATCAATCTTTGCCAAGCCGGCTTTGCACGAAACTCCCAGGGTTGTGGGGGCAATTTCATTTGCTCTTTATCCATGCTCTCATCGATCATCCCTGATATCTTCACAAATCCACCAAAAGGAACCCAGCCAATACCATATTCCGTATCGCCTATTTTCTTCTTCCATAAACTGAACCAAGGATTGAAAAACAAATAAAATTTCTCAACGCGGCATTTAAACCAACGAGCGGGTAAAAAATGCCCCAATTCATGCAGTACCACTAAAATGGAAAAAGACAAAATGAACTGTGCTGCTTTTACCCCAACACTAACCCAATCAATTGCTAATAAACTCATACGTATATCTCCCTGAGGGATTTAATTTAATAATGATGATTTCAATTCTTCACTCACATCTGAATCAAAGAAGCGGCGAAGTTACGTGCCTCGCCATCGGTTTCAAAATACTCTTCTAAAGTGGGAGACTCAATAAAACCAATATTGGCCATGGTTTGTTCAATTACTTCCGTCATTTCTAAAAAGCCAATGCGGTTTTTTAAAAATGCATATACAGCAATTTCATTGGCGGCATTTAAAATACAGGGCATATTTCCTGCTTTGTGCAATGCCTCGATAGCCAAAGCCAAGTTGCGAAAAGTTTTCATATCCGGCTCTTCGAAACTGAGTGTACCGGGCTTTTTGAAATCGTAACGGGGAAAATCATTGGGTATCCTTTGAGGAAAAGCCATGGCATATTGTATGGGCAATTTCATATCCGGCAAACCCATTTGCGCCTTGATACTCCCGTCATCAAACATTACCATACTATGAATAATGCTTTGTGGATGAACCACCACTTGAATTTGATCGGCTGTAAGATTAAATAACCATTTGGCTTCAATCATTTCAAGTCCCTTATTCATTAACGTAGCCGAATCGATGGTAATTTTTGCGCCCATACTCCAATTGGGATGTTGTAAAGCATGGTCTTTTTTTACATTCACTAAAAAATTAGGCTTTTTACCAAGAAAAGGGCCTCCACTGGCAGTTAAAACAATTCTTTCAATGGTATTTCTACCTTCACCCACCAA
This sequence comes from Bacteroidota bacterium, assembly GCA_031417635.1. GTDB lineage: Bacteria > Bacteroidota > Bacteroidia > Chitinophagales > Chitinophagaceae > Sediminibacterium. The sequence goes on along the minus strand of JANOVY010000152.1, from coordinate 21,113 downwards.
ACACTGAAATATGGCTGAATGCTCACTATCAACCGGGATAATGGGTATTCTTTTTTCCATGGCTTTACGCATGATGATATCTCCTGCCACTACCAACGTTTCTTTATTGGCCAATGCAATGGGCTTTCCTATTTCAATAGCCTGTAATGTGGGTTTTAATCCTGCATATCCAACTATAGCGGCCAACATCATATCATAACAATCCAATGATGCAACTTCAATCAAAGATTTTTCTCCGGAAAATACTTTAATATCGGTATGTGCCAATGCTTCTTTTACTGTGAGGTATCGTTTTTCATCCCCAATCACGACTGTATTGGGATTGAATTGTAATGCCTGCTTTATTAGCAATGTCTCATTGGTTTGCGCTGTTAATATTTCAGCACTAAACAATTCGGGGTTGTTTGCAATTACATCTAGTGCTTGCGTTCCAATGGAACCGGTTGAACCAAAAATGGCTATGCGCTTTTTACTCATGATAGCGTTTAAGATATAACAAATAATTTAAATACCACCGAACCCATTTTTATTCTCTATTTATGTATACTAAAATTAAACTAAAAAATATTTTATCTAATTCATAATCATATCAATATATAACTTATCTAACAAATTTTTCTAAGCCATCAGCCACAGCCCTGTCATTGCTTAATCGGGGAACTTTATTTTGTCCGCCTAATTTGCCAACCGATTTCATATAATCAATAAAACCATTCTTATTCACTTTTTTGATTTGTAGGGTTTGTAAAATATTCCCTTTGATCAAGTCATCATAATATGCATTTTTCTCCTGTAAGTTACGATCAAGTTTTTGAATGAACCTTTGCATATCAGTGGGTTCATTTTCAAATTCTATAAACCATTCATGATAACTCTTTCCCTTACCCTGTTGAATCATTGGTGCAACCGTAAATTCTGTGATTTTTATCCCTTCCTCATTGGCGGCTTTCAAAAGTGCAAACTCAACTTCTTCTCCAATCACATGTTCTCCAAAAGCAGATATAAAGTGCTTTATTCTTCCCGTTACTATTAAACGGTAGGGGTCAACACTAACGAATTTTATGGTATCACCTAGATTATACCCCCAAAGACCGGCGTTAGTGTTAATAATCATGGCATAATTCTGGCCAACTTTTACATCTTTCAAACACAATCTGGTTGGATTTTCTGAAAACATTTCCTCTGCAGGAACAAATTCGAAGAAAATGCCACTGTTTGTGTTCAAAAGCAGTCCTTCCACTTCTTGTGAATCCTGAAAAGCGAAAAAACCTTCACTAGCCGGAAAAAGTTCTATTGAATCAATTTTTCTTCCAATGCTCTCAAAAAGCCTGGCTTTATAGGGTTCAAAATTTACGCCGCCTTGGACCATTACACTAAAATTTGGGAAAATTTTCCCCACTTTTTTTCCGCTCTTTTCCATTAACCTGTCGAAATACATCTGCATCCAAGGAGGAATTCCGCTAATCAAGGTCATATCTTTTGCCAAAGTCTCTTCCACAATTTTATCAAGCTTGGTCTCCCAGTCTTCAATACAATTGGTCTGAAAACTGGGCAATTGATTAGAACGTAAATAATTGGGAATGTGATGATTTACAATGCCACTGAGCCTGCCGGTTGGAATATTTGCAATGCGTTCCAATTCAGGTGACCCACTTAAAAAGATCATTTTTCCATTCGCAAATGCCGAATTACCCGTTTCTGCCATATAACAAAGCAGCGCATTACGGGCGGTATTAATGTGATTTGGAATAGAATCTTTGGTGATGGGAATGTATTTTACCCCGCTAGTGGTTCCACTGGTTTTAGCAAAATAAATGGGTACCCCTTTCCAAAGAACATTTTGCTTTCCCTCTTTTATTTGATCTATATAGGGCTTTAATTGTTCATAATCTCGAATGGGTATCGCTTGCGTAAACCCCAAATAATCAGAAATCGCTTCTAATGCATGGTCTTTTCCAAAAACCGTTGATTTCCCAATTTTCAGTAGGGTTTTCAGTATTTGATCTTGGTCTTCCAAGGCGGTTTGCATGCCTTTTCGGGTCTTACTATGAATATAATTGGCAAAAGGTTTCGCCAACAAGGATTTTAAATTCATGAGTCTACGAATCGTTAGATAGGTGGCAAAAATAGAGAGAAGTTGGGGGTTTGTGGTCTGTAGTTTGTGGTTTGTGGTTAATATTATGTTCATTTTATCATAAATCGCTCATTTTTAACCCAAACAACAGACAACAAACCACAAACCAAAAACCGTTTTTTGGTTTTCCACGTGTGGGGACAGAATTAATTCAAAAATAATTGTGTATTTTAAGCCGGAAACCCTACCTTTGCCGTCCAAATTTTGGTAGCTATGTTAGCAGTTGTAAAAATCGCAGGTCAGCAGTTTAAAGTACAGGAAGGTCAAAGCCTGTATGTTCCTCACCTGGAAGGTAAAACCGGAGACAAAGTTGAGTTTAGCGAAGTATTGTTAGTCGACAATAGTGGAGCTATTTCTGTGGGCAGTGCTGTAAAAGCCACTGTAAAAGCAGAAATTATCAGCGACCTAGTACAAGGTGATAAAGTGATCGCCTTTAAGATGAAAAGAAGAAAGGGCTTCCGCAAGAAGCATGGTCACAGAACCCATTATACTAGAATTAAAATTGAAAGCATCGATTAGTAAGCACTAATAATTAATTGGTTAAGTAAGAAATTTTATTTTCTCATCTTTCCTTATTAGTTGTAAAACAAAAAAACTATGGCACACAAAAAAGGTGAAGGTTCCGTTAAGAACGGCCGTGATTCACAAAGCAAACGTTTAGGCGTAAAAATATATGGCGGTCAACCTGCGCAATCTGGAAATATTATTGTTCGCCAGAGAGGTACCGTTTATCATCCCGGCAAGAATGTGGGTGTTGGATCTGACTTTACATTGTTCGCATTAACCGACGGTTTAGTAGAATATAAGAAAGGAAGAAATGACAAAACAACCATCTCAGTTACTCCAATTGAAGTAACGGCCTAAAAGTTTTTTTTTGTAGTTCCAAATTTATTTTTACTTTTAGTGTATTAACTAACCATTAAATCTAAAAAAAACATGGCAACTGCAAAGAAAGCCGCAAAGAAAGCCGCTCCTAAAAAAGCTGCTGCAAAGAAAGCCGCTCCTAAAAAAGCTGCAAAGAAAGCTGCTCCTAAAAAAGCTGCTAAAAAAGCTGCTCCTAAAAAAGCTGCTAAGAAAGCTGCTAAAAAGAAGAAGTAATCTTAATTTCTCTAGCAGAAATAGATTAAAGGGTCCCGAAAATTTTTCGGGACTTTTTTTATTGTATACCTTCAAGACTCAATACCAGCCTCATTATGGATAATTATGCAATAGCTGACAATTTTTCTCTGTTATCTAAACTGATGGATATACATGGCGACAATTCTTTTAAAGCAAAGTCCTATTCATCTGCCGCATTTACCATTGATAAACTTCCTTCTCCTTTACATGAAATGCAACCGGAAAATATTTTCTCAATCAGAGGAATTGGTGATGCCATTGGAAAAAAAATTGTAGAACAAATTACAACTGGACAACTGTTATTATTAAATGAATACATCGAAAAGACACCTCCGGGCATAATTGAGATGTTGGGCATAAAAGGGATTGGTCCAAAGAAAATTGCCACCATTTGGAAAGAATTGGAGATAGAATCGCTCGGAGAATTATTATATGCATGTAATGAAAACCGCTTAACCTTATACAAAGGGTTTGGAGAAAAGTCGCAACAAAACATCAAAGAGTCGATTGAATTTTATTTAGGAACCATCGGCAGTTATTTATTTCAACAAATAGAATTGTTTGCCACAAACATTGATAAAAAATTAAAAGAGACTTTTGAACAGGATCGATTTTTGTTTACCGGCGAATTTGGAAGACAATTAGAGATTATCAACATTGTAGAATGGGTAACAACCGTTTCGATTCCGCAATTGAGCGCATTTTTTAGTGCACATTCATATGAAATACTGAATGAAACAGAAGGATCTATCTCTTTTAAGGGAAAAGAAAATGTAAAGCTTGGATTTATCGTCACCGATAAAGATCATTTTATAGGCACCCATTTCCAAACTGCCTGCAGTGAAGAATTCTTGAATGCCTGGAAAGAAAATATAGGCTGGGATAATACAAAATCGTTTATTTCGGACGAATCCATTTTTGAATCTGCCCAAATAAGCTATATCCCTCTATTTCAAAGAGAAACAGCTGCCATTCTTGAACAAGCCAAAAAGGGTCCTTTACCCAGCGTTATTGAACCAAGCGATATTAAAGGCATTATTCATAGCCATAGTAATTGGAGTGATGGCGTGAATACCATTGAACAAATGGCGAATGCAGCAAAATCAGCAGGATTGGAATACTTGGTTATTAGTGATCACTCAAAATCGGCTTTTTATGCCAATGGTTTAAGTGAAGAAAGAGTTTTGGCACAACATCTTCAAATTGAATCTTTAAACCCCGTACTAGCCCCTTTTAAAATTTTTAAGAGCATTGAAAGCGATATTCTAAATGACGGAAGCTTAGATTATAGCCCATCGATCCTCTCAAGTTTCGACCTTGTGATTGCATCTGTACATTCAAATTTAAAAATGAGCGAAGAAAAAGCCATGATGCGACTAGTCAAGGCCATAGAAAATCCCTATACAAGCATTCTAGGGCACATGACGGGCAGATTGCTATTAAGCAGAAATGGTTACCCCATTAATCACAAACGCATTATTGAAGCCTGTGCGGCTAATCAGGTTGTAATAGAATTGAATGCCCACCCAAGAAGATTGGATATGGACTGGCGATGGATAAATTATGCACTTGAAAAAGGAGTTCTTATTTCAATAAACCCCGATGCTCATTCAATACATGGATATGATGATTGTCGCTATGGAGTATTGTCTGCTCAAAAAGCCGGATTGAGAAAAGAAGAAAATTTAAGTAGTTTTTCGTTAGATGCATTTGAAACTTTTATTAAAGGGCAGTGGGGAAAGCGAAAATAGGTAGGGTTTATTGGTTTCTCTTCCTTGCTTTGCAAAGAGTGGCGTTCCGGCGGCTTAGCCTGGAACTTGGCGGGAACAGGCTCATAACCACCCTTGATGCAATTTTTCTTCGAAAACTCGCATCCCCCTCCTTGGAAGGCTGTGGAAATTTTTTAATTATTTTAATATTCATTATTCCTTGTTCTTCTGTTCAATATTCATAATTCCCTTTACTTCTCTCCCATCGGTAACTGAATAAAAAAAGTAGTCCCAACGCCTTCTTCCGACTCAAACCATATCATCCCATTGGATTGCTCTACAATTCCTTTACAAATAGCCAACCCAAGTCCGGTTCCGGAAGTTTTCGTTGTAAAATTGGGTTTAAAAATATCGTTTATCCTGTTTTTAGAAATCCCACCGGAAAAATCTTTAATAGAAACAATCAGTTGTTGATTGTCAATTTTTTGATGAATTTCCAATCTAATATCAGCCGTTTCATCAGTTGATGCCTCTATTGCATTCTGAAACAAATTGGTAAATAACCGATTCATTTGAACCTTATCGGCGAAAATGGTATAAACACCTTCATCTTTTTGATAGGTTATTTTTAGTCTTGGGTTTGAGCCGTATAACCGAATGATAGAAACCAATACTTCTGTCAAATCAAAGATTTCCATCTTTGTATTACCCATATTGGCAAATTGAGAAAAGTCGCTTGCGATTTTTGAAAGCTGATCAATTTGTTCAATCAGCGTAACAGCCATGTTTTCTGAAATGACTTTTACATTGGGCGCCCCTTTTTCAATGGCTTTTTGTAAATATTGTATACTCAATTTCATGGGGGTAAGTGGATTCTTTATTTCGTGTGCCACTTGTTTGGCCATTTCGCGCCAGGCACCTTCCCTTTCGCTTTGTGCCAATGCCAGGGCACTTTTTTCAAGTTTTTTAACCATTTTATTGTATTCCAGCACCAGCACACCAATTTCATCATCCCGTTTCCAATAAATTTCTTCGTTTATCTTTCCCAAACTCATCTCTTGCATCTTCTTTCCAATCAAACTGAAAGAAGCAGTGATGCGATTGGTTAAAAAGAAGGCAATGGTACCCGCTATTAAGAAAATAAATGCATTTAGATTTATTAGAGTAGCCAAGAAGCCGGATATTTCTTGATTCAACTCATTTTGTGAATTGAGATAAGGAATATTCAAGTAAGCATAATCATTCCCCAAATCATCAGTTAAAGGAACATAGATACTTAGAAATTCAAAAGAACCAATTTTTTCTGATTGCAAATACCGGATACTATGCCCCATTTTTAGTTCTTGATATGCATGGGGCTCCATTTTAGTACTCAAGAGATGTTTGTTAAAAATATAAGGCTGGGTAGAAATCACCAGATTGCCCTCTAAATTGAAATAATTGATATCCACATTGTGTAGGTCGGATATTTCAGCAATTGTCTTTTCCAATTCGTTTCTTACGCCAATATTGTCCGGCACATCATCAAATGCCTGCAATGAAGTTCTTTTATTATTTACCTCATTGGCCATGACTTGAATTGACTTGGAAAGTCTTTCCTGGTTATTACGGTGGAAACGAAGAATAAAAAATGAGATAGTGGCAATTCCTATCACAACAAAAGAAAAGACACTTAGAAATATGATGGTTGCCTGAATCTGTGATCTAATATTCAACCGGATCATTTTCCGCAGAACATCCCATTTAAATCTTGCGGTAATAACAAAACTTCCAAGATGAAAAAGTAAAATGATGCTTAAAAACGAACAAAATAAGTATGCGAACAATGTTATAAATTCTAAAAACCAGGTATTTCTCTTAACAACCAACACCTGTTTCTGGTTACTACTTTTATACCAAAGTTCATTAAATTCACCGGCTTGCTTATAAGAAAATTCATAAATTGGTATCTGACTAGTATCTAACTGTGAAGGGAAATCATAGGTATTAAAATGGTTGATCAGTTTGCCGCGGTTGTACACAGCATAGGCATAATTGGTATTAAGATCAGAAGCGATATCAGATACTTGGTTAAAAAGCTCGGGATACAAAGCTTCACTTTTATATCTTTTCGATGTGATGGTTACAAAGAGGTATCCTAACAGGGTTTCATTGCGTTTAATAACTTTCTGGTACACATAACTCAATCCGTCTAAGGTATTTTCATATGTAAAAAGATCGGGAATAATGGTTGGTTTGGCTTTGTTAAGGAGAATTGTTTTGATCGAAGCATAATTAGTAGAATCCTCATTAAACAATGGGTGGTATAGACTATCGAAAATAAAAATATGCGTATCATACTTATTGAGATAGCCTGAAAAATTTTGATTGATGAGACTGTCTTTGATATATTTATTTGCATATTCATTACTTGAAAGCCTATTGAAATTCTGGGAAAGAAACTGATCATCAAAATTAGTAGCCGCAATATTTAGAAGACTTTCACCGGAGGGGTCTGTTTGAAGGGCTAATTTTTCTGCAATGCCCTTTCGTTGTTCAAACTCCACAATTCGATTCTCATATATAACAATTGAGGATATAGACATAGCAAATATCATTACCCAGAAAATAAAGAATGATGATTGTAATAGCGGTTTTTCAATGTCTTCTTTTCTAAAATTCAGTAACCCAACATATAATAATAGCCAAGCGATTACCCATAAATACAGCCGATAATCCGTAGAGTTGGTAAAGAAACCCATATAAATAAACCCAAACAAAACGATACTCAGTAATTGCCAATAGGTGCTAATTTTTTGACGAAAAACCAGAGATAATAAAATTTGTGAAAAGTGATAAAAAGAGAGCACTCCTAAACAGAGAATGATAAAACTGATTAGGCTATATATACCCAAACTATTCAGATTTGTTACATCGAAAGATATTTTTGAATCTTTTACCAAACTAATAATGATCCCAACCAACAAAAAACAGATTACCGTAAGCAAAATAAGGCCTGCATAACTATATATTTTCGAAAAATAGCTTTTTATTTCGTTGGCTTTTTTATCGGCATGTTTATGGTAAAATGAAACCAGCCAATATAACAGTACCGCATTAATGAAAAGATCGCCAAGTGAAGGATGAAGAAAATTGGATGCATAAACAGTTGGATCAAATAACGGTATTTTACTAAAATCAAAGGGGAAGTGGAAACGATATGCAATGATGCGTAAGGTTAAGGCTACTGATAATAAGAAAAAGAATCCCGAATTGAATTCTCGATTCACTATCAGTTCCTGAGCCAAAGAATTGACAAAAATAAGCAGTAATAGGATAGCCAAAACCCGAAAAATGATCGTTACACTATCATAAGCGATAAACGATTTTCCTTCCTTTAATTCAATACCAAACAATCTTTTTCCATCTCCATTTAATATAGGTAATGCGGATGACCGATTGCTAATATCGTATTGTATTACCAGATTTCGATAGCCTTCAAAATAGGTTTGAAGATACTTGTTTTCTAAAAAATAAGACCACCGGATGGGTAGCATAGCAATGAATGAGAATGTAACTCCCCGTATCCCAATTGTCCGCTTGATCAATTCAAAATCACCATTTTGGTTAGTAACAAAATAACTGCCCGGTTTTCGAGTCAGATCAATGACATTTACATAAATCCTATTTGTGTTCCAGTAAAGCAAATGAATGGGAACTGTGGTATCTTTCTGTTCATAAATAAATACACCAAAGTCTTCTGTTATCGGCGTTGTTAGAGTACGATATGGATTCACTAATTGCCATAGCAAGGCAGTATCCTTTGAAAGAAGTGCCGCTTCATTTTCCTGGCCATGTAATCTTTGCTCTAAATTGTTTTTAACTTTGCCCGGTGAAGAATAATAACTCCAGTAGTTACTGAATATAAATGATATGGTATACAACCAAGCGGCTGCAATAATTAGGTAGCCATGCTTGTATACTGCTTTTCGTAATGCGTTTATCAAGTTTGGTTAATTTGCTTTTTTACTTCATTCCAGAGGTCATCCATTTCAGTTAGCGACATATCTTCTAATTTTTTTCCTTGCAAAACTGCCATGGCTTCCATTTGTTGAAAGCGATAAATGAACTTTTTATTTGTCTTCTCTAAGACCCCTTCTGCATCTATCTGCAAAAACCGTGCATAATTTATCAGACTGAACAAAACATCTCCAAACTCTTCTTCTACCCTATCTTTCGACTCAAAACGGATAGCTTCTTGCAATTCGCCAATTTCTTCCTCTACCTTTTTCCATACATCTTCTTTGTTTTCCCATTCAAAACCAACTTGCTTGGCTTTTTCTTGAATTCTTGTCGCTTTTACCATAGAAGGCAAAGAAGGAGGAACGCCCTCCAAAACAGACTTCTTACCTCCTTTCATCTTCAACTTTTCCCAATTACGTTTTACTTCCTCCTCATCTAATACTTTAACATCTCCATAAATATGGGGGTGACGAAAGATGAGTTTTTCACAGATGCCTTCAATTACATCCTTTAGCTCAAATTGTTTCTCTTCCGTACCAATTTTTGCATAAAACAGGATATGCAATAACATATCACCAAGTTCTTCTTTAACGCCCTTCCAATCATTCTCACTAATGGCATCTGCCAATTCATAGGTTTCTTCGATGGTTAAAGGGCGGAGGGTATGAATGGTTTGTTTCTTATCCCAAGGACATTGCTCGCGCAACTCATCCATAATGGTAACCAATCGCATAAAACTGTCTGCTGTGGATTGCATATTGTAAATTTATATAGTCATAACCGAAAACTGTATGAAAATAGTAAACAAACCTCTCAATTTCATCAAACCCGGCAGAGAAACGATGAATTTTGGCAGAATCATTTTAGTTTTTGCAACATAGAGAAAGTAGATGAAAGAGAGATTAGGAAAGTTGAAATCAAAAAATAACAATCTGTCTCCGGGACTTTAGATTTGATTGAAATGATAAAAATGAAGTAAAAACGTTATCTCTAAAAAATAAAAAGAAATATGAAAGGTTTATGTTGAAAATCATATCCTTTACAAGCATTAACTGTTAAGGTTTAATTAAAACCACCTGTCTAAATGTACCTTCAACAATATTTAGAAATATGTATTTGATTGTTGAAAAGTGTAACTGTACATTTGCGAAAATATCATTTCCATGAAAATCTTGCTTACGTTCTTCTCATTTTTTCTCATTTCCGCCGGTTATTGTCAATATTTTTTTAATGACATTATTTCCACGCAGGAAACAAATGAAAGAAGTAAGCTTTTAAGGACCTTGAAAATTAAAAAAATAAAAGCAACCAGTTACGAATCAGACAATAGTATTACCCCGGGCTTTTTCGTTGAGGAAGAAATTAGTCTGGATGGGAAAAAAAGCCAACTGAATACTACCCTTTCTGGCGGTAAACAAACTGTAACGAATAGAACATACGAAAACGGGAGAATAAAAAAAGTACAAACTATCAGTAACAAAATTGAAACAAAAATAGATTATACGTATAATGAAAAAGGACAATTGAAAAGAATACTATTTACCACATCAGACACTTCTCAAAAAAGCAATTCTACGGAATCACATGAATGGGTGTATGCGGAAAATGGACAGTTACAGTCGATGTTAAGAATTAAGAATACAATTGATTCCACTATGATAGAACTCGTGAAAGATGACAAAGGATTGATCATTGAAGAAAGATGGAAAAAAAAGAATCGAACAATTGAAACTTACTATTATTACTATGATGCTAAAAATCAATTGTCAGATATTGTACGTTATCAATCAAAATATAAAAAATTATTGCCGGATTATTTATATGAATACGATAGCAATGGAAGAATGAATCAAATGACTGTCATTTCTATGGGTAGTTCAAATTATATAGTTTGGAAATATACTTATTCTGAAAAAGGGTTAAAACAGGTAGAGTTTGGCTTTGACAAAGAAAGAAAGTTGTTAGGCAGAATTGAATACACCTATGAATGATTGGGTAATTTGATTTCAAAAATAACGTGAAAATATTATAGGGATACTTTTTTATAATTGGGTACGGTTAACGTAAATCGAGTTCCTTTACCAAAATCAGACTTAACGGTAATATCTCCACCAATTCTGGTTAGTGCCTCTTTAACAATATAAAGACCAATACCCAACCCATTTCGATAATCGGTACTACGAAAGAAAATTTGAAATATCTTATTTAAGTGATCATCTATGATACCTACACCATTATCTTCTATAATAACCAATGCTTCAGTTTGTGTAACAGACACATGGATGGTTATTTTTGGATTTTCCTCTTCCTTCCTTTGGTATTTTACAGCATTAGAAATCAGGTTGTTCAAAATTAATGATAAACGAAAACCATCACTTTGAAACTCAACAGTCTGATCCACATTTACATCAAAAACAATTTGTGGATTTTGCATATTACAAAGTGAAATACTATCCTCCAATAACTTATTAAATTCAATTGTTTCATTTACATTGTCAACCCTAATCCCTTTATAATACTCAATAATTTTGTGAATAAACACATCCATTTTTGTTACACAGGATTCAATCATCCCATAATAGTTATTGGGATCATCTAATGGTTGTTGCAGTTTTGCCAAATTTACGATGCCCAAAATATTGGCAAGTGGAGACCGTAGATCATGTGATGTACTGTAAACAAACCGATTAATTTCATCATTGGCTCTTTCTAATTCAAGAATCTTGTCTTTCAGAGTCCTTCTGGTAGCGTAAACTTCATATGCATTTTGAATGGCATTTTTTAATTCCAGCTCATCCCATGGTTTTTTAATGTAGCGAAAAATTTCTCCATTATTTACGGCGTCTACAATAGCGTCAATATCTGAGTATCCGGTAATTAATATCCGAATTGGGTGAGGGTGAGCTTTTCTAACAATGCTAAAAAATTCAACCCCTGTTGTTTTAGGCATCCGTTGATCGGCTAAAATGACATGAATCTCATTCTCATTTAAAATTCCCAAACCTTCGGCTACACTTGTGGCCGTAAATATTTCATAATGCCTTCTAAAACCTGCTTGAAAAGACATGAGATTGTTTACTTCATCATCAACATATAACACTTTTATTTTTGAGTCAGTCTTTTTATTCATGGATATTGAATTATGATATCGCTGTTTCCGGTAAAGTATGAAATAAAGTTATGATAAATTCTGCACCATTTCCTTTAGAGGATATAACCTCAATTTTACCTTCGTGCCGTTGAATGATTTTAAAAACAATTGAAAGGCCTAATCCGGTGCCTTCACCTACATCTTTTGTAGTAAAAAATGGGTCAAAGATCTTTTGCTTTACTTCGTCAGACATGCCGATACCGGTATCCTTGATTTTTATGATGATGGAGTCCCCGACATCTTCAGTAGAAATGGTAATCGACTCTTCATCAGCTTGTATTTCTTTGGCTTTGATGGCATGTATTCCGTTGCTTAGAATATTCATAAACACTTGATTAAGCTTACCGGGTAAACACTCAATCATGCCATTCGCATTAAAGTTTTTTATTATTTGAATATTATCCGGCATTTGATTTTTTAGTAAAATCAATGTTGAATCAAAACCTTCATGTATATTAACCGTTTTAATATCACTTTCATCCAATCTACTGAAATTTCTAAGTCCCAGTACTATTTCAGCCGTACGCTCAGCTCCATCCTGAATACCTTTAACCAAATTTTCAATTTCATTTTTTACATAATCAATATCAATCTGCTTTTTAAATTTTTCAATACTGCTAAGTTTTTCGGAAATTTCAGCTGCATCTATAGAATGTAGTTTATCATATTCGTCAATCACTTCCAACAAGTCGTTGATGTCTAACTGAAGTGGCTTAATGTTTGATTTTACAAAATTGATAGGGTTATTAATCTCATGAGCAATACCGGCGGTTAGTTGACCTAATGAAGCCATTTTTTCAGCTTCTACCAATTGAATCTGGGTATCTTTTAAATCTTGCAATGCTGCACCCAGTGAATGGTTAGAAGATTGTAATTCTTCAGTTCGTTCAGTTACCTTTTTCTCAAGCATCACATTTTGATCTCGAACCAATTTTTCATTAATCTGCAATTGTTCCAAACTTTCCGCTTGCGAATCTTCTTTCTCTTTTCTTAACACATTAATCTTATCGGCCAAGGCGATGGAAAGCAAAGCAATTTCCAAAGATGATCCTGCATAAATAATATAAGTTGTGAAATTATTATATGGCAAAACTGCCAGATTTCTTAAAATAAGAATGATGAAAGTCATTAAAAAAAATAACCAAGCAGTCAGGTAGAAATAAGCCGGTCGGAAATTTCTTCTTGCAATATATAAACTTGTGACTAGTACCAATATTACGCCCAAAATTCCATTATAATTTAGTATATAATAGCTGACATCTAAGTTTGAAAAAAGGTTGAAAACAAGCCCAATCACATATACGCCTACCACAGCCTGCAACCATTTATGTATTTTTTTAGCATATACGGCTGTGCGTAAAAAAATCATACTGAATACCAAGCCGGCAATAGCAGACAATGAAGAAGTAAAAACAACAGCATACTTATTTAAAGCCGGGAAATGGGGCCAAATAAATCGATATTCATACCCCACAAAAGTTGTTTGAGCTAGTGCGAGGAAAAATATATAAATGATATAAAATAGGTAACTATTATCTTTTGTAGCAAAAAACAAAAATAGGTTATACAAAAACATCACAATAAGTACCCCAAGATACAATCCCATAATGATGGTTTGTAAATTGATTGATTCGTTCATTGAATCATACGTATGAATGGTGGCAGGAAGCAGAATGGGATGCTCACTGAATACGTGTAAAAGATATTGTTGGGTTGAACCCACCGGCAATTGAAGCCCAAAAATAATATTGGGAGATCCGGCAATCATGGGTACAGTGATTCGTTCATTCCCATCTTCACCAATCAAACTAATTTGTTGATCAGTAACTTTGTACAAACTTACCCGTGATAAATTTGTATAGGCAATATCTAAAAAAAGGGGGGAAGAAGAAGTTGTATTGTTAACCGTAAATTTATACCAAGTACTCTTAATATGATTTGGATAAATGGGTATCGCTCCATTCGTTTTTACAAATTTGTTGTTTTTTATAACCTGCGCCGGCAAAGAAACCCCTACACTGTCTACCCATTCTTCCATCACAGTTGAAAAAATAATCGATTGGTTTTTATCAGACAAAACGGCTACCTGAGAAAAAGCATGGGTGTTATGTACAAAAAAAATGAAAATTAGAAGCAAAAAAGATTTTACATATCTTTTATCAATAACAGTTGTGACTGAATTGAATGTAAAAAATGTGGTAAAAATATTTTTACAAAACATACGGAATCAACATTTTTGTATTCGCTTTATATGCACTATACTCATTTCCAAAACGGAACATTAATTCTTTTTCTTCTATCGTTATTCGCACGTAATAAGCAATCATCATCGCTATACAAGATATCATAAATCCAAGTAAACTCTCTAAAATAACACCTCCGGCAATCAATGCGATAAATGCCCCTGAATAACTAGGATGCCTAACAAGTCGATAAGGGCCTGATTGAACCAACTGATGACCTTCCTTGATTTGAACAGTTGCCGTAAAGTACTTTCCTAATGTATTTACCGCCCAAGCCCTAAATGAAATCCCGAATATGATCATGAAAATACCCAGTATTGTGAAAAAACTGATGTTATCTTGTGTATCTGAAAAGTAGGCCCAATCAATAACCGGTACTACTACACTGATTAAAGACATTAGTAAGATTAATACCACAGAGAATCGGTCACTACTTTTTTTATCACTTGTTTCTTTAACACTTACCGGGGGTTGTGTAAGCCACATAAAAACACTTCCAATGATAATACATAAAATTTTGAAATGTAGAATGAGGTTTGGACTTCCCAAGAGCGGAATCACAATCATTAAGATATTGCTGATAGAAGCCAAGATAATTTTTCTCATCAGGTTCAGCTATTTTCTTTTTGAAGAAAAGGCTCATAGTTTATTTGATATTCTTTAACATTCACATTCGGCAACAACAATGCATAATGAATTCGAATTTCTCGATTTTTAAAAGGAGATATTTCATTTGCAACGTGTACCGGATTATTGCGTAGAAACATAATTTTTTCTCTTTCACGTGGATGCGTGATAGATAAATTTTCCATGTCATCTGAATAGATGGCCGTAGCCAATAAATCTATTTTAGGATAAAAGAAAGTTCCATGATTGCCCACTTCATCCAAAATCCTACCTCCCATCCAATCCTTAAAACGAACTGTTGTTGGTGAGCAAAGCGAAAAAAAGGTATTGATCCCTATTTGAGTTGCCAAAGCAACCGCCACCCGGGAAGGAAAAAGACTACCAATGCCAAATCCGGCAACTTCTTTTGAATTCCATAATCCAGACAGTTCTGCAGCACCTGTAAGCGCATGTTTTCTAACTATTTCGTAAATCTTAGGGTCCATTTTACCGGTAGCTTCTTCTATGGGTAGTGGATGAATTCCATCCGCAATTTGAATTCTTGCTCCACCATACAATTTGCTTCCATCTATGGTTTCTACCACAATCACATAAATGGAGGGCCTGTAAACCCAGTCATCTGTATTTGAGGTAATGTTTTCAATACCATAAATCGACAATACCCTTCTATGACCGTCAATAAATTTCTGACATGTATCAGGGTCATCAATAGCCCTGAAAGCCCGTATTCGAATCTCTTTTTCTATCGCAACATTCTCTATCATCTTGGCTATTTGTCTAAAATGAACATACTATTGTAAAAATCTATCTTTTTTGTCATATTTAAGGTAATAATAAGTGATTTGACTAATTTTATACGACTTTATGTCTTAGTTTCATTAAACAGAAGTTTATGGAAGTGAAGAATATTAATGTTTTGTACATTGATGACGAGCCCAATAACGTCACTTCTTTTAGAGCCGCCTTTAGAAGGGTCTTTACTATTTATACCGCAGAATCAGCCGAAGAGGGACGAAAAATATTAGAAACGGAGTCTATTCAAGTCATTCTAAGTGATCAAAGAATGCCAAAAATGACCGGAATTGAATTTTTTCAATCCATACTCGAAACCCATCCTGATCCCATCAGAATATTAATTACCGGTTACACAGATATTAATGCTGTTATTGATGCTATTAATGTAGGCCAAGTATACAAATACCTATCCAAACCTTGGAATGAAGAGGAAGTTAAAAACTGTATTTACAAATCATTTGAAGTACAAGAATTAAGACGTTTAAACAAAGAGTTAACTCAAAAATTGCAGGATGCCAATGTAAAACTTGAATTTTTAGCTAGGCAAGGCTTATTATCCTAAGATTTTTGGGGATTGTTGGATACCGATCGTGTGGTATTTTCGGTGTTACTATTTTTTTTATACTTTTTCAGGCTAGCAATGATTGGCTTCTTCATCTTCAGACATTGTTAAAAAAACCGAAAAATTGTCAACAATTATCATCCAATATCAAGTTGACTCTTTAATTATTTTCCCAAATTTCTTACATTTTTCACACCGAACGATATTATACTTACATCACATAATCATTTAGAAATTTTCTTTATTGAGTATAAAAAATTATCAGAAATAAAAATGAAAAAAAACAACTTTCTTGTTTTCAACTTATTATTTGTATTTGCTAGCGCTTTATATGCCCAATCTTATAGCCCTGAAAAAAATAATCAGAAAATAAAAGTCAAGCCCATAATTGAAATAGAAGCATTTTCTTTCAATTTAAAAGATGTTCGATTATTAGATGGCAGTCCTTTTAAACATGCCATGGATCTGGATGCCGCCTACTTATTAAAAATCGAACCTGAACGCTTATTGCATCGTTTTTATAAAAATGCAGGACTTCCCACCAAAGGGAATATATATGGCGGTTGGGAAAGTGACGGCTTGTCGGGACATACACTCGGACATTATCTATCTGCCTGTGCCATGATGTATGCATCTACGGGAGACATCCATTTCAAAGAAAAAGTTGATTTTATTGTTTTAGAATTGAGTCAATGTCAGCAGTCAAGAAAAACCGGTTATGTGGGTGCTATTCCGAATGAAGATTCCATATTTGGAAAACTGGCAAGAGCGGAAATCAAATCCGGTGGCTTTGATTTAAACGGAGGCTGGAGCCCATGGTACACCGTTCACAAAGTAATGGCCGGATTATTAGATGTGTATATGCATTGCGATAATGCACAAGCTTTAACGATACTAAAAGGCATGGCAGATTGGACAGAAAAAACATTGCAAAATTTAACTCCTGAACAACTACAAAAAATGCTTCGTTGCGAATGGGGAGGGATGAATGACTTATTGGCAAACCTCTATGCAGTAACCGGTGAAAAAAAATACCTTACCTTATCCTATAAATTTTACGACGACTTTGTAATGGTGCCGTTGTCAAAAAAAATAGACCCATTACCAGGGAAACATTCCAATACCAATGTTCCTAAAGCGATAGGCAGCGCAAGTCAATATGAGTTGACAGGTACAGAAACTGATAAAACCATTGCCTCATTTTTTTGGGAAACGATGGTAAACCATCATAGTTATGTAATAGGCGGAAACAGTAACTATGAATATTGTGGAGAAGCCGACAAATTAAATGATCGCTTAAGTGACAATACCAGTGAGTCTTGTAATACTTACAATATGCTGAAGCTCACAAGACATTTATTCTCATGGAAACCTACCGCAGCATTAGGAGATTATTATGAGAGAGCTATTTATAACCATATACTTTCCTCTCAAAACCCCGAAACGGGTATGATGACATACTTTGTCCCACTTCGAATGGGTACTCAAAAAACATTTAGTGATTCGTTCAATACATTTACCTGTTGTGTGGGAAGCGGTATGGAAAATCATTCAAAATATGGAGAAGGTATTTATTACGAAGGAAAAGATGGAAGCCTTTTTGTTAACTTATTCATCCCTTCTACATTGGCATGGAAAAGTAAAGGAATTGGCATTTTACAAGAAACAGCCTATCCGGAAAAAGGGAGTACAACGTTTTCCGTTTCATGCAAAAAGGAAGTCACTTTTTCATTCAAAATTCGCAAACCTTGGTGGGCAAAAAATGGTTTTACCATTCAGATCAACAATGAATTGGTCACGCCAAGTGGAGAGGAAAATGGTTTTATTATTGTAAACAGAAAGTGGAAAAACAATGACAAATTATTACTGAGTATCCCTATGCAAGTATATACTGAAAGCATGCCGGACAACCCAAATAGAATTGCTTTTCTGTACGGCCCATTGGTTTTAGCAGGCCAACTGGGAAACACTATGCCCGATCCCGTGTATGGAGTGCCGGTATTATTAACAGAGAATAAAAACATTAATGACTGGATAAAACCGGTGATTGGAGAACCCTTAACCTTTGAAACACAAGCAACCGGTAAGCCATTTGACGTAAAACTGATTCCTTTTTATAAAACATATAAAAATTATTACAGTGTTTACTGGGACTATTTTAACAATACACAATGGGAAGTTCGACAAGAAGAATATGAAAAAGAAAAGAGAGAAAATTCTGAAATTGAATCCAGAACGATTGATAATTTTAGGGTAGGTGAAATGCAACCTGAAAGAGATCATAATCTTATCGCAAGTGAAAAATCATATGTAAGTGATGCCCTGGGGGTAAATGGACGAGAAGCCAGGGCCAATCATTTTTTCTCTTTTGAAATGAAAGTAGATCCGAAAGCAGGAAAAGGGAATAGTTTGCTCCTTACTTATATAGGCGATGATAAAGATAGAAAGTTTGATATCCTTGTGAATAGCAGAAAATTAATGACGGAAGAATGGAAAGGAGGAGTTACCGGAAAATTTTATAATAAAGAATATATATTACCCGGCGAACTCATTGAACATGCAGAAAAGATAACAATTCGTATTGAAGCAAATTATGGTAAAACTGCCGGAAGGGTATTTGGGGCGAGGATTATTAAAAACCGGTGAAACCAAAAATGCTGATTCCTTTATATTTTACACACAATCCACCCTTGTATTCAAGATGGCACACACACTAACAGAAATCAGATAAAAGGCCTCGTAAATCTTTTCTTATTGTTGCTTTATTAATATTTGCAAATCTTGGCCTACCTGCAAAAAAAAAGCAGTTTCGCCTTCCTACACTCTTTCCTATGCCCCAACCTTCTACACACCGCTTCCACATTGTACTTCGTTGCGAGGTAATAAAAAAAGATAGCATTGAATTTAAAATGCCGGTATGGATGCCAGGCTATTATCAAATACTCGGCTATGCTAATAATGTTGAAAATTTTAATGTGACCACAGAATCAGGTAAACAATTACCGTGGACAAAAAGCAGTAAGAACGGATGGAAAATGCAAAAAAGCGGGGGCAAATAAAGATGAATTTTGCAAAATAAGGTCACCAGCAATAAAACTTACAAAAGCAGCATGCAATCTGCAAAACAAATTTTATGGAGTAATCAAAAACAAAAAGAGGCCTTTCTGGCAATCGTTCTAATTACTTTATATTTTACTATTGGCAGTAAATAGTAAATTAAATGGCAAAAATTAAAAAAGGGTTACTAATCCTTTGTTTGCCTCTTTTGCTATAAGCTCGCTTAACTAAATAAACATTTGCTTTTAATAATTATGCTAAAACAAAATCATCAAATTGTTTCAAAAAAGATCTGAAAACAGTAGATTTTTTAGAAATCTTATCAATACTAAGCTTCTCAAAAACCTCCGGACAATGAGATTCCCTATAGACCTTCCTATTTTTTCTTGTAGCATGAATTAAATACTCTTTTGGTTCTTTTTTATAATGAATATCTCCCGGAAACTTAAGAGTAGTTCCATAAAGTTTATTAAATGTATCTATATCGGCTAATATCAATGATTCCAATTCATATATATTTAGGAGAAGCAAACTTCCATTTAATCCTTTTAATAATTCATGGTGCCATACAATTCTTTTTTTTATTTTGTCCCTTTCTGTAATAATCGCATCTGCATCTCTAATACATACAATAAGATTTGGCTTTTTCTCTCTGTATTCAATTTTCAATGCTTCTCTTGTTCTACTATTTTCAAGCTGATGTCCTCTTTTATTTCTCAAAAGCTGTATAAAAGAAACCTTACCTGCATATTTTTGAAGCAGCAAATTCTTTAAAGAGTCTGTATCATTGGGATCTTCCCCAATCAATCCAATTTTTTTATTCATGTTCTAAATCTGAATGTAGCCAATAATAACTTAACTCACCAACCGAATTCATATATTCAATTGCTTTGTCTTTTTCTTTTTTTGACAGCTTTCTAAATTCTGAACCTTTTTTCCCAAACTTGGTAATTATTATACAGTTCAACTCTTTAGGAGATAATACATCTAAGACAACTGGGGAATGGGTAGAAATATATATTTGCTTTTCAACCGATTGATCTTTAAAAAAGTTCATTAATGAATAGAGCTGTCTCGGGTGTATACCCAACTCAGGTTCTTCAATAATCAAAGCACCTGATTCAATGGAAAGTGTTTCTGTAATTATATAAAAAAGTCTTTTTGTTCCGTCTGATAGATAGCTCCAAGGCATCCAAGTATTGTTTACCTTAAATTCAACTATAAGGTTTTAAATAAATATTTTTTTTTCAATAAAATATACATTAATATTTTGGTTAAGCCTTATATCTTGAATTGGGGTAAATTTATTTAGGTACTTACTCACACCAAATTCGTCATTAAATTCATCAAAGCCATCAAGAATGCTATTTTTAACAAATGCGGCGTCTTCGTTTTTTTGAATAACTTTATAGTTTTGAAATTTCGACTCCAACATCGATTCCAAATTATCAAACAAATCATATAATGAGACTTCAATAGGACCAAGAAAGCCATCTTCATCAATTTCAAGTTTTGTTGGATTTGCAACCCATCCGGAATCTTCATCAAGGGGCAAATTGAACCTTATATATTTTTTTCTAATTCGCCTAAGCACCATTAATTGTTCATAAGCCTTATTGCTCTTAAGAATTTGTCGACTATCTTTCTCAGAATAATTAATAGTACTATTGCTAACTATTTTACCTGTTTGCTTTTTAGTGATTTCAATTTCAAC
>JANOVY010000151.1:0-2886 GCA_031417635.1 Bacteroidota bacterium | reverse complement strand
TATCCCTTGCGATGCTATAAGAATAAACATCTGGCCCTTGGCCAAAAAAAAGAATAAAATCTTCTCTGTCGAAACGACCGTCATTCTCCCCTGAGACAGAAATAGAAATTTCCTTTAGTTCTCCTTGTCGAAAAGCGTTATTGGCTTGAGGTAGCATTCCATTACCGCTAGCAAATAGTTTTATTTTTCTAGGATCAATTTTGTCGGCATCTATGCCTGCTTTTTTTAAAAGATTGTAGTCGATCTTATATACTCCATCTGAAACAACTGAGAACTTAGACCATTGCCCATTACTTAAAACCGATGGCTGCCCATTTGAGATAATGGACGTTCCCATTAGAGTTAGGAGGATGCACGCTATTTTGATTTGTCCACGCAAAGAATTTCAGAGATTAGGCAAGTTTCAAGGCTTTGCTTACTAACGAAAAGAAGATATACAGAAGTATTAGCATAGGTAAAGCTAATTTGCCTAAAACGGCAAGCAGTACTGCTGAAATGGCTATAAAAGTAAACCTTACTTTATTGTTACTCCAGGTGAAGTCCTTGAATTTGAAGGCAAAAAATTCTATTCTGGATACCAGCAGCAAAGAAAAAGTAATGGTGACAAGAATTAGAATCCAATCCTGAAAAAGCCAACTGCCCACCTGATAACTTACCAATGGAAGTGAAGTAATAAAGATGGTATTGGCAGGTGTATTCAATCCTTTAAACGAATCACTTTGAGTTTCATCTACGTTGAAAATAGCAAGCCGGAGGGCAGAGCAAATTGCTATGAGGAAAGCGACATAAGGCAGCCAGGGATTTGCAGAAGTAGCCGCAATCATTTTATACATTACCAAAGCTGGGAGTAAACCAAAGCTTACCATATCAGCCAATGAATCCAATTCTTTGCCAATCGGAGAAGTTACTTTTAGCATCCGTGCAGCAAAACCATCAAAAAAATCAAAAACGCCTGCAGCCCAAACAAAATAGGCGGCTGGAATTGTGCGTTCCTCAAGGCAATAGACAATGCCAAAACAACCGCACAACAAATTACAACAGGTAAGAAAATTAGGAATATGCTTTTTCATAATTAATCATTGGATGGAAAGAGCACAATATGGGTTTGACTGTTTTTCTTCTCCCAGCGTAGTTGTAGGACCATGACCCGGATAAACAACAACGTCATCGGGCAGCTTAAATAACTTTTGTTGGATACTATTTATTAGTGTTTCATGATAACCTCCGGGGAGGTCAGTTCGCCCAATACTTGCGCGAAAAAGGACATCACCACTTATTAAAATTTTTTCGTCTTTATGGTAAAATCCAATGTGGCCAGGTGCATGACCAGGCAAGAATAAAACAGTAAACTTTGAAGTTCCAAATACTACTTCATCGCCTTCCTCCAGAAATTGGTCGGGCACCGCTTCCGTGTAATTGGCAAAGCCATAGTTAGGGGCATATGACTTCACTGCTTTCAAGACAGGTTCATCCTTTTTATGCATTAAAAGTGGCACTTTGTATTTTTCTTTCACATGATAATTTCCCAAGACATGATCAATGTGAGCGTGCGTATTAAGAAGATATTTAATGGTTAGGTTTTTGCTTTTTATAAAAGTGTCAAGCTCCTCTTTTTCTTCTTTTTCATAGCAGCCAGGATCAATAACAACGCCTATTAAGGAATCGTCATAAATAATATATGTGTTTTCAGAAAAGGGGTTAAATACAAATGTTTTAATATGAATCATAGGTCGATAAAGGACAAAGTTAAAGGTTCTTTCGATACGGCACTCACTTTACTTGCTATGCTAAACCTTCTTATATTTCCCCGATGGTTATTGTTGGTGACGAATAACTAGAATCAATTTACGTAAGCTTGAATGAAAATTGAAAGGGAAGTTGACTTCATACTAGTAGGTCAAGGATTGGCCGGCTCGGCTCTGGCTCTTGAACTAATCAAACGCAATAAAAGGATTTTTGTCTTCGACCAACCGGACAAGAACATATCATCTGCTGTGGCGGCTGGGTTATTTAATCCAATCACAGGGCGAATAATGACCAAAACATGGAAGGCTGATTTACTTTTTCCATTTCTGATTGATTTTTATTCCAATGCAGAAAAAAGTCTTGGTGCGCAGTTTTTTAAACCCAGGCCTATCTATCGACCATTTATATCGATACAAGAACAAAATGAATGGATGGGTAAAAGTGCTGATGTGGGGATGAAGTCTTATCTTAAACAGACTGTAACCCAGTCACAATTTGGCAATCATGTGTATGATGATTTTGGTGGCCTTGTCCTTTCACAATGTGGTTATGTTGACACAAACTTATTTATAAGTGCGGTCCGTAAAATGCTAATTGCCAATGGATCTTATAGTCCAGATTATTTTATTGAAGCAAAGCTGATAGTTGAAGCAAACGCTGTTTTTTATGATGCTATCAAAGCAGACAGGGTAATTTTATGCAATGGAAATGAAGGTTTAAAAAGCACTTATTTCAGTAAGCTGCCATTTAGGCCGTTGAAGGGAGAGACAATCGAAGTAAGAATAGGCCAAGAATTAGACGTTATTTATAATCGAGGGGTTTACGTTGTGCCTTCTGGAAAGACGGGCTTTTATAAAGTTGGAGCGACCTATAATCCGCGTGATATTTCTAAATCAATTACAGAACTTGCTCGCAAGGAATTGAGCGATAAATTGCTTGAGCTCTTAAAAGTGCCTTTCGAAATAACTAACCAAGATTGGGGTATCCGACCATCTACTGCTGACAGGCGGCCCTTTTTAGGCTGCTATCCACATGAGAAAAAAGTGGTAATTTTTAATGGCTTGGGCACCAAAGGTGTAAGCTTGGCTCCGTATTTTGCAAACCAATTATCAAATTGGTTATTAGAGAAAGGAGAGATTG
>JANOVY010000150.1:0-3268 GCA_031417635.1 Bacteroidota bacterium | reverse complement strand
TAATTGACCATGGGCAAAACCAATGCTCAAATCAGGGCAAAATCCTTGAATCATGGCACACATCTCAGGCAAACCTTGTACACGGTTATGAATAAAGAAAACTTGACCGCCCCTTTCCGTTTCATAATAAATAGCATCTCTAATAAAATCATCATTAAAAATGCGAATCTCAGTTTGAATAGGTTGGCGGTTTGGGGGTGGGGTGTTGATGATACTTAGGTCTCTTGCACCCATTAAACTAAACTGCAAGGTTCGTGGAATGGGTGTTGCAGTTAAGGTTAAACAATCCACATTCGTTTTTAATGTTTTTAATTTCTCTTTATGTCCAACCCCAAATTTTTGTTCTTCATCAATAATCATTACACCGAGGTCTTTGAACTTTGCCTCCTTTCCCAATAAGCCATGCGTACCAATGATGATATCCACTTTCCCTTCTTCTAACCTTTTCAATATCTCCTTTTTTTCTTTGGATGAGCGAAAACGGTTGATATAGTCAATGGTAACCGGAAACTCTTTTAATCGTTCACTAAATGTTTTGTAATGTTGAAAAGCCAGAATGGTGGTAGGCACCAAAATTGCTGCCTGCTTACCATCTACCACCGATTTAAAGGCAGCCCGAATGGCAATTTCTGTTTTTCCAAAACCCACATCACCACAAACCAATCGATCCATGGGCGATTCACTCTCCATGTCTTTTTTAACATCGGCAGTAGCTTTACTTTGATCTGGGGTATCTTCATAAATAAAAGAAGCTTCCAGTTCTGTTTGCATGTATGTATCCGGTGCATGGGCAAACCCTTGTTGTGCTTTACGTTGAGCATAGAGCTTGATTAAATCGAAGGCGATTTCTTTTACTTTTGTTTTGGTCTTTTCTTTCAGTTTTACCCAAACATCTGAACCGAGTTTATTTATCTTAGGTACCGTTCCTTCCTTTCCGGTGTATTTAGAAATTTTATGGAGTGAATTAATGTTTACATATAAGATATCACTATCCTTATAAATAATACGAACGGCTTCCTGTACTCTACCATTGGCTTCTATTTTTTGAAGACCACTATAAGTGCCAACTCCATGGTCGATATGTGTAACAAAATCACCGGGTTGTAAATCGCGTAGTGTTTTGAGGGTGATTGCTTTGTTTTTATTATATGCTTGTTTAACCCTGTATTTATGATAACGTTGAAATATTTGGTGATCAGTATAACAAACCAATTTTAAATCTTCATCAATAAACCCTTCATGTATACCCGTAACCAAAGGAACAAATTCTATCTCGGTGCGAAGGTCAACAAAAATGCTATGTAATCTCTCTAATTGTTTGGCCTGCTCGGCAAAAATATAAATGCTGTAACCCTTTGCTTCATGTGCTTTCAAGTCGGCAATCAATAAATCAAAGCGACGATTAAAAGAAGGCTGTGATTTTGTATTAAAGTCGATTTCATAGGTAGATAAATGTGGCTTAAAACCAAATTCAACAATATGCCTATTTTTCAGTTGTTCCTCGAGTATTTCATTCTTTACAAAATCATTCCAACTAATTTCTTTCAGCACTTTTGTGTCATCCTCATCATCACTATTTTGCATTCGGTAACCACTATCTAGTATATTGATAAATCCGCTCAGGTCTTCTTCTTGTTGTGCAATTTTTTCTGAAATCACATCCCAGTCTTTCAACCAAACAACCGTATTTTCTGAAACAAATTCAAGTAAAGAAACTTTTTCACCACTTTCAAATTGGGTAGCCACATTGGGAATGATATTGACCTGTAATAATTTTCTTTCACTCAATTGCGTCTCGGGATCAAATATGCGAATACTATCTACTTCATTGCCAAATAGTTCAACTCGATATGGTTTTTCATTCCCAAAAGAATAGATATCTAAAATACCCCCACGTAATGCGAATTGACCGGGTTCATATACAAAATCTGTTCTATCAAACCCATACATGACAAACAAATCCATCAAACTATTCAAATTGATGGTGTCATTCGTCTTTATACTGATGATATTATTGTTAAGCGTTTTTGGCAACACCACTTTCTCAAACAACGCTTCTGGATAGGTAACAATTATTTTCCTATTACCACCCACTGAGAGCTTTGTTAAAGCTTCGGTACGTAACATTACATGCGAACTATTTAACAACTTAAAATTCTTTCTATTTTTAAAAGAGGATGGAAAATAAAAAAGGTCTAAAGCATTCGTCAAATTCTCTAATGTATTATGAAAATAAGCCGCCTCTTCTGCATCGTTTAAAACGACCAAGTGATTTAATTGCTGACAGTTTGGGTGCATAAAAACACCGCTAACCAAAAATTCAGAACTGCTTCCCTGTAGATTTTTTAGAAAGAGATGTTGGGTTTGGGCAAAAGAGAGCCTGTCCGCCAACTGAAAAAGCTGGGGTGAATTTTGATATTTCTCCAATAACACATTCAAATTCATACCTACAAAATCCTTTTCATCGAAAGAAGGGCAAAGATAATCGTGAGTCGTGATACATGAGTCGTTAGATTTTAAGACTAATTACTCACGCCTCATGTATGACGACTCACGAATACTAAAAAGCCGCTTTCGAACTAACCGTCAGCTTA
This sequence comes from Bacteroidota bacterium, assembly GCA_031417635.1. Classification (GTDB taxonomy): domain Bacteria; phylum Bacteroidota; class Bacteroidia; order Chitinophagales; family Chitinophagaceae; genus Sediminibacterium. The sequence continues at coordinate 674 of JANOVY010000150.1, read as the reverse complement.
ACTGTGGTCAGTTTATCCGCTTCCACTTCGAATAAGGCAATATTATTCTTTGTGTCGAACAAATTTGCATAAAAACCCTTCCCCTGTTTCACAAAAATAGAATAGGATCCTACCGGGAGGGCTAACATGAATGCACCTGTACTATCCGTTTCTATAGAAGCAACCATTTTAGTGCTAATAGACGTATACAATGGAGTATTTCCTTCTCTTATTACTTGTGTAATATTGGTAGGTTCATATACAAAAACAGTTGTTTGAATTCCTTTGGGAGAGGATGTAGGAAGGTCCGGACTAGGCATTTGATTTCCCTTGGTTTCCGTAATATATCCGGTAATCCCCTGTTGAATTGAGGTAGATTTAACTTTTTTTAGGGAAGAACAGGACAATATTAGGGTACTAAATGCAAAAAGAATAAAAAGAATCTGTTTCATACATCAATTTGAACGATGAAAGTATCTAATTTAGTGAATATTCCGGCTAGTTTTTTCATTGGCCGGCAAAAGGAAAACTCCAAAAGGTTATGATGAAAAGATTTTTTTTATTTTTTGTATGTTTTTATGGTATTGCTGCTTTGGTTTCTGCGCAAGTGGAAACGAATACAAGTTTATTACGACAGGCGGCCATAGATTATAAAATTGCCGGGGATGCCAATTATGCCAAAGCACTTTTATTGG
>JANOVY010000149.1:0-34717 GCA_031417635.1 Bacteroidota bacterium | reverse complement strand
GGCACCGGTAATACCTGCAATCAATCTTCCTACAAATAACCATATAATAGAGGGTGCAAAAGCCAGAAAGAGATAATCCATTCCAAATCCAAACAATGAAAATAATAGAACAGGTCTACGACCATATTTGTCACTTAGGTTCCCGAGAACCGGTGCAAAAATAAATTGCATAAAAGCATATGCAAAAGTTAACCAACCTCCATATTGAGCAGCTTTACTAATATCAGAAATTCCTAATAACTGTTCAATCAATTTTGGCATCACCGGGATAATGATTCCAAAACCGGTAACATCAATTAAAAGTGTTACAAAAATAAATCCAATTGCCGCTTTACGGTTATTTACCATCACAGAGTTTTATCAAATCAACAAAAGTTAGGAAGAAATGTAATCTATAAAATCTCTCGGGTAACTCCGGGCAACTCCATTACCAAGTCTGCTCCATAGGCTCCCGCCGGTGTTTGATAGCCTGTTTTGAAATTCCCCTGCAATACTTTTTGAATAATTAATAAACTGCTTTGGGCAGTCAACGTATACCCCTCCGGGCATTGTAACCGAATACTTGCTTTTTGACCAGCTTCATTTTGTGCTTCACCCCAAACCAAACTCATGGCTTTGGAACGCATTTCATCTGAAGGGCCCGCAGGTTTTTGTTTAATTTTTTTCTTAGTATAGTTACGAACAAATGAAGTTCTTAATATCCAGTTGAATAATCCTTGCCATTTCAACATAGAAAAAGTTTTGGGAGATGTTCCGGTATAGGTTTCTATATTAGGGATTCCGGTTGTAGTAAAGGCTGTAGAAATATCACCCCAGGGTATGCATATCACAAACAATTTTTTAATCCCAAAGTCAACCCAAAAACCTTTGTGTCCTAATGGTTTTTTAGCAATTTTTCCATTTTCACGAACTGCCCCACCTTCACCAAGACCTTCTGCCATGGTAGCTGCCGTACCATGTGATAGTTTCCCTCCCACCATGGCAAAAGCAAGTTTTAAATGAGTTACATCGGGTAATGCATTTTTTAAATACAATGCAGTACAATCGGTAGGTACTACATCAAACCCAACGCCGGGCATGATCATGATACCCGCTTCTTTTGCTTGATAACTGTAACGTTTGGCATTTTCAAAAACGCCAATTTCACCTGTAATATCTAAATAATGTGTGTTTGTGGCCAAACAGGCTTCTATCATCATTTTAGACGTAAACTGAAATGGGCCTGCTGCATGTAGTACAACAGAAACTTCCGCTAAGGCTGATTGCAAAGATTTTGAATCCGCAAGGTCAAACACTTTATAGGGAAGTTGTAAAGCGGCAGCCAGTGTCTGAAGAGAAGCTTCATTTCTTCCTGCTAAAATGGGTGTGAGCCCATAATCTGCCGCCATTTTAGCGATTAGTTGACCTGTGTATCCATTGGCTCCGTAAAGCAAAAAATTGTTCGTTTGCATCCCGAAATGTACAAATAATACTGCGGATTTCGATATAATAGGTGCATAAAAAAAGGGAGTATCGCTACTCCCCCTTCCCTTTAACTCAACAAACTCGCTTGCTTACTTTCGCATGGTAATCAAGCCTAGTGAAGTCTCTTTTGGTGCCTTTACCTCAATATTCTTGAGTGTAGTATCAGCATATCCATTAGATGCATTTATCAGGACTGAATAGGTTCCATTTTTCAAACCTCTTAATTTAAAATATCCATCTTTATTGGGAAGTGCATAGGCCGTATCTTTTTCATTGTATACAGTAACTACTGGATAGCTATCTTTTGGAGTAACTTTACCAATGATACTTCCGGTTGTACTTACTGTGTAAAAATGAAATACCGGTTTAAGATAAAATTGATTATTATTTCCCTGTATGATAGAACGGGTAATATCAAAGTCTAACCACAATTGTTTTTTACCAGGCAAATATTCATGGCACTCATTTCCTTTTAGCTTGATTAAAATATAGTTTAAGGCATTCAGTGGCAATTGAACCGGATACGAAATACTGTCTTTTACCAAAGAATTGTTTGTACCAATTTCAATCTTAATTAATCGAATGGCACCTTTGATAATACCTGTGGAAGCTAACAAAGTGTCTGCTCCATTACGAAACTTTAAAATGTCATATACGCCGGCCTTTATATTTAAGTTCACCCAAATAAAGGAAGAATCTTTCTTTGTATCATTAGCCCCCCTATTATCCCAATTTTCATTGTCATTTCGTCTGGTATCTTTAGTTGTATCCACTAAAACTTTTACTGACTTGATGTCGATGAATACATTATCAAATAAACCCGGACCATCGGTCAAATACAAAGTTAAATGTTCTTGACTCGCCGGTTCTGTGGAATCAAGTGAAGTACTCTTGTTACAGGCTGTTATTGAAAAAAATACAGCAAAAGCCATGATGGCTGTGGAAAATAGGTGTTTGTTTTTCATTTGTTTTTTGTTTTAAGTAGCATTTTTGCCATTAACTTTATTTTTTGTTTTTAAAAAATGTTTGCTGCTATTTATTAGATACAATAACAGTACCAAGTGTTTACTAAAGGATTGTTAAAGCAGTTTAAATATTAGCAGGATTCATTCCTTTATTTTTAATCTATTATCAAAAGTTTGTTAGTAAGCCTCAACTTGAGAACGTTTGAATAGTATTGAATTCTGTACTATCTTGGCACCTTAATCATCACTTACATGAAGAAGATACCTTGCATTCTTTTTTTGTTGCTTTTAACAATTACTATTTTTTCTCAGACACTTACTGAAACTGAAAAAAAGATCATTTCTTATATAAATAATAACATTAAACAGTCTGAAAAACTTTTGGCAGAAGTCGTCAATATTAATAGTGGCAGTTTGCATATAGAAGGCGTGAAGAAAGTAGGAGATATTTTTTCTAAAGAATTTATCAAAGCAGGATTTACAACAGAATGGATTCATTTACCCGATTCTTTGAACCGTGCCGGGCATTTGGTAGCCTCCCGAAAAGGTAAAAAGGGGAAAAAAATATTTATTATCGGTCATTTAGACACTGTTTTTGAATTGGATATGCCTTTCTCCCCCTTTACAATGCTAAATGATTCTACTGCTACCGGCCAGGGGGTGAACGATATGAAAGGTGGCGATATAGTTGTTTTAAGTGCCTTACATGCGCTGCAATCATTAGGATTGCTAAATGATGCTGCTATCACTGTTTATTTTACCGGAGACGAAGAAAAAGCTGGAATACCAACTAGTGTAAGTCGCAAAGATTTTATTGAAAGGGGAAAAGCCCATGATGTTGCTTTGGGTTTCGAAGGCGCCAATGGATTGCTTACAATTGCCACCGCCCGAAGAGGTTCTAGCAACTGGAAACTTACTGCTTCTGGTAAAACCGGCCATTCTTCCGGCGTATTTAGTAGTGGTGCGGGATACGGGGCGATTTATGAAGCAGCAAGAATATTAAATGAGTTTAGAGAAAAATTAAGTTCCGAGAAATACCTAACCTTTAATCCGGGTTTAATTATTGGGGGGTCTGAAATGATGTATGATGAAAAAAAGGCAAAAGGTGAGGCCATTGGTAAGACAAATATCATATCTCCTTCCACAGTCATAACCGGTGATCTAAGATTTTTAACAGAATCACAAAAAGATACGGCTCGCCTCAAAATGAGTGAAATCGTGTCCAATCATTTACCCGGAACAAAAGCAGAAATCGTATTTACAGATGGGATTCCTTCAATGGCGCCCACAGAAGGGAATAATCGTTTGCTTCAAGTTGTCAATCAAACTTCACAGGATATGGGACTGGGAACAACTTTGGCCGGTGATCCCGGATCGAGAGGTGCAGGTGATATTTCGTATATTGCAAAATACCTTGACTGTATTGATGGATTGGGTGCTTCCGGTGGTGGGGCACATGCGCTGGGGGAAACCATTAATCTCAAAGAATTTCCAATCCTAATACAAAGGGCTGCCCTTATCATTTATCGTTTAACACAAAACAATTAATATGTTGATTATGAAAAATCCAAAAATTTACTTAACAAAATACTTGCTGCTGGGTATTTTTTTTATTTCATTAATAAATAATATCCAAGCACAAAAAAGAGACTATTATGAAATTAAAGTATATCGAGTTTCGACCAATGATCAGGTAAAAAAAGTGGATCTTTTTTTACAAAATGCTTATTTACCTGCGCTGCACAAAGCCGGCATTCCTAAAATAGGTGTTTTTCATCCAATGGGTATTGATACTGCCATTGATAAAAGGGTTTATGTATTTATCCCTATTCGCAGTTTAGACAAATTGACCATTGTTGAAGACTTGTTCATGACAGATGCTGAGCTATCAAAATCAGGAGATGCTTATTGGAATGCTGAATACAATGCTTCCCCATTTAATCGAATTGAAACCATTGTTTTAAGAGCATTCCCATTGATGACAAGCTTTGCTGTCCCCAATTTAACAGGTAACAAAACTGATAGAGTATACGAATTAAGAAGTTATGAAGGGCCAACCGAAAGATTATACAGACAAAAAGTTAAAATGTTTAATGTGGGAGGAGAAATTGCTTTATTCAAACGATTGAATTTTAATGCTGTATTTTATTCAGAAGTAATCGCCGGAAGTCGTCAGCCAAATCTGATGTATATGACTAGTTTTAATAACAAAGCAGACCGCGATGAGCACTGGAAAGCATTTGGTGCGGATCCTGAATGGGTTAAATTAAAAGATGTGCCTGAATACAAGAATACCGTTTCTAAAAATGAACAAATCTTGTTAAATCCTACTGAATTTTCAGAATTATAAAATCTGAGAATTGTTGAAAATAAAAAAGGTTATACAATTTCTGTATAGCCTTTTTTGTTATTTCAAATTTCAACTGATTTTGGACCATTCTCCTATTAGAATTTATTTTTTTCACGCGCTTCTTTTAATGAATGATACATCCCTACAAAGTCAAGTTCTTTTGATAGTGCATTGATAGCTTGTACAATTCTTTTTGTAACGGCCGCTTCAGTTTTTACCCCACTTAACCATTTTATGTAATAATTTCTGTGAGCGGTAGATAATTTTTCAAAAAAAACTTTTGCCTTAGGCTCATCGTCTAAACAGGCAAGAAATTCCGGAGAAGCCCTAAGCAAGGCCTTGTCGACTTCCATTTGTACTTTAATCATGGCTCCTTTTTTCTTATGCGTCCCTTTCCGCATAGCTGCATTCAGGGGAAGAATAAACTTGCCCCCACCCATGGGAATCAAAGCCACACCTGTAATTTTATATTCATCAAGCTTGCCTTTTACCCTGAATGACTTTTTGTTACCGGGATTCAATTTTTCTGCCAAATCGATGGGAACTTCAATATACGTCCAACCGGTTTTTTCGCCCTGTTGATCAAATTTTCTGATGATGGTAGAATAAGTAACCATTGTATTAAACGATTGGTTAAAAATAAGCATTCATCTTCAAAAAAAAGGCCGGCATCAATACCGACCAGTTTTTTTTAGGACGAGACATCACCTTTTAATTCCATCCTCCTCATTTCGAAATACCACTAACCCGTCAAATACATCTACTAATACGGGTTTGGCTTTATCAATATCCCCTGCCAATATTCTTTTACTTAATGCGTTTACGATTTGTTTTTGAATCAATCTCTTTAAAGGCCTTGCCCCAAATTGCGGATCGTAGCCTTGTTCTGCTAAAAATTCTAAAAGATATTCGCTGTAAGTCAAATGAAATCCATTCTCTTCCACCAAATGTCGCAAGCCTTCTAACTGAATTTTTACGATACCCATAATTTGCTTCTTCATCAACGGACTAAACATAATAATTTCATCCACCCTATTTAAAAATTCAGGACGAATGGTTTGTCGTAATAAGTTCATCACTTCTACTTTGGCTTTTTCGGTAACATCTTCCACATTTTTGTCGTTCACGTTTTCAAAAGCATCTTGAATCAAATGACTACCAATATTACTGGTCATGATGATTATCGTATTCTTAAAATTGACCACCCGGCCTTTATTATCTGTTAATCGACCATCATCCAACACCTGTAACAAAACATTCCAAACATCCGGGTGTGCTTTTTCTATCTCATCTAATAAAACTACACTGTAAGGTTTCCTTCGAACCGATTCTGTTAACTGCCCGCCTTCGTCATAACCAACATAACCCGGAGGTGCCCCAACCAATCGAGACACTGTATGTTTTTCTTGATATTCACTCATATCAATTCGGGTCATCATGCTTTCATCATCGAACAAATATTCCGCCAATGCTTTGGCAAGTTCAGTTTTGCCCACACCGGTGGTGCCTAGAAAAATAAAAGAGCCAATCGGTTTTTTGGGATCTTGTAACCCTGCCCTGCTTCTACGAATAGCATCTGCCACTGCAGTAATGGCCTCATCCTGTCCTACAATTCGATTGTGCAATTCTGTTTCAAGATTCAATAACTTTTCTCTATCACTTTGTAACATTTTAGAAATAGGAATACCGGTAGCTTTCGCCACATTTTCGGCGATATCTTCTGCATCCACTTCCTCTTTCAATAACCGCTTATCGGTAGAACTATCAATTTGTTGAGTTAACTGTCCAATCAATTCTTCCTGCTCTTTGATTTTACCATACCGTATTTCTGCCACTTTACCATATTCCCCATTTCTTTCTGCCTGCTCAGCTTGGTGTTTTAAATCTTCAATAGTAGCTTTTGAATTTTGGACTTTTTCTACCAATTCTTTCTCCTGTTTCCACTTTGATTTCAGGGTATCTCTTTCAACAGAGAGATTACTGATGTCTATATTCAATTCTTTTAACTTAGTCTCATCATTTTCTCGTTTGATGGCTTCCCGTTCAATTTCTAGCTGACGAATTTGTCTTTCCAGTTTATCCAATTCTTCAGGCATTGAATTCATTTCAAGACGAAGTTTTGCGGCACTTTCATCAATCAAATCAATCGCTTTATCCGGAAGAAAACGATCAGTAATATAGCGACTGGACAATTCAACTGCTGCTATAATTGCCTCATCTTTTATTCGCACATGATGATGCGTTTCATATCTGTCTTTTAATCCACGTAAAATTGAAATGGCATCTTCAACACTTGGTTCGTCAATCATCACTTTTTGAAAACGACGTTCTAATGCTTTATCCCTCTCGAAATATTTTTGGTATTCATTAAGGGTTGTGGCACCAATAGCCCTTAATTCTCCACGAGCCAAGGCAGGTTTCAAAATATTGGCTGCATCCATTGCTCCCTCTCCTCCACCTGCACCAATCAGTGTATGAATTTCATCGATAAATAAAATAATTTCCCCATCACTGGTAGCCACTTCTTTAACTACCCCTTTTAAACGTTCTTCAAACTCGCCTTTGTATTTTGCCCCGGCTATTAATTGCCCCATATCAAGTGCAAAAATTATTTTTGATTTTAAATTTTCGGGAACATCGCCATTCACTATTCGCATTGCCAAACCTTCCACTATCGCAGTTTTACCAACGCCGGGCTCACCCACTAAAATGGGATTGTTTTTTGTACGGCGGGTTAATATGTGTAATGTTCTGCGAATTTCTTCATCTCTTCCAATAACAGGATCCAACTTACCTTGTCGAGCCAATTCATTTAAATTCTTGGCAAACTTGGTTAACATGTTTAATTGGGTTTCTTGTGTCTGCGATTGTATAGTATCGCCTTTTCTTAGGTCCTTGATAGCCGTTATCAATCCCTTCTCTGTGAGGCCGGCAGACTTGATAATTTTTGAAGTATCGTCATTTACCTGTAATAAGGCCAATAGCAGGTGCTCAGTACTAATGAACTCATCCTTAAATTCTTTTAAAGCATTATTGGCTTTTAATAACACATTGTTTAAATCTCTGCTAAAACTTTGAGCCGGCTCTCCAGTTTGTGTTTTAGGCAATTTTGCAATGCTCTCATCAAGTTTTGATTCTGTAAATGGAATGTTGACATTATTTCTCTTTAACAAAAACTCAACCGGACTATCCTTATCTGCTAATAATGTTTTCAACAAATGGTTGGTTTCAATTGTAGGGTTGCCATGATTAAAAGCCAACTGTTGTGTTGCTTGAATGGTTTCTTGAGCCTTTATGGTATAATTTTGCAAGTTCATATCTGAAAATATTTATGGGAGAATGAAGAAAATAAATGAAAAAAAGGCAAGCAGAAATAAATGAAAGTCAAATGGCAATGGTTAAAACAAAATTTTAACCCTTTTTTTCCATCAAAAAGCAATTGGAAAGTTAAATTAGCCCATATTGTCATTTCAAACCTTTATTCACGCAAAACGCATTCTTTTTTCAAATAACTTTAATTCTTATTGCAAATGACAATCCAATCCATTAATTCGGAAAATATGTCTGAAAAGAATAATTATATCTGCTGTAAAGTCAGCATAGTATTGACTTTTATGCTATTCTTTCAGACAATTTACGGGCAAATTGATTTTTCTGAAGTTGATAAAAAATTGGACTTGGCTAAAAAAGATTTGGGAGGAAATGCAGTTACCCTCGTTTTTAAGGATGGCAAAGTTATTTACCAAAAAACATTGGGAGATTTTACAGCAAAAACCCAGGCACCCATCGCCAGTTGCAGCAAATGGTTAACTGCCGCTTTGGTGATGCGTTTTGTTGATCAAGGGAAACTTTCACTAGATGATAAAGTGAGCAAATATTTACCCATTTTTACAAAATACGCTAAAGGTTTTATCACAATCAGGGATTGTCTCTCACATGTAACCGGGATTGAATCTGAACCTATTCGATTGATAACCCTGTTAAGTAGAAAAAAATATGCATCCCTAGAAGAGGAAGTTGATGATATTGCAGCTAAAAAAGATATCGTATCAAATCCGGGTCTAGAATTTCGGTATGGCAATATTGGATTGAATATAGCCGGTCGCGTTTTGGAAGTATTGACAAAAAGAAGTTTTGAACAATTAATGCAAGAGCATATAACAAGACCGCTGATGATGCGGAACACCAGTTTTTCTAGTTTTAGTGCTGTAAATCCATCCGGAGGTGCCATATCTACTGCCGCTGATTATATTAATTTTTTATCGATGATTTTAAACAAAGGCATGTACAATAATAAAAGAATTCTTAGTGAGAAAGCGATTGAAGAGATGCAGGTGGTAAGAACCAATTCAACAATGATTAAGTATGCCCCAAAAGTTGCAGAAGGATACAATTACGGATTTGGAGAGTGGATTTTAGAAACAGATATCAATGGAAATGCGACTGTTGTTGCCAGTCCGGGTTTATTTGGCACTTGGCCTATGATTGATTTTTGCAGAGGCTATGCATGTATATTTTTTACAAAGGGACTTTTGGGAGATGAAAAAAAAGAAATCTATCTTGATGTTAAAAAATCAATTGACGGATTAATCCCTTCCAATTGTAAATAGCCTTATACCTCGTAATTTAAAAAAGAAACCGTTCGTTATCCTTGAATTCAATCAGCCAACATACTTCAATTATTAAACAAATCGCTCAACAATTGGGTTTTGGCTTTTGTGGTATTGCCAAAGCTGCACAATTGGATGAGGATGCACGACGACTGGAAGACTGGTTGCATCAAAACAGGCACGGTAGTATGCAATACATGGAAAATCATTTTGACCTAAGGATTGACCCTCGAAAATTGATGCCCGGCGCTAAATCGGTGATTACCCTTTTACAAAATTATTTCCCGTCAAAAAAACAATCCCTTGAAGCGCCCAATATTTCTAAATATGCATTTGGAGAAGATTACCATGCAGTTATCAAGTCAAAACTCAATTTATTTTTATCCATACTCCAAGAAAAGATTGGAGAAGTACATGGAAGAGGGTTTGTAGATTCAGCACCGGTGTTAGAAAGATCCTGGGCCGTAAAAAGTGGCGCAGGTTGGATAGGGAAAAACGGGAACCTGATTAACAAACAAAGCGGTTCATTTTATTTTATCGCCACTTTGATTGTTGATATCGATTTGCTTTTTGACGACCCGTTTGCGAAAGACTTTTGCGGAACTTGTAGAAAATGTATTGATGCTTGCCCAACAGATGCCATATTGGATAATAAAGTGGTGGATGGTAGTAAATGTATTAGTTACTTTACAATTGAATTAAAAGATGCATTAATACCCGAAGAAATGAAAGGAAAGTTTGAAAACTGGGCATTTGGTTGCGACATTTGTCAGGATGTTTGCCCATGGAACCGATTCAGCAAACCAACGAATGAATTGAGATTTACACCCATTCCTGAAATATTAAATCTAACTACCAAAGAATGGGAAAACATGGGTGAAGAAACATTTACAACGGTATTCAAAAACTCTCCATTAAAACGAAGTAAATTCAAAGGCATTCAAAGGAACCTAACATTTATAAAGACCTGATCAATATATGTATATTTTCTAATCATCTTCTTAACAAAAGTGTAGAAAGAATCTTGTCTAACTAATTTTTCTCTACCAATACTTTCAGATTAAGTAAATTTTTCTCCATTGAGGCACCAATAATTTTATCATTCATCATGGAACCAAATTTTTCCCACGGATACCAATGTAACTTCTGTTCAAACTGCCATTGTACAATCGTGAGTTGTTGACTAGGCGCCTCGATTACATGAAGTGTAGCCGTTTGCAAAATTTCATTTTTTGATTGCCAAATAGAAATGATCGTCGAATCGGTTATTGTGGTAATCGTAACATTCGTTCCTGCAAGATCTGCATGAACGGAATCAATAACTTTTACTTCGGGATTGTTCATACCATCTACCCAATTCGTCCATTGTCGAATGTTACGCAGATAAGGTAAAATAGAATCGATAGGGGCAGAAACATTGATAGCTCTTGAAACCAATACATTAGAAGGCATTAACAATGAAATGCCTGTAATCAATAAAAATAGAAGAACAATACTAACTATGAATAATTTAATAAATTTCATGATCTATTCCCACTTGAATATTTTAAAAGCAACTGCATATACAACAACTGTCCAAATTCCAATAATGCCTAATTCTTTCCAACAACTGGCCAAGCTGGCACCTTCAAAAGCAATATTACGCATTGCATTATTAAAGTGTGTCAGGGGCAATACTCTACAAATTGGCTGTAACCAGAATGGGAATGCTTCTATTGAAAAAAAAGTTCCGGCCAATAAAAATTGAGGGAGTGTAATTAAATTCGCAAATGGGGGTATGGTACTTTCATTTTTTGCAACGCTACTTACTATAAATCCAAAGCCCATAAATAATAGCAATGCCAAAAAACTAAGCAACATAATGGAAGCAAATGTTTGAAAACCATTTACCAATGTAAAATTAAAGACAAAATGACCTACCCCTATGATAATAATGGCCGTTAACATTTGAAAAATAACCCTACTCAATGCTTCCCCCAAAACAATATAGGATCGCTTGATGGGAGTGGCATAAAACCTTTTTAAAACCAATTGTTGCCTGAGATTAAAAAATAAAAAGGCAACGCCAAAAACCCCGGAACTTAAGAGTGAAAACCCTAATTGCCCCGGCAAAATAAAATCAATGGTTCTATAAATCCTGCCGGGAATTTTTTGAATGTTGTTATTAATTGTTGCGATGGTGGGAGATGCAGGGTATTTGCTTTTATTAATGCCGGCGATCACCGCATTCAAAATGGATTGTAAGACTTGAATATTTTGTGGGTTCACTGCTTCTGAACTGGTAAGACCAATGGTATACGGAGAATTCGTGTTGAGGGAAGGTTGAATATTGATGATGGCTGTAATTCTCCCTTTTTCAAGGTCCTCTTTTAATGCTATATCTGATTTTTTAACCACATTAATTCCTGCAATATTTTTAATGGCAGAATAAATGGGATTTAAGGAATCAACCTGTTTATCGAATGCAACATTTATTGCCAATCTGCCCCCATTGCCAATAAAACCAAATATTAAAATAAAAATTAGAGGAAAAGCGATGCTAAACAATACGGCAGAAGGGCTTCGGGAAATAGCCCGTAAACTTCCTTTGGTAATGGCCAACATGGCTCTGACCTGACTGTAATCCCTATTCATAACCAAGTGATTGTACAAACAAATCTATCTTATTATTCTTCGAAAGCAAAAAAAAAGGAAATTGATTGGGAAAATGTACAAACTATGACAAATGTCGTATATTTGAGTGACAAATGACGAATATGGCAAAACTGCAAAGATATTCTCCCACAAAAGATAAGAAATGGAAAGTTGCAGAAACCTCTATTCAATACGCTCCCACTAAGCAGGCAGTGATGGATTTTAACTATAAAAAGTTAAAGAAAATAATGGATGTAGTCCCTTTTACACAAATTGAGTGGGCAAATATGATTCACCTTTCTGAAAGAACATTACAGCGGTATGCAAAAAACAATACTTCATTCGAAAGTATCTATATTGATAGAATTTTGCATTTACAAGCATTGATTGATTTGGGGCTAGATACTTTTACAGATGCTGACACTTTTTATGCATGGTTAAAAGATGAAAAACATGTGTTAGGTAAGGTACTTAATTTTGATTCACTGAAAACGGATCGAGGAATTCAACTTTTAATCGATCAAGTTAATCGAATACAATACGGAGTATATTCATGATCCTTTATCGATTTTCACACCAAAAATATGCAAGGGATCTGTCTGGTTTAGGTGCTAAACTTTATGGGGGCAGATGGAATCCAATTGGAATACCCGTTATTTATGCAAGCGAAAGTATATCCCTTGGGCTTTTAGAAGTATTGGTAAATGCGGGTACTTTGCGTGAACTCCAATCACTTGCACTGTTGGAAATGGATATCCCCTTTGCACCCCTAATTCATGAGGTAAAATTATCTGGCTTAAAAAAAGAATGGCTACATGATATTGAATACACGCAATGGTTGGGACAAGAAATATTATCATCCAAAAAATCACTGTTGATAAAATGCCCCTCAGCTATCATACAAAAAGAAAGCAATTATTTAATTAACCCGCTACATGGAGACTTCAGGAAAATTAAATTACTGACCGCATCGCATTTTCATTTTGATGATCGTTTATTCAAACCGCAAAAAAAACATTAATGAATGTCCATTGAAAAAGGCAATCTTGTTTGTGGAACACCTATCATGTTTTTCACATTCTTCATTTGTTTCCATACTCGCAGTTGTTCTACCCCTATTTCCTCTTTAATCAAGTCTTTTTTAATTGACTTTTTATAACTACTCATCAGTTGTTCTAAAAAATTTTTCTTTTCCGGATACTCCCTTAATTTATAATCCCCCAGTTTTGCCATTCTAGCTGCACAATCCACAGCATCCTGCATGGTGCCTATTCGATCAATTAATCCTACTTCCAACGCCCTGGTACCTGTCCAAACTCTGCCTTGGGCGATACTGTCTATGTAGACAATGTCCTTTTTTCGTCCCTCTGCTACACGTGCTTTAAAAGTTGCATAAATTGAATCTGTTCCTGCTTGAAAAAAACGCTTTTCTGTTTCATTTAAAGGTCTTTCACTACTGCCCATATCAGCAAATGGAGCTGTTTTTACGCCATCAAATGTAATTCCTAATTTATTTTTAAAGAATGATTGAAAGTTGGGTACAATACTAAATACGCCAATGGATCCTGTGATGGTATTTCTGTTGGCAAAAACTGAGTCCGCATTGCAAGCAATATAATAACCGCCGGAAGCTGCTACATCACCCATGCTAACTACTACAGGTTTTACTTTTCTGGCTAAAGAAATTTCTCTCCAGATCACGTCACTCGCCAATGAACTTCCTCCAGGAGAATTGATTCTAAACACTATGGCTTTCACTTCTTTATCGAGTCTCAATTTTCTGATCAAAGATCTGTATGCATCACTTCCTACCTCTTCATTATTTCCATTACCGGATACAATATCTCCATCTGCATAAATAACTGCAATTTTACCATCAACGCCTTCTTGTTTAAAGGATTCAGCTTTTGCATAATCAGTAAACGAAACAAAATTGATGGTCGTTTTTTCTTCTAATGACAATCGGTTCAATAATTCTCTTTTCACTTCATCATCATATAATAAACCATCTACCAATCCATTTACCAATGCATCATGGGCCGTTTGTATGGTACCGTTGTTTGCCAAACTTCGGAGCTTAGCAGTATCTAATTTTCTGGAAACTGCTGTTGATTCAATAAACCGATTAAACAGATCTCCTAGCCAAACCGAAGTCTGTATTTTATTGGCTTCGGTCATTTGGGTTTCTCGCAAAGGCTCTGTGGCACTTTTGAACTTACCGGCATAAAATATTTGGGGCTCAATTTCCAGTTTATCCAATAATCCTTTTAAAAATAGGATGTTAGCTGAAAATCCGGCCCATTCAATACCGCCTTGTGGATGACAGTATAACTTATCAGCAATATTAGCAATGTAATATCCCTTTTGAGTAATGGTTTCTCCATAGGCTACCACAAATTTCCTACTCTTCTTAAAATCCAATAATGCAATTCGTAACTCTTCGCTAGCAGCAAAACCATTTACATTGTTACTACATTTTATATAAATCCCCTTTACAGATGAATCCGATTTAGCATGCTTTAGTAATCTGACCATAACATATAATGAAGGCGATTCATTTTCAGATTCATTAAATAAAGCATTCAATGGGTTATCTACAGTTTGTTCTTTAAAATCAGCTGATAAGTCCAACACCAAAACTGCTTTACTACCAATATAGGGCTTTTCGGAACTGGAAAGAATGGCAATGAATCCAATCAAAATTAAAATGCCAATAAATGTGAATATGAGCAAAGCCAAAAATGATGCAAAAAAAGTTTTAAAGAAAGCTTTCATAATTTATTATTAATTGAAACTGAATTTAAAGATATTTGAACCTGACTATACTTCCAATTTATGAGTACTGCATATTTATTGATAGGCGGCAATATGGGCAACCGATATACCTATTTACAAGAAGCAGTACAATTTATACAACAAACCTGTGGCAATATCGTTCATTCCTCTGCCATTTACGAATCGGCAGCTTGGGGAATAACCGAACAACCCTCCTTTTACAATCAAGCGCTGATGGTTGAAACCGCCTTGAGTCCCGGCCATTTAATGCTTCAATTGTTGCAAATCGAAGAAAACATGGGCCGAAAAAGAACCCTTAAAATGGGCCCCCGTATCATAGACCTGGATATTTTATTAATCGACAACCTCATTCTATCCGGTAGTTTATTAACATTACCCCACCCGGCATTGCCCGATAGGAGATTCGCATTACTGCCTTTACATGAGATAGCACCAATGCTAATACATCCGGTTTTTCATAAAACAATTCAAGAATTATTGATTGAATGTCCCGATGAATTAGATGTGCAAAAAAAATCGGAGATAACAATCTGATGGCGGTTAATTTTGAACCGAATCGGTCAATTTGCACATGAAGCATCATTATATTACTGTAGAGGGGAATATTGGCGTAGGCAAAACAACGCTTACCCATTTGTTGGCTAAGCATTTTAATGCCAGATTGGTATTAGAAGAATTTGCAGAAAACCCCTTTTTGCAAAAATTTTATGAAAGCCCCGGACAATATGCTTTTCCGCTTGAGCTTTTTTTTATGGCAGAGCGGTATAAGCAGTTGAAGGAAATGATACATACAAAGGACTTATTTCAAAGCATTACTGTATCTGATTATTTATTCACCAAATGCTTATTATTTGCAAAAGTGAATTTACCGGAAGAAGAATTTAGATTGTATCAAAAACTCTTCGACATTATCAATCAGCAATTGTCATTTCCTGATATTCTTATTTATTTACACGCCCCTGTGCAAAAACTTCAATCTAACATTAGAAAAAGAAACAGGTCTTATGAACAAAATATTTCAGACGAGTATCTCTTTAACATTCAGGAAACCTATACCAGTTATATTAAGCATCATAATATTAAGACTATTTTTATAGATGCCAGCAATGCCGATTTTTTGGGTAATGCAAAACATTTCCAGGTTATTCTAGAAGCTTTGGAAAAAGATTATGATGATGGGCAGCATTATTTTAGTCTGCCATAGAGGAAAGTCCATGGACATTAGACCAAAAACCATCGACTATGGTCCATGGACTACCTAACATAAAATACTAACATGACTGAAACCAAACACGATCCCTTTGCAGCCATTCGTATTCCGGAATACAGGCATTTGATGATGGGTCGGTTTTTATTTATCATGGGCTTGCGAATGATGGGAACATTGGTAGGTTGGTGGGTATATGAATTAACGAATGAGCCTTTCGCAATTGGTCTTATTGGCTTGTCGGAAGTGATCCCGGCCGTTTCACTTTCCTTATATGCCGGACATGTGATTGATATTAGTGAAAAAAGGAAATTGTTATTAAAAGGCGTTGCTTTGTATTTTTCTTGTGCTGTTTTGTTATTGGGTCTTTCATCAAATTATACCACAACACAATTAAGTAATCATTGGATAGCTTTTAGTATTTATGTAATTATTTTTTTTACAGGTATTTTCCGAGCATTTACCGGTCCCACTTTCGGAACGATGGTTGCCTCTATTGTGCCAAAAGAAATACTACAAAATGCCACTACTTGGAACCAAGGAATATGGCTTTCTGCATCCGTAATCGGACATGCAAGTGTTGGATTTTTAATTGCCGGATTGGGAAATACGATATCGCTAGGTATTATTTGTACACTTGTTTTATTGGGTTTTGGATTCATGTATCAACTAAAACCCAAACCTGCCTTGAATATACCGGGTGAAAAAAAGACCATGGATGCTGTAAAAGAAGGTTTGCAGTTTGTTTTTAGTACCAAAGAAATATTGGGTGCTTTAAGTCTCGACTTATTTGCTGTTTTATTTGGGGGGGCTGTCGCTATGATACCTGTATTTGCAAAAGATATTTTACAAGTGGGGGCTATTGGTTTTGGATGGTTGAATGCAGCTTCCGATATCGGTTCCATCCTCATTATTGTTTTACTAACCTTATTCCCTTTTCATAAAAAACAAGGAAAAAAGTTACTATTGGCAGTAGGTGGATTTGGACTCTGCATGATTGTATTTGCTTTGTCGAAAAATTTCTGGCTTTCATTTTTCGTTTTGTTTCTCAGTGGCATACTAGATGGTATTAGTGTCGTTATCAGAGGAACCATCTTACAATTAAAGACACCTGCCCATATGCGGGGAAGGGTAATGAGTGTAAATTCAATGTTTATCAATAGCAGCAATGAATTTGGGCAATTTGAAAGTGGAGTGGCCGCTAAATTATTAGGCGTCATCCCTTCAGTTGTTTTTGGAGGATGCATGACTTTACTGGTGGTTGTAGGTACTTGGGTGAAAGCTCCCAGTTTGCGTAAAATGGAATATTAAAAAGTGGTATATTGGTTGTCTATTCTAAAAAATAATCTATGCAACGTCGATCTTTTTTACGATCATCCGGACTATCTGCGGCTATGCTAGCCTTTTTTTCCAAAGATGTTTTGGCCGCATTCTTTCAACAATCCGGATTTACAATCAAACTGCTTAGAGGAGATGTGAGCATCTTTACAGAAAGAGGCGGAACCATTGGCTTTTACCCTTCCAAAGAGGGGTTTGTTGTAATTGATTCTCAATTTGCGGACACTTCCAAACATTTAATTGATGAGCTGAAAAAAAACAGTGAAAAACCTTTCAAATGGTTGATCAATACACATCACCACGGAGATCATACAGGTGGTAATATCTCATTTAAAGACATCACAGAACATGTAGTAGGTCATGAAAATTGTTTGGCAAACTATATACGTGTTTCTGAAGCAAATAAATCAGTAGAAAAACAATTGTTTCAAGACATTACTTTTGGCGATTCTTGGAAACAAAAAGTAGGCAAGGAAAAATTGAGAACTTACTATTTTGGGCCTGGCCATACCAATGGGGATGCCATTATACATTTTGAAAATGCCAATATTGCTCATATGGGTGATTTACTTTTTAATCAATTACATCCGTTTATTGATAGAAGTTCAGGAGCCTCCATTAAAAACTGGATCCAAGTACTTGAAAAAACAAGAAATACTTTTGATAAAGACACTTTATTCATTTTTAGTCATGCTGCGAATCCCGAAAAAGTTACCGGTAGCAAAGAAGATTTGGTTGCCTTTCAAGACTATTTACAAAAATTATTGGCTTTTGTAGAAGGAGAAATAAAGGCAGGAAAATCAAGAGAAGATATCATTAAAATAACAGATATCCCCGGACTCAGTTGGAAAGCAAAAGGTGCTGAAAGAAGTATTACGGCTGCTTACGATGAGCTTACTTTGAAGTAAACATTAACTTTTCCAATACAAAGTATACAATTGGACAAAAAGTTGAATTTTTAAGGGTAATTAACGGTCTTTTTAAGAGAATATCTTCATCCGTATAAGGAAATCTGTGGCAATCAGATGGTCGGGCTTCATAAATACTACAAAAATTATCTGAACCTAAAAAAGGACATGGTTTCTGTCTGGTAACATAATCTCCTTCATTGTCCATCACCAGATAATTGTCGATCAATTCACCTTCTTTCATACCAAGAAACTTACTGATTCGCTTAATATCCGGCATTTTAAAACGAGGGGAATAATTTTTACAGCAGTTGGCACATTGTAAACAATCTATCTTTTCAAATGCTTCTTCATTCAATGTTGGCAATTGTTTCAATACTTTGTTTTTATCCGCTCTCTGTAAGAACTGTTTGTATAGCTTTTGATGCTCCGCACTTCGTTTTTCCCAATTGTCTAGTTTTACTTCCATAATATTCATTAAAAGTCTTGTAAACCATTTCTCTCCAATCGTATGAAGCACCGATTTGTTAGATGAAAATGTAACCATACAAGCACGATACCCTACAAATGTAAATTTATTGCATCAAATTAATGTCAATGTGAAAGAAACTCAATTTCACTTAGCGGTAACAAAGACCACTCATCCTCATTTGGCTAAATCGCAAATGAAAAAGAAAGTAAAAAAAGCTTACTATTTAGATTCATTTGATGGAATTAGCGTCCATCTATTGCTCCCTACAATACCAATGATAAAAGATTGGTTAAAAACATTAACACCCTATCCCCAAGGTCAACAAAACCGACATAATTCTGTTATATCAACGTAACTTTGCCGCGAATTAACCTAATTATATATGATAATGCTGATTTGGGCATTATATAACCACTAAAGAATCATCGGTATATGAACTTATTTGACCAACAATCCACTGAATTTCAAAGAAGACATATCGGCCCAAATGCTGGCGATACACAAATGATGTTACAAACAATTGGCGCAGGCTCTTTGAACGAATTAATCAGTAAAACAGTTCCGGATTCTATTCGAATTAAAAGCAATTTGAATATTCCACCTGCCATTAGTGAGTTTGAATACTTGACTTCTTTGAAAAAAATCGCATCCAAAAACAAAGTATATAAAAATTATATAGGTCAGGGATATTATGGCACCATCACTCCCAGCGTAATTCTCAGAAATATTTTTGAAAATCCGGGATGGTATACCCAATACACACCTTATCAAGCTGAGATTTCGCAAGGACGATTGGAAAGCTTATTGAACTTTCAAACAATGGTAACCGACTTAACCGGATTACCCATTGCAAATGCTTCTTTATTAGATGAAGCCACAGCAGCCGCAGAGGCTATGGCCATGATATTTCATCATGTGAATAAAACGGATGTAATCAGCAAACCCAAGCTATTTGTGGACCAGGCTATTTTTCCACAAACCAAAGATGTATTACTTACTAGAGCGGCACCAATTGGGGTTGAATTAGTATATGGAGACTACCGGACGGCAATATTGGATACTACTTATTTTGGTGCTGTCGTACAATATCCAAATAATACTGGTTCTGTAGAAGATTACCGAGCATTTATTAAAAGTGTTCATGATGTAGAAGGTCTTGTAATTATGGCGACCGATTTAATGGCACTTACCTTATTAACGCCTCCTGGAGAATTGGGTGCCGATGTAGCTGTTGGTTCAGCTCAAAGATTTGGTGTACCGATGGGTTTTGGCGGACCCCATGCTGCTTTTTTTGCTACACAGGACGATTTTAAAAGGGGTATGCCGGGTCGTTTAATTGGTGTCAGTATTGATGCACAAGGAAACAGGGCTTTGCGCATGGCTTTGCAAACCAGAGAGCAGCATATTAAACGCGAGAAAGCAACTTCCAATATTTGTACAGCACAAGCATTATTGGCCAATATGGCTGCTATGTATGCGGTATATCATGGTCCCGTTGGTTTACAAGAGATTGCAACTCGTATTCACTTGATTACACAATCCATTGCAGGTGGATTGAACAAATTGGGTATAGCGCAAAGAAACGATTTCTATTTTGATACACTACACATTGATGGGATCAATACAACAGCTGTAAAAACGATGGCTGAAAAATACCATTCTAATTTTCGTTTTTTTAAAGATGATTCTGTTGGTATTAGTATTGATGAAACAACATCTATTGAAGATGCCAATACCATTCTAAAAATATTCGAAGCCATTACCGAAAAAAGTACCGGGCATCAACTAACTGCCAACCAACTACAAACCACAGACTACAAACTTCAAACCCATCTACATCGCAGTTCCTCATTCTTAACTCATCCTGTTTTCAACACCCATCATAGTGAAAGTCAAATGATGCGCTACATTAAACAGTTAGAGAATAAAGACCTTTCGTTAAATACCAGTATGATTAGTTTAGGTAGTTGCACCATGAAACTAAATGCAGCTACCGAAATGATTCCGGTAAGTTGGCCTGAGTTTGGCGGATTGCACCCTTTTGTACCTACCAATCAAACCGAAGGCTATCAAGAAATCATCAATGAACTTAATCAGTTTCTTTGTGAGATTACCGGCTTTACGGCTTGTAGCCTACAACCCAATAGTGGTGCGCAAGGTGAATATGCAGGTCTTTTAACTATTCGCGCCTATCATGCTGCCAGAAATGAAACGCATAGAAATGTGGTGTTAATTCCGATAAGTGCACATGGAACCAATCCGGCAAGTGCCGTCATGGCGGCTTTTAAAGTGGTGGTGGTTAAATGTGATGAAGCAGGAAATATTGATCTGGCAGATTTGAAAGCCAAAGCAATTCAATACAAGGATTCATTGGGTGCTTTAATGGTCACCTATCCATCAACACACGGCGTATTTGAAGAAACAATTAAAGACATTTGTAATACCATACATGAAAATGGTGGTTTGGTTTACATGGATGGCGCTAATATGAACGCACAGGTGGGATTAACCAGTCCCGGTATGATTGGTGCCGATGTTTGTCACCTAAACCTACATAAAACCTTTTCCATTCCGCATGGTGGGGGTGGCCCCGGCATGGGACCCATTTGTGTGAATGATAAATTAGCACCTTATTTACCGGGACACTCATCATCAATCGCGAGTGGTGAGTCGTCAGTAAATACAACTCACGATTCACGCCTCACAACTCCCGTTCCAAATGGTGCCGTAAGTGCTGCACCCTATGGTTCTGCCAGCATTTTATTAATTAGTTATGCTTATATAAAAATGTTGGGAGCAGATGGAATTAGAATGGCCACTGAATATGCAATTCTGAATGCCAATTACATGAAAGCGCGACTAGAGAAGTATTACAAAATTCTCTACACGGCAAAGAATGGGGGTTGTGCACATGAATTTATTGTGGATCTACGTCCATTTAAACAAACTGCCGGGGTTGAAGTAGAAGATGTAGCAAAACGTTTGATCGACTATGGGTTTCATGCACCCACCATGAGTTTCCCCGTACCCGGAACCATTATGATTGAGCCGACTGAAAGTGAAGACAAAGCAGAATTGGATCGTTTTTGTAATGCCATGATTGCTATATATGAGGAAATTCAATCAATAGAAAATGGTCAATCCCATAAAACAGACAATGCATTGAAAAATGCACCCCATACACAGGCAGTGATTTGTGCCGACGAATGGAATCATGTTTATACCAGAAAAGATGCTGCTTTCCCATTGTATTATGTTAGGCTAAATAAATTCTGGCCATCTGTGGCAAGAATTAATAATACACATGGTGATAGAAATTTGATTTGTACTTGTGAGCCGATGTCGGCTTATGTGGAGGAAGCGGAGGCGTGAGGCGTGAGGCGTGAGGCGTGAGGCGTGAGGCGTGAGGCGTGAGGCGTGAGGCGTGAGAAGTGAAAAGTGAAAATTTTTACGTACCTAATTAGCATTATGATTTCAGCGTTATGCGTTATGCGTTAAGCTTTTGGGCTAGAAAATATTCAAGAACCCTGCTATTTAGCGGGGCTTTTTGTAGGCAGTAGATCCTAATTGATAGACCTGGTTTTCTAAAAGGGCAATCATTTTATCTTTATCAGAAATTGACATTTCTAGCTTACCAATATGTTTGTTAAGCAGATGGATCACTTCATCTTTAGAGGTAAAATAGATTTGTTGTTCTTCATTTAATTCTGTGTGCTTTTTTTCATGGCTCCTTATTGCCGGAGAAAGAAGCATGCTGCCTTTTCCGGTTACCAGCCAAATTAAACTTAGGTCTGTGTAATTTTCTTTAATTCTTTCCAATATATCAGAACCTACGGCCCCTTTGCCTTTCAGCTGTTTTCCCAAATAGCCGTTCGATACTTCAATGGTATGTTCAAAAGTATATGCGGTAATCTGATAATAGGACAGGTATTCCTGTAATCGATCAATCAGTCTTTTCATTAGGTATAAATACGTTAGAAAAAAAGGTAATAAAAACAGGAACCCCAATAGAATATTTTCTACTATTGTGCTGTTATCAGCTATTACGAAATACTAGTTTTTTCTTAGACCGAACAACACGGTTTATACTCGAATTTGTACGCTATTTATGATGGAGTTATTTTAGTATTCAACGGCAAATTTTATTATGGCACCCATATCGTAAGGCAACATAGCTCCCATTAATCATTTTTTTATGTCAGTTGATGCCCGTTTTCAAAAGAAAACAATGTACACCCAACTAAGTAAACAAGAAGTCGACAATCCCTATTTAGTGATTGAAGAATTGTTTGATTTTGCCCATCTACCCGATGTTCGGGAAATGCTATGGGATTGGTTAAAAACCACCGTTACGGGTAGTTTTCATAAAACACTTAGTTCAGCTGATAGACATGTGATGATTGCTTTGTATGAAAAAATGGAAAAACTGACTGAGGCAGCGCATATTTTGCTTGAACTTCATTACCTGAAACAACAGCCTATAAAGAAACGGGGAGCGTATCAAGGCAGAAAGGCAAAAAAAAAATAACCATTGTGCCTTTGTGGTTTGGTGCGCATATTTCTGGCTATATTTAGTATTTAAAACCATATCATGGATCAACGCATCCTCAATTTATACGACGAGTACACCCACAAACCTTTAGCACGTGAGGTTTTCCTTAAAAGGCTTGCGCTCATAACCGGCAGTATGGCTTTGGCAATATCCATTCTTCCCATGATAGAAAGTAATCATGCAAAAGCAAACACGGTTTCTATTCAAAATCCTGATATTGATACGGAAGATGTTTATTGGGAGGTGGGTGGTATTTCAATGATGGGTTATATGGCAAAACCCAAAAAAGGAATCAATCTTCCCGGATTGCTCATCATTCATGAAAACAGAGGCCTTACCAAACACATTAAAGATGTTACACGTAGGGCAGCCTTGGCTGGATTTCTTGCCATAGCACCCGATGCATTGTCAGAAGCCGGAGGAACACCACCGGATGATGAAGATGAAGCCCGTCAATTGATTTCTAAATTAAATCCGGCTCAAAACCTAACCAACTTTATTCAAACTGCAGAATACCTTAGAACGCGAAAAGATTGTAACGGTCATACCGGTTGTGTGGGCTTTTGTTGGGGCGGTGCTTTGTCAAACCAATTGGCAGTAAATGTTCCTAAATTACAGGCGGCTGTTGCTTTTTATGGTATGCAACCGGCAGCGTTAGATGTGCCCAAAATAAAAGCTGCCGTTCAATTACACTATGCTGGGCTAGATGAAAGAATTGATGCAGGGATACCTGCTTATGAAGAAGCGTTGAAGAAAGCAAATACTCGATATGAATTGTATATGTATGAAGGCGTAAACCATGCTTTTCATAATGATACTTCCACGGCGCGTTATAATGAAGCAGCGGCTATATTGGCTTGGCAACGAACACTAACCTTTTTTAGAACTTATTTGAAATAATTTCCACTCATCAATTGAAATAAGTAAATCAAAAACTAAATTTTTTTTTTGAAAATTTATTTCATTTAATTCAAAACTTGTTTTTTTCTAAACAAAATAGTTCAAATTCTGTTATCAAATTAAACCTCAATTATGTCAGCTACAAATTCATACGCAGCACAATCCCCCACAACTCCACTGGCTCCTTATCAATTAGAAAGAAGAGCAACGGGTCCAAAAGATGTTAGCATCGAAATTTTATATTGTGGCGTTTGCCATTCTGATATTCACCAAGTAAGAGATGAGTGGGGCGGTTCTATTTACCCGATGGTACCCGGACATGAAATTGTAGGCAGAGTGACAGAAATTGGCGCCAATGTTACCAAATTTAAAGTAGGTGATATTGCAGGGGTGGGTTGTTTTGTTGATTCTTGTAGAACTTGTAGCAATTGTGAAGCAGGATTGGAACAATACTGCGACACTGGTATGGTTGGCACTTATAACGGAAGAGAAAAAGTTACCAACTTACCTACCTATGGAGGTTATTCTACCAAGATCGTTGTTGACGAGCAATACACACTTACCATTTCACCAAACCTGCCTTTATCGGGCGTTGCGCCACTATTGTGTGCAGGTATTACCACTTATTCACCTTTGCGTCATTTGGGGGTTGGAAAGGGACACCGTGTGGCGGTACTTGGCTTAGGCGGATTGGGACATATGGGTGTAAAATTTGCCGCAGCATTTGGTGCAGAAGTAACCATGCTTAGCAGCTCACCTTCCAAAGAAGCGGATGCCAAAAAATTAGGAGCCCATCATTTTGCATTAACTTCTGATAAAGAAACCATGAATGGTTTGCAAAATCATTTCGATTTTATTTTGAATACCATATCAGCGCAACACGAATATGGTACTTATTTAGATTTGCTTCGTACCAATGGAACCATGATTGTTGTGGGTGTACCCCCTACTCCATCCAAAGTTCCTGCCTTTAATTTAATCATGAAACGGAGAAGTATTATTGGTTCCTTAATTGGCGGTATTAAAGAAACCCAGGAGATGCTTGATTTTTGTGCGGAACACAATATCGTATCGGATGTTGAAGTGATTAATGTACAAACCATTAATGAAGCGTATGAAAGAATGATTAAAGGAGATGTGAGATATCGGTTTGTGATTGATATTGCTTCATTGGGTTGATGACACCCTTTAACAATTTTTCAATACTTATAAAATCTCTGTGTACCTCTGTATTTCTGTGTCCTCTGTGTTGAAAAAAAACTTCACATGCGAGTGTTTTTTTTCAACACAGAGGGCACAGAGTAATGGAGTTTCACAGAGAAAGAGTAAAGCAAATAGATTATATTACCTGAAATCCATATGCATAGGGATCATCATTGGGATCAATGGATATTGTATTGTGTCCATAAATTTTAGCCCAGCCCTCAACACTGGGAATGATTGCAGTGTTACCACCCACTGAAGTCATGCTTTCTACTTTGCCCGTAAATTTTGATCCAATGATACTTTCATGAATAAATAGGTCCCCTTCTTTTAATTTTCCTTTTGCATGCCACTGCGCCATACGTGCAGAAGTGCCGGTACCACAGGGTGAGCGGTCGATGGCTTTATCGCCATAAAAAACTGCATTGCGGGCAGTTGACGTTTTATCTAATACAGCACCTGCCCATAAAATATGGGAACAACCATTGATAGTTGGATTATCCGGATGGACAAAAGTATATTTTTCATTAATCCTTTTTCGCAATTCTCTCGACCAAGCAATCAATTGATCGGCGGCAAAATTTTCTAAGCCACCAAAGTTTTTTTGTACCTCTACTATTGCATAAAAATTACCTCCATAAGAAACATCGATTACCAATTCCCCTAACTCCGGGCAGGTAACCGTCAATCCTTCGCCTGCCAAATAAGCTGCTACATTTGTTAATTTTACACTGGTTACTTTTTTACCTTCTTGCTTGTAAGAAATATTCACCAGCCCCGCAGGTGCTTCCATCTTAACGGTACCGGTCACTTTTGGGATGATCAGTCCTTCTTCTATAGCGATGGTAATGGTTCCAATGGTTCCATGACCACACATGGGCAAACAACCACTGGTTTCAATAAACAATACACCTACATCATTCGCCGGATCTTGCGGAGGATATAAAATACTTCCACTCATCATATCATGTCCTCTTGGCTCAAACATGAGCCCTTTTCTAATCCAATCGTAGGACTGCAAAAAATCTTGTCGCATTTCACTCATACTATTGCCTTCTAAGGAAGGACCGCCCATAGCTACCACCCTTACCGGATTTCCGCAAGTATGGGCATCAATACAATGAAAAATATGTCCATTTAAATTATTTGCAATTGGTTGATGATAGAGAATGGGAGCCGTTTTCATAATTTTATTAAGCTTTATTTAATTGATGGTTTTGCTATTTTTTCCAATTGTTCTACCTATTTTCAATGTTCTAACATATATATGGAAACATACGGAAAAATTTTATTGATTGCCATTCCTGCATTTCTGTTATTGGTTCTATTCGAAAAATGGTGGGGCTGGAAAAAGGGCAAAGATACCGTACGAAATTTGGATGCCATATCTAGCTTGAGTTCCGGTGCCACCAATACCACCAAAGACGTATTAGGACTAAGTATTGCCATTATTGGATATGGTTGGATGGTAGATCATTTTGCCATCTTTCATATCAAATCTTCCATTGGTTTATTTATCATTGCTTTTTTTGCACTTGATGTAGCGGGATACCTCGTACATCGAATTGATCATGAATATAATTTCTTTTGGAATGCACATATCGTTCACCATAGCAGTGAAGAATATAATTTGGCTTGTGCATTGCGACAAAGTATTTCATCCATCTTTCGCATTTTTACTATTTTTCTATTACCCGCTGCTATTTTGGGCGTACCGGCTACTGTAGTGGCGGTTGTTGCTCCTATCCATTTGTTTGCCCAATTCTGGTATCATACACAACATATTGGGAAGATGGGCTTTTTAGAGAAATTTTTAGTAACCCCGTCTCACCATAGAGTACATCATGCCATCAATCCTGAATACATGGATAAAAACTATGGACAAATATTTATTTTCTGGGATAAGTGGTTTGGTACCTATCAGGAAGAATTACCGAATGTAAAAGCGGTATATGGAATTACCAGGCCGGTACATACATGGAACCCCATTAAAATAAATTTCATGCATTTGTGGTTGTTGATCAAAGATGCCTGGAATACCAAAAGTGTGAAAGACAAATTTCGAATCTGGTTGATGCCCACGGGTTGGCGCCCGGCCGATGTTGCTGAAAAATATCCGGTGTATAAAATTCAAGATGTGTATCGTTTTAAAAAATACGATACCGTTGAAAACCCTTTATTCATTGGGTATGCATGGATACAAATGGTAGTCCTTTTACTGACGATCAGTTTTTTCTTTGCCAATATTGCCAAAATTGGAAGTCCGGGAATGTTTGTATATGGCGGATTTATTTTCTTATTTGTATATGCACTCACAGAATTGATGGATAATAATCCGACCAGCTGGGTTTGGGAACTATCAAAGAGCTTATATGGTATGGGTATCCTTTATTATTCGGGTGATTGGTTTGGACTCAATCAATATGTAGCCATGAGTAATTATTTCATCCTTGCTTATTTTGGTATTTCCTTACTCTTGTGTTTCTACTTTTTGCAGATTAACAAAATGCAACGATTTCAAAAAGTTTAGTGAATACTTTTCAAGCGTATTCTTTGATCGAATAGTTTTGTAAAACGATTAATCGATTTTCACTTTTTTTGCCACTCATTATTATACAATCTCCAGATACCCAATGGATTTGCCTCTTTCAAAGCATCCGGCAATAAAAAGCCGGGACAGTTTTGGTAACATACCGGCCGAACCCATCTTTTTACTGCTCCAATGCCCACCGCAGTAAACCGACTATCGGTTGATGCCGGAAAAGGGCCACCATGCACCATACTCGGGCAAACTTCAACCCCTGTAGGCACATTGTTAAATGCAATTCTTCCGGCAATGGTGGTAGCGGTTTCAATTAATGATTGATGGTCTATAAAATCTTTATCGGTACCCATAATTGTGGTAGACAATTGCCCGGAAACCGATTTCCACACGGAGGTAAGTTCTGTTAGATCTTTACAGATCACCAATAAAGAATATGGACCAAACACTTCTTCATGCAATAATGGGTTTTGTAGAAAAACAGCACCTTCAACTGAAGCTACAGACGGCAAAGGTTCCATATCACCGGTCTGTTGGTTATCTTTTGTAACCAGCTCAACACCTGTTTCTTGCAAAGCAGCCTTTCTTTTTTCGCCGTATACTTTGTGAATGCCTGCATGCAACATTTTAGCAGGAATGACTGTTTCTATTTCTTTACTAAGCAGCTGTAAAAATTGATTTGTGTGTTTACCTGCCAAAGCAATTAATAAGCCGGGATTGGTACAAAATTGCCCCATTCCTAAAGTGATAGAACCCGCATATTGCTTAGCCAGTAATTCTGCATTCAATGATAAAGTATCCGGTAAAAAAATAACCGGATTGATACTACCCATTTCTGAGAAAACCGGAATGGGATTTTTTCTGGCTGCAGCATAATCGTACAAAGCTTTTCCACCGCTAAAGGATCCCGTAAACCCTACTGCTGCCGTATGTGGATGTTGTACCAATGCTTTTCCCGATTCAAATGAAGTGTCTACTACATGTTGAAAAGTATGAGAAGGCATACCACATGAACTGATTGCTTTTTGTATAGCGCCATCCACCAAAGTGGATGTTTGCAAGTGAGCCGGATGTGCTTTTACTATAACAGGACATCCTGCTGCCAATGCACTTGCTGTGTCTCCGCCGGCAGTTGAATAAGCAAAAGGAAAATTACTCGCCCCAAATACAATGACAGGACCTAAGGGTATCAGCATTTTTCGTAAGTCCGGTTTGGGAGGCGTCTTATCCGGAATGGCCGTATCAATCGATGCTTCAACCCAACTTCCTTCACGAAGCATTTGCGCAAACAATCTAAGTTGCATGGTGGTTCGTCCTCTCTCCCCTGTTAATCTGGCTAGCGGCAAATTGGTTTCCTGAGAAGCTGTATTGATCAACTCTTCACCCAATGATTCAATATTATTCGCAATCGCTTCTAAAAACAAAGCTTTGTTTTCCGGACTTGCTTTGCGATAACTATGGAATGCTTTTTCGGCATTTTGCATTACGTTATCAATACCGGGTAACCTTTCTAAAGAGTTATTCATAATTTATACATTCAAATGTAAATAGTCCGGAAGTGTAGGTCTTGCTGCAATCCCTTTGTTAATGGTTTCTAATATGCGGGTTCTTTCTTCGCCCACCAAAGTTAAGCGTGGCGCCCTTACAAATTCAGAGCCAATGCCGGCTTGTGTTTCAGCTAATTTAATGTATTGTACCAGTTTGGCATGAATGTCTAATTCCAATAATGGCATAAACCAACGGTAAATGGCTGTGGCTTCTGCTATTCTACCTGCTTTTACCAATCGATAGATGGCCACCGTTTCGGCAGGGAAAGCACATACCAATCCTGCCACCCAACCATCTGCACCCAATACCAATTCCTCCATTGCCAAGGTATCTACTCCACACAATATTTTAAATCGATCCCCAAAACGATTGATTAATCTCGTTACATTGGTTACATCTCTGGTCGACTCTTTAATGGCACCAATATTGGCACATGCCGTTAAGTCTTCAAACATATCAGGTGTAACATCAATTTTATAATCAA
Organism: Bacteroidota bacterium; assembly: GCA_031417635.1. Taxonomy (GTDB): domain Bacteria; phylum Bacteroidota; class Bacteroidia; order Chitinophagales; family Chitinophagaceae; genus Sediminibacterium. The sequence goes on along the minus strand of JANOVY010000149.1, from coordinate 4,744 downwards.
CCGGGTTATTATAAATCATGATAGGCAAATCGGTAGATTTTGCGACGGTCGTAAAATAAGTAACTGTTTCACGATGATCGCTCTTGTATCGCATGGGTGGTAAAATCATGATCCCTTTGGCTCCCCAAGCTTTCGCATATTCGGCCTGTTTCAATGCCTCCGGTGTACTGCCTTCTGCAATATTTAATACCACCGGTACCCTTCCGGCAATTTTTTCGATGGCAAACTTTACCAGTTTCTCCTTTTCTGTGGTGGTTAATACACTGGCTTCTCCTAAGGTACCTCCCAGAATAATACCGTTAACTCCTGCATCCAATTGTGCAGTCAAGTTTTTTTCGAATAAGGATAAATCTAACTGGTCATCTGCCGTAAATTTTGTTGTTACGGCAGGAAAAACGCCTTTCCATTGAAAACTCATATAAAATAATTTGCAGTAAAATTAACATAGAGGAACAGGATTCTTATGGCCGTTTTTAGTCAATACCAATACTATATTATCCAATTATTATACACATAAAGCAATAATTGGTTAATTTTATACCTATGAAAGTGATCCCTTTTAAAATTCCTAGGTCGAGTGAAGAAGGCATTCGGGTACAAATAGATGAATTGCCTTACTTATACAATCACTTACACCAACATCCCGAAATTCAACTCACCCTTATTCAAAAAAGCCGGGGTACGCTTATTGCCGGTGATTATGTGGGCCGATTTTCTGAAGGTGATGTGTTTGTGATTGGATCTAATCAACCCCATGTTTTTAGAAATGATGCAGTGTATTTTAAAAAACGATTATCTGCTAAAGCCATCACTATTTTTTTTGACGAGTTCTCCATGGGCAAACATTTTTGGGCATTAAATGAAATGAAATCAATCATTCCTTTCTTTCATCATAGCCAGGGCGGATACAGAATTAACGGACGAAAACAAATACAACTCATTGAAAACCTTCAACACATTGCTACCGCAGAGGGAATAGACAAACTAAAGTATTTTCTATCCCTCTTACAATTGCTTTCTACCAAAAAAGAAATGAAGGCCCTCTCTCGCATCATTATCCAACGCCCCATCAAAGATGTAGATGGAAACAGATTGAACAAAGTGCTGGAATATACTTTTCTTAACAACAAAGAGGAAATTAACTTAACTGAAATTGCCGGTGTTGCTAATATGACTGTGGAATCTTTTTGCAAATATTTTAAAACAAGAACCGGTAAAACATATATTCATTTCTTACAAGAAATCAGGGTAACCAATTCTTGTACCTTATTGCTACAGGATGATAAACCCATCAGTACCATTTGTTATGAATCAGGTTTTGCCAACCTATCTAATTTCAACAGGGTATTTAAAAAGATCACCGGTAAAACGCCTAAAGAATATCGGGGGGTGATATGAAAATATTCCCTTATCATTTGCAATATTCAATATCAATTGTTAAATAATTCTACCGGTATTTTACCCCGTTGTGGTATTGTTATTTTATAAAAACAATCTTTGGAACAATTGTTTTGGCATCATTACCTTTTAAATAAAAAAATCCTCTCAAGTCTACCGGTATTTTACCCCGATGGGGTATTGTTATTTTATAAAAACAAGCTAAGAAAACAATTATCTTGCTATCAATTTAATTTGAATTTTAATAGAAATCCCATTCAAGTGAATTAACTTTTCATCATCTTTTTTTCACTTTTCACCTTTCAAGTTCCACCTTTCACGTCTCACCTTTCACGTCTCACGTCTCACCTCTCACGTCTCACCCCTGACGCTCCCTCACACCACTTCCCCTTCCAAATCATAATCATACGCTTTGGTAATCTTCACTTGCACAAACTCTCCTATTGTTAATTTTTTGGTGGAATGAATCACCACTTCATTATCTACTTCTACGCTATCAAATTCTGTTCTGCCTAAATAACGGCCGGCTTCTTTTTTATCAATGATTACTTTAAAAACCTTACCTATTTTCTCTTGATTTTTTTCATAGCTGATCTCCTGTTGCACTTCCATGATTTCTTGAGCTCGGAGTACTTTGTCTTCATCAGATACATTGTCAACCAAATCATAGGCCGATGTATTCTCTTCATGACTGTAATTAAATATACCCACCCGATCAAACTTGTGTTCCTGTAAAAACGCTTTTAGCTCTTCTACATCTTCTTCTGTTTCACCGGGGAAACCTGCTATCAGTGTGGTTCGTAAACAGATTCCCGGCACTTTTTCACGGATGGCTTTAATGAGTTCCGACATTTCCTCGCGGGTAATATTCCTATGCATGGCATCGAGCATGTGATTGCTGGCATGTTGTAGGGGCATATCCAGGTAATTGCAAATATTATCCCTTTCGCGCATCACATCTAAAATTTCTAAGGGGAACTTGCTGGGATAAGCATAATGTAATCGAATCCATTCCAATCCCTTTACATCCGCTAAGGCATGCAATAACTTAGGTAGTTCACGGCTTTTATAGATATCCAATCCGTAATATGTAAGCTCCTGTGCAATCAACATGATTTCCTTTACTCCCTTCTTCACCAATCCCTCTGCTTCTGCCACTAATTGCTCAATGGGTTTGCTGATATGTTTTCCACGCATCAGTGGAATGGCACAAAAAGAACAGGTTCTGTTACAACCTTCACTAATTTTTAAGTAGGCATAATGACTAGGTGTACTTAATAAACGCTCCCCCAAAAGTTCCGTTTTATAATCCGCATCAAATTGCTTCAAGATCAAGGGTAGTTCGAGTGTACCAAACCAGGCATCTACTTCGGGCATTTCTTTTTCAAGGTCAGAGCGGTACCGTTCACTTAAGCAGCCTGTAACATATACTTTATCAAGCTTGCCCCTTCTTTTGAGTTCTAATTGATCGAGGATGGTATTGATGCTTTCTTCTTTGGCTTTATCAATAAACCCACAGGTATTTATGACTGATATATTATGATCTAATTTGGTATTCTCATGTACCACATTGATATCATTGGCGGCTAATTGACCACTCAATACCTCACTGTCCACCAAGTTTTTACTGCAACCCAGGGTGATAATATTTACCTTGTCTTTCTTTAATGTTCTTGATTTCATAAGAGCGGCAAAAGTACAAAATAGGCAGCATTAATTGGCGTTACCACCCTGCATTGAGAGCCAATCTGATTGAAACCTAAATAATAGTAAGTTTTTTTCTTCTTCCTTGTGTTCTCCTTTTAATAGAAAACCGGCCTTATACAACACTTTTTGTGAGGCCAGATGCTCTTTTTCGGTTATAGCAAATACTTCTTTCTGTTGGCTATGTTTGAAGAAATAATCAAGTCCCGATTTTACCAATTCAGTCGCATATCCCTTACCCCATGCTTCGGGTAATAATGCATACCCCAAATGAAAATCAGACTCACCGGCCAGGTATAAATAAGAAAATGCCCCCAAAAAGCACCCGGACTCCTTTTCAAATACTCCAAAGCGACCTAACACCGAGGTATCCAAATAAAAATTGATATTGGCAGCCAAAAATGCATCACATTCCTCCCTGTTTTTCACCGGTCTAATAAATTGCATTACCCTGGCATTGCTATTCAACAGAAAGAACGACTCAGCGTCAGAAAGCGTGAACCTTCTTACCAATAAACGCTCAGTTTCGAATAGAATCATGGATTAATGTTTAGAAAAAAAGTCAAAAGTCAAAAGTCAAAAAACACCTTGTCAATTCACTTTTCACTTTTCACTCCTTTCCCCTTCTTACCAATAACCGCTCAGTTTAGAACAAAATCATGGATAAAAGTTAAGAGATTTACTTCGTAAAGAATCGTGAAGCGTGAGGCGTGAATCCTGATTGCTTATAGATTATACACCAACATACCTCTTAACCAAAAACAACCACAAACCCCAAACCACAAACCTATTTGTGCACTTCACTTGAAAAATGAAACACAATATCCGGGTTATTGGTGATTTCAGTATTTAGAAACCATTCACTTTGTGCTAGGTATACCGGATGACCATCTTTGTCTTCGGCCGAGTTTTGTTGTTTGAAACGAAGAAAATCATCCAACTTTTTTGGATCGGTACTGGTTAACCAACAGGCTTTGTAAAAAGGCAGGGCCCTAAATTCGCAAGCAGCACCATACTCTTGCAATAATCGATATTGAATTACTTCAAATTGTAGTTCGCCTACGCAGCCGATTATTTTCTTATTACCTCCAAACTGGGTAAACAATTGCGCCACACCTTCGTCCGTCAATTGCATCAATCCTTTTTCCAATTGCTTCGTCTTCATCGGGTCTTTATTCACCACTTCCTTAAATATCTCTGGCGAAAAAGAAGGAATACCGGTAAAGAAAAAATTCTCTCCTTCTGTTAGTGTATCACCAATTTTAAAATTACCGGTGTCAAACAAACCCACCACATCACCGGCGTAGGCATCTTCAATCACACTTTTTTCCCGGGCCATAAAACTATACGGCGCACTAAAACGAACATCCTTATCCAACCGCACATGATGAAAGTATTTATTCCGTTCAAACTTACCGGAACAAACTCTAAAGAAAGCAATTCTATCTCTATGCTTCGGGTCTAGGTTAGCATGTATCTTAAAAACAAAGCCACTCATTTTATCTTCTTCCACATTTACGGGGCGAACAGTAGTTTCTCTGCTGCGGGGCGTAGGTGCTATGCGGATAAAGGTGTCCAGCATTTCCTTAACCCCAAAGTTGTTAACCGCACTGCCAAAAAACACCGGCGCCACTTTACCATC
>JANOVY010000148.1:0-30476 GCA_031417635.1 Bacteroidota bacterium | reverse complement strand
TGTGAAAGCAGTTGCTGCCAAAGATGGGATTATCGCCATCAAAATAAAAAGCAGTCGTATGTTATTGGCCTATGGATTTTTAAGAAAAGTATTTGAAGTGTTTGAAAAATACCATACTTCTATTGATATGATTACAACTTCAGAAGTCGCTGTATCTGTAACAATTGATGCTGACTTATTTTTAAAGCAAATCATAAAAGAATTGGAACCATTTGGCACAGTTGATGTGGAGACAGATCAAACCATAGTGTCCATTGTTGGTAATGAAATTGCCAAAACCGAAGATGTGTTACAGAAATTGTTTACTTCCATCAATGAAATACCTGTTACCATGGTAAGTTATGGAGGAAGCCCACATAATATATCCTTATTGGTGCCTAGTTCTTATAAAACAAAAACCTTGCAATTATTGAATAGTGGATTGTTTGGCTTATAAGCTTGCTACCTGGCATGTACAAGAACCGCTGTTTATTTTATCGGCGGTTTTTTTATTTGCATCGCTGTCATTATTTTTCCTTAGTGAAATGCCTATTTATGCATAAATATTTGATGACAATCCTTTTCTGTTTAATCGGTTGTATTGTCTCTAATGCCCAAATGGTTTTAAAAGGTAGAATAACTGCATCCGACTCTAATAAACCTATCATAGCCGCCAATGTTTTTTTAAGCAATACTTCAGTGGGTACCTTGTCTAATGAGAATGGTGAGTTCACTATTAGTCCTTTTCCTTCCGGTAGATTTGATTTGGTGATTTCTTATATCGGTTATGAAACGTATATTATTAATGTATTGTCCAATGAATTGCCTCAATCTCTTCCTGTTGTTTTAAAACCCAAAGTAATGGAACTGAAAGAAGTGATAGTTGAATCATTCGAAAAAAATGGCTGGGAAAAATGGGGGTCACTATTTATAGAAAATTTCATTGGCACTTCTTCATTTGCCAATGAGTGTAAGTTAGTAAACAAAGATGCGGTAAGATTTCGCTTTAATAAAAAAGGCAATACTTTGAACGCATATGCTGATGAAAGCTTACTTCTAGAAAATAAGGCATTGGGCTATTTGTTGAAATATGAATTAATCAAATTTGAATATAATTTCACAGAGCGAATACTATTTTACCAAGGGTACCCTCATTTTGAGGATATTGAAACGGATAAAAAATCAAAGCAAAGAAGGTGGAATCGAAATAGGGAAGAAGCCTATTATGGGTCTTTGATGCATTTTATGCGTTCTTTGTTTCGGAATAAATTAATAGAAAATGGGTTTGAAGTACGAAAATTATACATGGTAACACCCGCCGAAAAAAATCGCGTAAAAGCCATTTATCAATCAGGAATGAAAGGTGCCAGCTCGAATGGTACATTTGTAATTGGCCAATCCTTTCCAAAAATCGACAATACAGATTCTATTGCGTATTACCGAAAAGTATTGCAACATCCGGAAGAATTGAGTGTTTTAGTCAATACCGTTTTGCCGGGCGACAGCATTGCTTATGGTATTGATAGTGTTACGGCAGCGTTAGAATTTACGAATTATTTACAGGTCCGTTTTCCAAGTAAATTATTTCCGGAGGAATATGGAAAACCGGGTTTTCGAACAGCAACAAAAGGACCCATCACATCTATGATTCATTTGATCTCGGGCAAACCGGTAGCCGTATTGGCCAACGGAAGTTATTTTTCCGGAATAGATCTTATTTCATCAGGCTATTGGGGTTGGTGGGAAAAAATGGCAACCATGCTTCCCTTCGATTATAAGTCGGCATTGAAAAAATAAAGTCCCCAGCACTTAATGGTTTTTTAGAATTCAATGCTACTAAAAGAAAAGTGAAAAGTCAAAAGTGAAGATTTTTCATTTCACTTTTGACTTTTCACTTTTGACTTTTTCTCCCTCATTACACAATCAACAACGCATCTCCATAACTGAAGAACCGGTATTTGTCTTTAATGGCTTTTTTATAGGCTTCAATTGCCAAGTCATAACCCGCAAATGCACAGGTCATGATTAATAAACTGGTTTTTGGTAAATGAAAATTTGTCACCAAACTATCGGCTACATTAAAATTATAAGGGGGGTGAATAAAATGATTGGTCCAGCCTTCACTTGGTTTCAATAATTTTTGTGCAGTAAAGCTGCTTTCCATAGCACGCATGGTAGTAGTGCCGATAGAGCAAATTCTACGGCCGGTTTCTTTGGCCTTGTTAACAATATTACAAGCTTGCTCATCAATGGCATAATATTCGGCATCCATTTTATGTTTGCTCAAATCTTCCACTTCAATAGGGCGAAAAGTGCCAAGACCGGTATGTAAAGTAACTTCTGCAAATCGAATACCCTGAATTTCGCAACGCTTAATCAATTCTTTGCTAAAATGTAATCCGGCGGTGGGTGCAGCTACAGCACCTTCATGCTTTGCATACACAGTTTGATAACGTTCTTTGTCTTCTTCATCCGGCTTACGCTTGATGTATTTTGGCAAAGGGGTTTCGCCTAATAATTCCAACATTTTTTTAAAACTCTCATCGTCATTATCCCATAAAAAACGAATGGTACGTCCGCGACTGGTAGTGTTATCGATTACTTCAGCAACCAGTTCTTCATTTTCTCCAAAGTATAATTTATTCCCGACACGTATTTTTCTTGCGGGATCAACAATTACATCCCATAAGCGGTTGGGTTTATTTAATTCACGTAATAAGAATACTTCAATTTTTGCACCTGTTTTTTCTTTGCGGCCATACATTCTTGCCGGAAATACTTTGGTGTTATTTACAACAAATACATCTTTGTCATCATAATATTCCATGATGTCGCGAAAATGCCTGTTCTCCATGTGCCCACTCTTACGGTCAACAACCATCATACGGCTGTCTTCTCTTCTTTTTGTGGGGTTCTGGGCAATCAGGTTAAGGGGTAAATCAAACTTGAACTGTGATAATTTCATGTGTCTATGCTTGTTTTTGTTGATAGCCACACTCAGGTTGCCGTCCCATGTAAACTAGGGGAAGGACGACTCGCTTCATGTTACGGCATGAATTTCGGAAGGCCGCAAAGGTAAGGAAATGAACGCAAAATGCCAATAAGATCGATAACAGATTGATTTCTATATGGATATCTTTACAAAATACCCTTTGGGATAGAGGAAATCAATCCTTTTGTATAAGGGGTGGAGGGATGCAAATACACTTGTTCTGCATCGCCAATCTCTTCAATTTTACCTTTATTCATCACCATAATCCTATCACTGACATACCGGACAACTGATAAATCATGCGAAATAAAAATAGCCGTAAAACCAAATTCTTTCTTCAAATCATTCAAAAGATTTAATACTTGGGCTTGTACACTAACATCCAAGGCTGAAACGCTTTCATCGCAGATAAGAAACGTGGGTTTCAGTGCCAATGCCCTGGCAATCACTATTCGTTGGCGTTGTCCCCCGCTAAATTCATGTGGATACCGATCATAATGTTCAGCTGAAAGGTTAACTTTTTCTAATAATTCAATCACCTTTTTTTTCCGCTCTTTTTTATTGTTAACCATCTGATGAACCAGCAAGGGTTCCGCAATTGCATCCCCAATTGTCATTCTAGGATTTAGTGAAGAATAAGGGTCTTGAAAAATGATCTGCATATCTTTTCGCAAAGAAATAAGGGTTTTGGGGTCAACGTTTAACAAATCAAGCCCTTTGTAATGAATGCTGCCCCCGATAGCATCAATCAATCGCAAAATGGCCCTTCCTAGTGTGCTTTTGCCACATCCCGATTCGCCAACCAATCCTAATGTCTCTCCCTCATATACTTCAAAACTAACATCATCGACTGCTTTGGTGTATGATCTTACCTTTCCGAAAAATGATTTTTTTGCAGGGAAATACACTTTTAAATTCTTGACAGTTAGGAGGCTCTGATGTGGAGTCTGGAGTGAGGAGCCTGGAGTGTGGAGTCTGGTGTGAGGAGTTTGGAGTGAGGAGTCTGGAGTCTGGAGTTTATTTGTATATTCAATCTGCTTACCAGATAGCGCTACTCCTAACTCCAGACTCCTAACTCCAGACTTCTCTAGAATCTCTCCCTTCTCATCCACTTCCATAAAATCACTCACCACGGGTAATCGTTCTCCTTTTTCATGTAGCAAGGGCCTACAGGCTAATAAAGCTTTTGTATAAGGATGTTGAGGGAAATTAAAAATTTGTGTCGTTGTATTTTGTTCAACGATTTTTCCTTTGTACATCACTATTACCCGGTCGGATATTTCTGCCACAACACTTAAATCATGGGTAATAAAAATAACTGCCATATTATTCTTTTTCTGCAATTCCCGGATGAGTGCTAAAATATTTTTCTGTACTGTCACATCCAAGGCCGTTGTGGGTTCATCACAAATTAATAGGGATGGTTCGCAGCTCATGGCCATGGCTATCATAACTCTTTGTTTTTGACCGCCACTTAATTGGTGTGGATATCTGTCAAACATAGCAGTAGGGTCGGGTAATTGAACTTTTTCAAAAAGGGCAATTGTATTTTTTTTAGCTTTAGTTTCTGAATAATGGTTATGTAGTCTGATGGCTTCCATCACTTGAAAACCACAGGTTAACACCGGGTTTAAGGAAGTCATGGGTTCTTGGAAAATCATAGCCACTTGGTTGCCACGGATGGATTGCAATTCTTTTCGTGGAATGGTTAATAGATCAATTGTATTGTCCTTAATATGCAATAGTATTTCACCCGATGTATAAATAGCCGGGGGTGTTGGTAATAATTGAAGCATAGATAAGGCAGTTATCGATTTTCCTGACCCTGATTCACCCACAATAGCCAGAATTTCACCCCGATAAACAGATATATCAATATTTTGTAATGCTTTAGTTTCAACCCCTTCAATACTAAAATGAATACCTAAGTTTTTAATATCTAACAGTGGCGAGCTCATACGTAAATATAATTGTATTGCGTCATTTCGACCAAAGGGAGAAATCTGCAAATCGAGTAGCGGATTTCTCCCATTGGTCGAAATGATGTTTATCAGGTAATTTTTACACAATCATTATTATTATGCCCTCCTTTCACCTATTTTTGCGCTCACAGTTGTTAGTTTGACTTTGTGATGAAGTATTGCCTGTAAAAAACAGATCATGATTCGACAATCTTGGTGGAAGATTTTGTGTTTTATTTTACTCTTTTATACCTGCACTTACGGTTTTATTGTTGATGTGCCAACTCCTTCCGGTGTCCCACTTCATCAGACCATCCGAAATCTTTTTTTTCATGTCCCCATGTGGATTGCTATGATGGTGTGTTATACAACTTCTGTTGTATATGCGGTGAAATATTTGCGTAAGCAAAATCCAATTCATAATATATATTCTACCGAATTTGCCCGTACCGGCACGTTTCTAGGAATTTTAGGATTAATTACCGGCATGATATGGGCCCATTATCAATGGGGGAAAGCCTGGAGTGGTGATCCCAAACAGAATGGCGCTGCCATTGCAGTACTTATTTATTTTGCCTATTTTGTACTAAAAGGCAGTTTATTAGATGAAGAAAAGCAAGCTAGAATTGGAGCTGTCTATAACATTTTTGCCTTTTTCATGTTGTTTCCCATGATTTGGATTTTGCCTAGATTAACCGAAAGTCTTCACCCGGGTGGGATGGGGAGCGAAGGGAATCCGGGTCTGAATCCCAAGGATACTACAAATGCTATGCGCAGTGTAATGTATCCGGCATTTATAGCATGGTCATTATTGGGCGTTTGGGTCACAACACTTCTTATTAGAACCGAAATACTTAACCAAAAAAAAATAAATAATGAGATATAAATATTTACTGATGAATGTTTTATTTCTTTTATTAGGGTCGTCTAATATTTTTGGTCAAACAACCAGTTTGGAACCGGTAAATGTTATGACGAGTAATGGAAAAATATATGTAGTGGTTGCCGTAGTGGTTACCATTCTTTTGGGCATGTTTTTATACCTAATTTCTTTAGACAGGAAAATAAGTAAATTAGAGAAGAAGTAGGGAATGAAGTTGAATAGTGAGTCGTGAGGAGTGATCCTTTATTTGAAATGAAGTACAATTGGAATGGCAAGTATGTATTTTATATTTCTATTCAATAATTGCCATTTTTTGTAAGCATTTAATTAAAAATAATAAACATTCTAAACAAATAAACAATTCGCATATGTCTAGTCAACAACCCTATAGCTTTTTTCATAGTGTAGAACAAAGTTTTGATAAAGCATCTCAATTTACTAAGTGGGAGACAGGATTATTAGAGCAAATTAAAGCATGTAATAGCATTTATAGTATGCGTTTCCCGGTGAAGATGGATGATGGTCGTATTGAAGTAATTGAGGCTTATCGGGTACAACATTCACAGCATAAATCACCCTGTAAAGGTGGAATTCGATTTAGCGATGAAGTAAATCAAGATGAAGTAATGGCGCTCGCATCATTGATGACCTACAAATGTGCAATTGTAAATGTGCCTTTTGGTGGTGCCAAAGGTGGAATTAAGATTAATCCCAAAAAATACAGTGTATATGAATTAGAAAAAATAACACGTAGATATACCAGTGAGCTGGTAAAGAAAAATTTTATTGGCCCCGGCATTGATGTACCTGCACCGGATTATGGCACAGGTGAAAGAGAAATGACTTGGATAGTAGATACCTATACTTCATTAAAACCCGGTGAAATTGATGCTGCAGGTTGTGTAACCGGAAAGCCCATTTCACAAGGAGGCGTTAGGGGAAGAAAAGAAGCAACAGGCTTGGGTGTTTTTTATGGCGTACGTGAAGTATGTAACATGCCGGATGTAATGAAACGCTTGGGTTTGAGTATTGGTGTTGAAGGTAAAAAAGTGGTGGTTCAAGGTTTGGGAAATGTGGGTTACCATAGTGCCAAATTTTTTAGGGAAAATGGTTCAATTGTGATCGGAATTTCAGAACATGACGGGGCTATTTTTAAGGAAGATGGCTTAAACGAGGAAGAAGTATTTCAGCATAAAAAAGTTACCGGTTCTATTTTAAACTTCCCCGGCGCAACCAATCTAGCCACGAGTGCAGCTGCATTGGAACTTGCTTGTGATATTTTAATTCCGGCAGCTTTGGAAAATGTAATTAATGCTAGTAATGCAGATAGAATAAAAGCCAAAATAATTGGTGAAGCAGCAAATGGGCCATTAACACCGGAAGCAGATGAAATATTAGTCGCAAAAGGAGTATTGGTAATTCCCGATATGTATCTGAATGCAGGTGGCGTTACTGTATCTTATTTTGAGTGGTTAAAAAATTTGAGTCATGTGCGTTATGGTCGTTTAGAAAAAAGGTTTACTGAAAATCTAAATGGGTTGATTCTTGAACAAATGGAAAGCTTAACAGATAAGAAAGTGTCTGAAGCAGAGCGAAAATTTATTTTACACGGTCCGGAAGAAATCGATTTAGTGCATAGTGGGCTAGAGGAAACCATGATTTCAGCTACGCATGAAATTATGGAAATCTGGAAAAACAATCCTTCAATTCCGGATATGAGAACCGCAGCTTACGTTTGTGCTATCAATAAAGTGGGTACTTCATATGCTGAGTTAGGAATTTTTCCTTAATCAACTTTGCGAATATCTTTGTAAGAGAGCTGCCTTTTTTTGGCGGCTCTTTTTTTGTTCAAAATACAGGCTTTTACATGGCAAAATTCACAAAGATGGGTAGTTATTTGGTCAATTGTTAATGGGTTTTTTTTAAAAGTCAGGCACCTCTTGTAATTGCTCAATTTTTTCGTTATTTATTTTGAATCCGTATGTTTCAGTTCCGTTCGTAATCAAAAGAAATGAAGCCTGTAAAGGAATATTATAAGTAAGGATTTGTTTAATAACGGTTTCATTTAATGTTACATTCATTTCTTTGCATTCAATCATCATCCAAGGTTTTGAATCTTTATAGACTAGGATATCAAACCTTTTTTTTAATTCTCCAATTGAAATTTCTTTTTCAACCGCGATTAAAGCAGAAGGAAATTGTTTTGTCTGTACAAGATATTGCAGCATGTTTTGTCTTACCCATTCTTCTGGTGTTAATCGAATCCAGCGTTTTCTTAATGGATCAAAAATCAATTCTTTGCCGGATTCTCCTTTCATTAGAAAATCGTAAGCCGGATAATCGATTTTGATCATAAGTCTTGTTTTGGGCAACAATTTTTGTAATTTAGCCGATTGGCTTTCAAAGATACTTATGCGTATTGTCTTAAAAACAACAAAATGAAATCAAAACAAGAAATTGTAGATAATTGGCTTCCCCGATATACCGGTGAATTGTTAGAGAATTTCGGAAAATTTATCCTGTTAACCAATTTCAGTAATTATGTAACCATGTTTGCCAAATGGAACAATGTAAGTGTAGTTGGTGCCGAACGGCCTATGCAGTGTGCTACTGCGAATGGTATTACCATCATTAATTTTGGAATGGGTAGTCCGGGCGCAGCAACCATCATGGATTTGCTAACTGCTATTGAACCGGAAGCGGTATTATTTCTAGGCAAATGTGGGGGGCTCAAAAGACGCAATAAACTAGGCGATCTTATTTTACCCATAGCCGCTATAAGGGGAGAAGGTACATCAAACGATTATTTCCCACCGGAAGTCCCTGCCATGCCGGCCTTTGCCTTACAAAAAGCAATTTCCACTACTATTAGAGATTACAATGTAGACTATTGGACCGGTACAGTTTATACCACTAACAGAAGGGTTTGGGAACATGATGATGAATTCAAAGAGTATTTAACAAAAGTGAGGGCATATGCCATTGATATGGAAACGGCCACCATTTTTACAGTTGGCTTTTATAATAAAATTCCAACAGGGGCACTACTTTTGGTTAGTGATCAGCCCATGATACCGGATGGTGTAAAAACGGAAGCTAGTGACATAAAAGTAACTTCTGAGTTCGTAGAAAATCATTTAAAAATTGGCATTGATTCGCTAAAACAATTGATCAATAAAGGGCAAACTGTTAGGCACCTAAGATTTTAGCAATGATTGATATGAATTGCTAGTATAGATGGGATTACTTAATTTCTTTAATCCTTCCAAAGAAACGGGAAGAGAATTAGGGCAAGCGCAATCACCATTATATCAAAACCAATCAATATCAATACCATTTGCCACCAACCTGCTTGAATAACAGACGAAAACGCAGATGTAGAAATTTTCATCAACAGCAATAATTGAGGAATGATGATTGGAAAGCCCATAATGGCCATGAGTGCCGATTGTTGCTGTGCTTTGGCTGCAATAGCGGCTAAAAAAGTAAAAACCATACTAATGCTGATTCCCCCTAAACATGCGATAAACACAAACTGAAGCCCGTTTTCCAAAGGGTTGCCCAATAACAAACTAAAAATAAAAAGACTTAGTAAACTCATTGCCATCATGAGTAATGAATTGAATAGCAACTTGGCTAAAACAAAATGACTGGCCCCGGCTATTGAATAGAAATAAAGCATCCTGCCTTTCCCTTCCTGTAAAAAGCTTTTCGCGACCGCATTAATACATACGAAAAGTTGTATTACCCAAAATAAACCGTTCCATACTTTGTCTTCCGGTTCTCCCATTGATAAATAAACAACAAAAATAGTCGATGCCACATACAGTAAAATGCCATACAGCGTATACTGTTGTCTTGTTTCGAGTAACAAGTCTTTTTGGAAAAGAGAAAATATACGTTTGCTACTTTTCATAATAACATTTACGGCAACGTGGTTCATAGTTGTCTTTCTCACCTAAAACGACTTGCCCCTGTTCGTCGGTTTTCCGATATGAGATATTGGCAATATTGCCACATTTCATACAAATTGCATGAAGTTTGGTTATGTAATCGGCAATGGCCAGTAAATTAGGCATTTGACCAAACGGTTTCCCTAAATAATCCATGTCTAATCCAGCCACAATTACCCGAATACCCTTTAGTGCCAAAATCTCGCATACATTCATTATTTGATCATCAAAAAACTGCGCCTCATCAATACCTACAACATCTACACCTTCTGTGAGCAATAAAATGGTTTGCGAATTATCAATGGGGGTAGAATGAATGCTATTGGCATCATGACTTACCACATCGTTTTCATCAAACCGAATGTCAATGGCCGGTTTAAAAATCTCTACTTTCAAGTTGGCTATTTTAGCTCTTTTTAGTCTTCTGATCAACTCCTCTGTCTTTCCGCTAAACATACTTCCACAGATAACCTCTATCCAACCCTTTTTTTCTCCGGTAATACTTGGTTCTATAAACATTTGGTAAAATAAAAAAATAAATAAAACGTTTTGTATCTTTAAGCGAAATCTACTATTGGTAACCCCCCAAATGTATTACATCCAATGGAAAGAGTGGGCACCTTGATAAATAAAATAAAAGAACAATTTGATCAGCAGCTGGATGCTGATAAATTGGCAGTAACCGCACAGCTATTATTGAGCGAGTTACAGAAAAATACTTCACATTCAAGAATAGGAAGCAAAGTATCTGTAGTCTTACCAACAGTTTCAAGCCAAGTTTGTAATAGTGAGTCAGGTATATTTCAGGCCGAAGTACCTATAAAAGCTGTATCGGCAAATAGTTGGTTATTTGAGTCAAACACTGACATTCCAACACTTGTTCACCAAACTCAAACCCCTCCTAACCTTCCAACTGAGATTTTTGAGTATCATAAAGTATTGAATGGTGAAGTAGAAAGCTTGAATGAAAAATTGAAGGAAGAAAGGGTAGAAGTAGCCACTGCTTTACAAGCAACCCCAATACGTGACCTTAAGAAAGGAATCGGTATTAATGACCGCTATCTTTTTGTAAATGAATTATTTCGGGGCGACGAAAATATGTATGAAAGAAGTTTAAAAACCATTAATGGTTTCAGTATATATCCTGAAGCACAATATTGGATTGAAAGGGAATTGAAAGTAAAACTTAGTTGGCCTGATACTAGTGAAACCGTTGAATTATTTGATCAATTGATTAAAAGACGTTTTTCATGAATTATATGCATCACTTTCTCAGTAGCCCCTGCCTTTGATTCAACATATTCTTTTGCGACTAATGAAGCCAAAGCATTTTTTTCGGTATTTTCCAATAGTTCTACTATAATCTTTTCTAAGTCTAGTGCGTTATCAATGCTAAATGCGCCTCCAAATTCAATAAGTTCTTCAGCTTCAGCATATTTATCATAAACTGGTCCAAAAATAATGGGTTTGCCAAATACGGCCGGCTCCAGAATATTGTGGATGCCATCATCACCAAACCCACCACCAATATAGGCGATCGAAGCATATTGGTAGAGCCTGCTTAATAAACCCATGTTATCTATAATTAAAACATTTGTTTCAGCAGGTATGGGATTCCCTTCTTGTAAGGCAGTGATATATGCGGAAAACAAAATAGAATGCTTATAAAGGGTAGTGCATTCTGTTATCCTGTCTAAACCAATATCATGAGGTGCAATGATGCATTTTACCGATAAATGTGTATTGGCAAAATGATCGAGTTCTTCATCATCTTCAGTCCAAGTACTACCTGCTACAAGGGTTTCATGTCCTGTACAAAAGTTTTCAATTACAACAAGTGGCTCAAAATCTCTAGAAATTCTCAAAACCCTGTCAAATCGAGTATCTCCGCTTACAATAATTTTTTCTTCTAACCCAATTGACTTTAATAAAGCCGAAGATGATTCATTTTGTACAAACAGTAAATTGAAAAAGGATAACATTTTTCTATACACCCCCCCATACCATTTAAAAAATAGTTGATTTTCTCTAAAAATTCCCGATACCAACAGTAATGGGATATTTCTTTCCTGTGCTTCTTTTAAATAATAATACCAAAACTCATACTTAATAAATATTATCAAAGAGGGTTGCACAATATTAAAAAAACGATTTGCATTGGAAGGTGAGTCCATGGGTAAATAAAAAACATAATCAGCCAATTGATCATTTTTTCGCACTTCATATCCGGAAGGAGAAAAAAAAGTGACCATTATTTTATGAGTAGGAAATTCTTTTCGAATACTTTCTATGATGGGTAATCCTTGTTCATACTCTCCAAGTGATGAACTATGCATCCAGATAACAGGATTTTTATTATTATGAAAAGCTTGTGTTAATTGATTAAAAAGCCCTTTTCTACCCTGGTGCCACTGAAATGCCTTTTTGTTTGAAAAGCTTATTAGCCATGCAAGCTTTGGGTATAATGATATGAAAATTCGATAGAGAAGCATTCTTTTAGCCTACTGTTAATGAATACAAAGAAACAAATAATTATCATTGATTATCATGCATTTGTAAGATACAATAATTGCTCGAGATAAGGCTTTTTGTAGTAATTTTGCCAGCCCTAAATGATTTGAGAAAATGCGCGCTATTCAAATGGTAGATACCAAGTCACAGTACTTGAAAATTAAGCACAAAGTAGATGCGGCCATACACGAGGTTCTAGATAGCACAGCCTACATTAATGGGAAAGCAGTTCATGATTTTTCGGAAAATTTAGGAGAATATCTTTCCGTACGAAACACCATTACATGCGCCAATGGAACGGATGCATTGCAAATTGCTATGATGGCACTTGATTTACAACCCGGTGATGAAGTGATCACACCTTCTTTTACTTACATCGCTACTACAGAAGTAGTGGCACTATTGCGTTTAAAACCGGTTTTTGTTGAAGTAGATCCCAAAACATTTTGTATTGATCCTGAATCAATCCGAAAAGCAATTACGCCTAAAACAAAAGCAATTGTTCCGGTTCATCTATATGGTCATGCAGCACCCATGGAAGAAATTATGCAAATAGCAGAAGAGTTTGGTTTGTATGTTATCGAAGACAATGCGCAAGCCATCGGTTGTGATTACACATTTTCAGATGGTTCCAAAAAGAAAACAGGAACAATTGGGACGATTGGTACTACTTCTTTTTATCCAAGTAAAAATTTGGGAGCTTATGGGGATGGGGGCGCCATTTTTACAAACGATGATGTTTTGGCCAAAAAAATTAAAATGATTGCCAATCATGGCCAAGAAAAAAGATATTACCACGAGATAGTGGGTTGTAATTCCAGATTAGACACCATACAAGCGGCAATTTTAAACATCAAATTAAAAGAGTTAGATAATTATAACCAATCCCGAAATCAAGTTGCTAATTACTACAATGAGAAATTCGCATCAATTGAACAAATAATCACCCCATTTGTAGCCAATTATAGTACGCATGTATATCACCAATACACAATTGTATTAAAAGATTTCGACCGAGATAATTTGCATAGTAATCTTTCTGAAAACAAAGTGCCGTCAATGATTTATTATCCGGTACCCGGACATAAACAAAAAATGTTTAAAAACTTCAACTTACCTCAATACAATCTTGCCACTACTGATTGGTTAACTGAAAAAGTAATTTCATTGCCCATACATACAGAAATGGATATTGAACAATTGAATTATATTACACAATTAGTATTAAATTGTTTACTTAAATAAAACATAAATGAAAATAGCAGTCGTAGGAACAGGGTATGTTGGCTTGGTAACCGGCACTTGTTTTGCAGAAACAGGGAATAAAGTAACCTGTATTGATATTGATAAAAATAAAGTGGATAAGTTACAAAATGGTGAAATAACTATTTATGAACCGGGCCTGGAAAAGATATTCCTTCGAAATTTAAAAGAAGGTAGATTAACGTTTACTACCAATCTTGCCGAAGGAGTTAAAGATGCAGTTATTATTTTTTTGGCATTGCCAACTCCCCCCGGGGAAGATGGTTCTGCAGATTTAAGATATGTTTTGGGCGTGGCTAATGATTTAGGAAAAATCCTCACCGATTATAAAGTAATTATTGACAAAAGTACTGTTCCGGTTGGTACAGCAGAGAAAGTGCACGCTGCAATTGCTTTACATTACAAAGGAGAATTTGATGTGGTCAGTAATCCTGAATTTTTGCGGGAAGGTGTTGCAGTAGATGACTTTATGAAACCCGATAGAGTTGTAGTAGGAACCAATTCTGAAAGAGCAAGAAAAGTACTCAGTGATTTATATGCGCCATTTGTGAGACAAGGCAATCCTGTCATTTTTATGGATGAAAGATCTGCGGAGTTAACTAAATATGCAGCCAATTCTTTCTTGGCTACCAAGATTTCTTTTATGAATGAAATTGCACAATTATGTGAAAAATTGGGAGCTGATGTTGATATGGTTAGAAGAGGTATAGGAAGTGATGATAGAATTGGTAAACGGTTTTTATTCCCTGGCATCGGTTATGGAGGAAGTTGTTTTCCCAAAGATGTGCAAGCACTCATTAAATCTTCAGATGATATAAACTATGATTTCAAAATTTTAAAAGCTGTTGAAGAGGTGAATGAACTTCAAAAGTTGCACCTTGTTCCTAAAATAAAAGCACAGTTTCATGATAATATCAAAGGGAAACATTTTGCATTATGGGGTTTGGCCTTTAAACCCAATACCGACGATATACGTGAAGCCCCTGCTTTGTATATCATTGATGCATTGATAGAAGCTGGCGCCACAGTTACTGCTTATGACCCGGAAGCTATGCCAAACGTTAAAAAGCTTATTGGCGATAAAATAAACTACGCATCTAGTCAATATGATGCCCTGATTGATGCAGATGCTTTAATCATTGCTACTGAGTGGAGTGAATTTAGAACACCCGATTTTGATGCCATCAATGGCAAATTGAAAAACAAAGTCATTTTCGATGGGCGTAATTTATTTGATGTAAAATTCATAACGAATCTCGGGTATCAATATACAAGTATTGGAAGATAAATTGTGTAATAAATAAATCAATAAACAATGTCCGAAAAAAGAATTTTAATAACAGGCGCTGCAGGTTTTTTGGGGTCACACTTATGTGATCGATTTATCAAAGAAGGGTATCATGTAATTGGAATGGACAATTTGATTACAGGTGATTTAAAAAATATAGAGCATCTTTTCAAACTCAAAAATTTCGAGTTTTATAATCATGATGTTTCAAAATTTATTCATATTTCAGGAAACCTGGATTATATACTCCATTTTGCCTCTCCCGCCAGTCCTATCGATTATTTGAAAATTCCTATTCAAACTTTAAAAGTTGGGGCATTGGGTACTCATAACTGCTTGGGTTTAGCAAAGGAAAAGAAGGCTAGGATTTTAGTGGCATCTACCAGTGAAGTATACGGAGACCCTTTGGTACATCCTCAAAAAGAAGAATATTGGGGCAATGTCAATCCGGTTGGCCCCAGAGGTGTATATGATGAAGCGAAACGTTTCATGGAATCTATTACAAGGGCCTATTATACATTTCATGGAGTCGAAACCAGAATTATTCGAATATTTAATACATACGGCCCCAGAATGCGTTTAAATGACGGACGTGCTTTGCCTGCTTTTATAGGACAAGCCTTACGCGGTGAAGATTTAACTGTTTTTGGAGATGGATCCCAAACTCGTTCCTTTTGTTATGTGTCAGATTTAGTAGAAGGTATTTATCGTTTGTTGATGAGTGATTATACCATGCCTGTAAATGTGGGTAACCCAAATGAGATTTCACTAAAAGATTTCGCAGAAGAAGTTTTAAAATTAACCGGGTCAACGGTTAAAATTATTTACAAGCCATTGCCCATAGATGATCCAAAGCAAAGGCAACCTGATATCACAAAAGCTCGTGAAATATTGGGATGGGAACCAACAATTGATAGGGCAGAAGGTTTAAAAAGAACCTACGAATATTTCAAATCATTACCGGCAGAAGAATGGTCTAAACTTCCCAAAGAATTTGAAAGTAAATAACTTTTATCTTCATAAATCATTTTAACATCTTTTGAATGTTTCCTTTGTGCATACGTTAAAAGCCAAGCCTCTTTTATAAAATTAAAATAGCATAGATTTTTAAAATCCTTTATGTCAAATCCTCTTGTTGTAATTTCCGGAAAAAATGGCCAATTGGGTTATGAGCTTTTGCAACTGTCCGTTAATTTTCAAAATGAGTTTGATTTTTTATTTACTGACAGAGACACTTTTAATCTAAGCATGCCCGAAAATATCCCGGCTTTTTTTGAAAAGCATCAACCGGCTTATTTTATTAATTGTGCTGCATATACCGCAGTTGATAAAGCTGAAACTGAACAAGCGCAAGCCTATATAAGCAATGCAACTGCAGTGGGAGTGATTGCCCATGAATGTCAAAAAATTGATTGCACACTGATGACCATTTCCACTGATTATGTTTTTAATGGTTTGGGTACCCAACCTTATTTACCCGGCGATGTTACAGATCCGGTTAATTATTATGGGTATACCAAATGGGTTGGTGAACAATTGGCAAGGGAGAACAATGTTAAGACAATCATCATAAGAACTTCTTGGGTGTATAGTACACATGGCAACAATTTTGTAAAAACCATGATGCGTTTGTTGAAGGAAAGATCTGTGCTCAATGTAGTATCTGATCAAATTGGCTCCCCAACTTATGCCCAAGATCTTGCCAGAGCAATCTTGATGATACTTGTGTCGTTGAAAAATGGAAATGCACATTATGGCATTTACCATTATTGTAATGAAGGGGTAATATCCTGGTATGAATTTGCAACCGCGATTAGAGATTTTTCAGGGTTTTCATGTAACGTCTTACCCATCCCCACCACTGAATACCCAACGCCTGCTAAACGACCTGCTTACTCTGTAATGGATAAAAATCAATTGATCAATGATTTCGGTATTAAAATGATTCCTTGGAGAGAAAGTTTGGAAATTTGCTTACAAAGACTTTCATAATCCACCTTTTTTTCAATTTGTCAACAATCGATTAGGGTGGAAGGGTAACATACTCTCAAGATGCTTATCTTAACACAATGGAAATTGTATATGCCATTGTTGGGATATTATTTTTGGTCCTGCTCATATCTTACTTCAAGATTCATACATTTCTTGCTTTTCTGATAGTAACCATGGGTATTGGACTTGCTATTGGAATGAATCCTGAGCAATTGATGAAATCTGTACAATCTGGCATTGGAAGTACATTGGGCTCTTTGGTTGGAATCATTGCCCTAGGCGCCATGCTGGGCAAACTAATAGCAATAAGTGGAGCTGCTCAACAGATCTCCTCTAAAATGATTGAATGGGTTGGAATTAAACATATTCGCTGGGCTTTTATGATTACCGGGTTCATAGTAGGACTTCCCTTGTTTTATTCTGTCGGGTTCATGTTATTAGTGCCCATTGCCCTTGCTGTTGCATTTAGAAACAATCTCTCAGCAGTATATGTTAGTTTACCTTTATTAGCTTCCTTGTCTGTAACCCAGGGGTATTTACCTCCACATCCCGCACCATTGTTCTTGGTTAAACAACTCAACGCAGACATGGGCTTGACTCTTTTTTATGGGATTATGATTTCTATTCCTGCCATTCTAATTTCAGGGGCATTATATGGGTCAACAGTAAAAGGATACAAAACCATTCCCAATCTCAACTTTGTAGCTCCTGAAATTGCTCAAGACAAATTGCCACCCGTATTTCTTTGCTTTGTCACCATTTTACTCCCCATCATTTTAATAGGGTTGGGTTCTATACTTCCCCCATTTATGCAGGAAGGCTTTGTTAAGCAAACCATTTTATTTATCGGAGATGCAACAGTCAGCTTACTAATCTCGGTCATATTTGCCTGTTTTTCACTGGGTATTTTTAAAAATAATGATAGAATTCGTATCAATCAATATTTTACTGAAGCGGTAAAAGATGTTTCCGCCATATTATTAATTTTTGGTGGTGCAGGGGCTTTAAAACAAATTTTAACGGATGGGGGGGTGTCACAAATCATAGCCGGCCAACTTCAATTAATGCATCTCAATCCTTACATGTTGGGTTGGGGAATTGCAGCCATTATTCGGGTATGTGTTGGATCTTCAACTGTTTCCGGTATTACCACTGCTGGTTTTATGGCACCGATTATGTTATCAGCGCCTGTAAACCCTAATTTGATGGTGTTAAGTATTGGTGCCGGAAGTATGATGTTTTCACATGTAAATGATACCGGGTTTTGGTTGTTTAAAGAGTACTTTCAATTAAGTTTAAAGGATACCATTAAAACCTGGTCTGTGATGGATACCTTGGTTTCAATAACGGGATTGTTGGGAGTATTGGTTTTATCTTGGTTTGTGTAAATAGGTTCAAAATTTTGATTGAATTCAGGGCATAAAAAAAGGAAGATAATTTACCTTCCTTTTTATGTTGCCTGACCTGGATTCGAACCAAGACAAACTGTACCAAAAACAGTTGTACTACCCTTATACTATCAGGCAATCCGGTCCAATTATGTTGGATGGGTGGCAAAAGTAAGGCTGTAACCCAATTGTTCCAAATTTTTTAAAGATCTGTAGGTTATTTATAATGAATCTTCCTTCTCTTTCAATGCTTTAATTAGGTCCAATGCTTCTGCAACCACATCACACATAATCGTAATTAATGAGCCCGGTTTGGCATGTTCATAGGCAAACATGATCGATTCTTTCTCATTGTAAATGACATTAATGGGTATATCCTTACTTTTGGTTTCATTGATCCCTTCCACCAATAATTGCACAATTTCTTCGGCGGTACGCCCACGAAGATTTTTATCTTGCCTAATAATGATTTCATCAAATGACCTACCCGAAATACGGCCTAGTTCCCGAATATCATCATCTCGCCGATCTCCGGTACCACTAATAATGCCCACTTTGGGGCTCCCATCCATCTTTTTAATAAAATCACATAACAATTCCAGTCCTGCCGGATTGTGAGCAAAATCAACTAGGAATTTAAAGTGTTTGAACTCAAACAAATTCAAACGTCCGGGTGTTTGTGAGGGTGAAGGTACAAACGTACTCAAAGCTGTTCTGATATCTTCAATCGTAATGTCTTTGAATAAATAAGTGGCTAACATGGCAGGTAACACATTCATTATATTATGCAAGGCTTTACCACCGTATGTAATAGGAATATCACTCACTTTCATTACCCGAATTTTCCAGGTACCTTTTAAAATAGAAACATATCCATTTTCATATACTGCAGCATATCCACCATTCTTACTATGCTTTTGGATTCGGGGATTATTTTCATCCATACTGAAATAAGCCACATTACATTCCAAACCTTCATGCATGGCATATACTAAATCATCTTCTGCATTTAATATTGCAAAGCCATGCTTAAAAGTAGTTTCCGGTATTACCGCTTTGGCTCTTGCCATTTGTTCTAAGCTATCAATGCCGCCCAAACCTAAATGATCAGCAGTAACATTTGTAACAATACTAACATCGCAGTTTTGAAAGGCCAATCCTGCTTTTAATAATCCACCCCTTGCACATTCCAACACTGCAAAATCGACTGTTGGGTCTCGCAAAACAAACTTTGCACTTAATGGACCCGTACAATCACCTTTCATCATTAATTGGTTCTGAATATACACACCGTCACTGGTAGTATACCCTACTTTTCTGCCGGCTGTTTTACAAATATGGGCGGTTAAACGGGTAGTGGTTGTTTTACCATTCGTACCGGTAATGGCAACAATAGGGATGCGTCCATCAGAACCTTTTGGAAATAACATATTGATGACCGGCTCAGCCACATTACGTGGAAGACCCTCTGCCGGATCAATATGCATTCGGAAACCCGGTGCTGCATTCACTTCCAACACGGCACCTCCATTTTCATAAATTGGCGTTCTCAAATCTGCTGCCATAATATCGATACCGCAAATATCTAATCCAATAATTCTTGCTATTCTTTCGGCCAAAAATATATTAACGGGATGTACTTCATCTGTAACATCGGTTGAAGTGCCCCCGGTACTTAAATTGGCTGTTGTTTTTAATAATACCAATTCTCCTTTGTGGGGAATCGATTCTAAAGTGTAGCCTATTTCATCAAGCATCTTTTCACTGGATTGATCGATGGTTATTTGGGTAAGCACTTTTTCATGTCCATATCCTCTTCTGGGGTCTTGATTTGTCTCTTCAATTAACCATTGAATCGTATTTTTCCCATCACCTATAACAGATGCAGGCGTTCGCAATGCCGCACAAATGAATTTATAATTGATGACCAATACCCTAAAATCAAATCCGGTAATAAATTTCTCTACTATCAGACTTCGATTAAATTGTTTGGCTGATGTAAATGCTTTCAAAGCTTGCTCCCAAGTGGTAATATTCGTGGTATTTCCTTTGCCATGATTTCCATCAATGGGTTTAATGACCAATGGATATCCATATTTTTCTACGGCATCTTTTAATCCTTCTTCAGTTCTTACAACCGTCCCGCTGGGAACCGGAATCTCTGCCGCTTCCAGAAGGTTTTTGGTTTCTTCTTTATCACATGCAATGTCTACTGCTATATTTGAAGTGGTACTGGCAATCGTGGCCCTTATTCTTTTTTGATGAACGCCATATCCCAATTGAACAAGACTTTGACCATTTAGCCGAATAAAGGGAATGCCTCTTTTAGCCGCTTCTTCCACAATACAGCCTGTAGAAGGCCCAAGGCGTGTATCTTCTCTAATTTCTCGCAACTGTTGTATATCACTCGCCAAATCATAATCGGATGCATCTACCAATGATTGCGCAATTTGTACAGATGCTTTAGCGGCAAAAACTCCCGCATCTTCTTCCATATAATTAAAAACTACATAATACTCCCCTGTTTTGCCGGTACCCCTTGTTCTTCCAAAACCACAATCCATACCGGCTTGGGTTTGTAATTCTAAAGCCACATGTTCAATTACATGGCCCATCCAGGTTCCTTCTTTTACTCTTTCAAAAAAACCGCCCGGAGTACCAACACTGCAACGATGAGAATACATGGTGGGGAACATTGTTTGCAATCTTTCCAAAAAACCATCAATTTCATTTGTCGGACGTTGTTCTAAATCCTCAAGATTCAGCTTCATTTGAATCAGTTTCGAACGACGAACACTCCAATAATTGGGGCCTCTTAATACTTTAATTTCTTCAATCTTCATAAGTGTACATTAATGTTTTTTGGATAAATCATTTGTTAACAACAAATACACGTATTGCTCAACGTTGAATATATTGATTTTTCGTGTACGATATACTAAATCAAATCGCTTATTTTTGTCGAGAACGAAATTGGCATGCATGCGTATTCCCAAAGGAAAGCTGATAGCAATTGGTGGTGCTGAAGACAAAGGCACCGACCTTGAGAAAGGAGAAGTTTTCCGTAACAACCTAAATTTTTTCGAATTAGGCATACTTCGTCGAATTGTAGAAGAGGCAGGTGGCAATAATGCCCGAATTGAAGTAATTACTACTGCATCTACCATCCCTTATGAAGTAGGCGAAAATTACCTAAATGCTTTTGGCAAAATAGGTTGTACAGATATTGGCGTTATTCATATCAGAAATAGAGAAGATGCACTTAGAGAAGATTATGTACAAAGAATACTGAATTGTGCCGGCGTTCTTTTTAGCGGGGGTAATCAGTTGCGACTCAGTACAATTTTTGGTGGAACAAAAATATTGAAGTGTATCAAAGATAAATATGAACTCGAAAACTTTGTAGTTGCCGGTACTTCTGCCGGCGCAATGGCAATGAGCAACACAATGATTTATGAGGGAAACGCCACCCGTGCACATTTAAAAGGGGAAGTAAAAATTACTACCGGACTTGGTTTTATGAATCAGGTTATTTTTGATTCACATTTCGAAAAACGCGGGAGATTTGCCAGGTTAGCACAAGCTGTTTCGGCCAACCCTTCTAGTATCGGTATTGGGCTGGGTGAAGATACAGGTATGCTCATTACCCTTGGAAACAGAATGGAAGCCATAGGCAGTGGATTAGTAATCATTGTAGACGGTCATGACATCAGACATAGCAATCTAGCCGATATACCCGAAGGCAATCCCATTAGTATAGAAAATATGAAAGTGCATTTTTGTGCAAAAGGAAATGGCTATCTTGTTGTTGAAAGAGAGTTTGTAGAATTAATGGGGACTTCTACTACTCCCGTTATGACAGATGTTTATTAAACTTAAAAAATTTATTCAAAATGGATTCCAATAAATTGATTTTAATAGCCGTATTCGTAGGTTGTATGATTTTGATGTCTTTTAATTACAACAAAAAGAAAAAAGTTGTTTTTTTCGGAGATTCAATTACACAAGCCGGTGTTAAGCCGGGAGGGTATATTCGGTTGATGGATACCATGCTTCAGCAGGAAGGTGTTCAGGATAATTTTGATTTAGTGGGAGCGGGTATTGGTGGAGATAAAATTTATGATCTATTCCTGCGGATGGAAAATGATGTCTTAAAGCAAAACCCCGATATCGTATTAATCTATGTGGGTGTGAATGATGTTTGGCATAAAAGTTCAAGTGGTACCGGAACTGATTTCCCAAAATTTGGCAAATTCTATGAGGCAGTGGTTACTAAACTACAAGCTGCAGGCATTAAAGTGATTGTTTGTACTCCTGCCGCGATTGGAGAACGTACTGATCATTCAAATCAACAAGATGGCGATTTGAATGCCTATAGTAATTGGATTCGCACTTTTTCATTAAAAAATAACCTGCCCCTTGTTGATCTTCGTCAAGGATTTATTCAATACAATTTGAAAAATAACCCTGAAAATAAAGAATCAGGCATTCTCACTACTGATAGAGTACATCTTACACCTGCCGGAAATAAATTTGTTGCAGAAGAAATGTGGAAAGTGATTAAGTCAGTAAAATAATAAAGAAAAAATTTCGGCTATCCTTTTTTGAAAAGTATGTTTTGAATAATGGTTGAAATATCCTTGGCCTGATTCACAATCATAAAATGCCCTCCATTGGATATTACATAATCCGATTTTACATACCCAAGTGGCAAAAGTTTATCTGAATCTCCATGAATATGAACCAAATTTTTTGGTACTACCGTATTCTTCCATTTTACAATCCTGTCAATAGCCCAATTATTAAAGCCTTCTACTGTATTGTTTATGATATTGATTAAATTCTGTTTCTGTTCTTCATTGCGGGTTCCAAAAATATAGAGCATTGCTTTTTCATTCAAACCAATAGCCCTGATTGGTAAAATTTTATGAAATGGAATATATCTGCAGATACTAAAATAGGGAGGGAGTTCCATTTTCCCTTTTGCACTAGAGATAATAATGACTTGTTGAACACTTATAATTTTGGCAATTTCGATGGCCATCATGCCTCCAAAGGAAAGTCCAATGATGATAGGGTTTTCTTCTTCAATCCTTTCTGCCATTCTCTTTGCATAAGATTCAATACTTTCTTTATGTAAAGGAGGGATCCAGTTGAGATGAATTTTTTCAACGGCAGATAAGTCTAACGCCTGAAATGCTTTTTCATCGGCCCCCAAACCTGATATAAAATATACTTTCATTAATTTGCTTTCACCAAATAGTAATTCTTCTTTCCTTTCTGCACCAACAAATATTTATCTTTCAGTAAGTCAGAAATAGTAATTGTTGTCTTTTCAATGGAAATTTTTTCTTTGTTAAGGCCCAATCCCCCGGCTTGCCACATTTTTCTTGCGTCTCCTTTGCTGTCAAAAATTTGGGTTTCTGCCAAAAAACTCACAAGATCATAGCCCTCTACTAATTTTTCTTTTTTAATCTCAAGGGTTGGAACACCTTCCATTACTTGTAATAGTTGTTCTTCACTTAAACTTTGTAAAATAGTTGTTGTTGCATTACCGAATAATATGTCGGATGCTTTGATGGCAAATTCATAATCTGATTGAGAATGAACAAAACATGTCAATTCTGCTGCCAGTTTTTTTTGTATAGCTCTTTCATGAGGAGCCGATTCATGTATTTGTAATAAAGATTCAATTTCTGTTTTTGGTAAAAGGGTAAATATTTTAATCCATTTTTTCGAATCCTCATCACTTGCATTTAACCAGAATTGATAAAAATGATAGGGTGAGGTTTTCTTAGCATCAAGCCAAATATTCCCTTTTTCCGTCTTGCCAAATTTGCCGCCATCTGCTTTTGTAATTAATGGGCACGTAAATGCAAATGCTTCACCACCGGTTTTTCTACGTATTAATTCTGTACCGGTAAGTATATTGCCCCATTGGTCACTTCCTCCCATTTGTAGCTTGCAATTTTTATGGGTGTACAACCAATAAAAATCATAACCCTGAACTAACTGATACGTGAATTCTGTAAAACTCATTCCCGTTTCTCCTTCCAACCTTTTTTTTACACTGTCTTTCGACATCATATAATTAACCGTAATGTGTTTGCCTACATCACGAATGAAATGCAAAAAATTAAAGTTCTTAAACCAATCATAATTATTTACCATTTCTGCTGCATTTGAATGCGTGGCAGTAAAGTCTAAAAATTTTGCTAATTGATTGCGAACGCCTTCCTGGTTATGTAGTAAAGTTTCTTCACTTAATAAATTTCTTTCTTCACTTTTGCCACTGGGATCACCCACCATGCCGGTAGCTCCGCCTACCAGCGCAAAAGGTTTATGTCCTGCTTTTTGTAGGTGTACCAATAATAATATGGGAACAAGACTGCCAATATGCAAACTGTCTGAGGTTGGATCAAATCCAATATAACCCGATACCATTTCTTTTTGTAATAGCTCTTCTGTTCCAGGCATGATATCTTGAATCATGCCCCTCCATTGTAAATCTGCTATCAAATTCATCTAATTGTTTTCTTTTTACAAAAGTAAGGAATCGATTAACGTGAATCGTGAATCGTGAGACGTGAATCCTCAGTCTTGAGTAATTACTTCTTTGTATTTCACACACGTTTCACGTCTCACGCCTCACGATTCTCTCCTCACGCCTCATGTTTTTCCCTAATTTTGCAAATATGAAATCAGTAGGTGATGGTACCCGGGCAGTCAACTTTTTTGTTGATACCCTAATTATTTTCACATTGGCATTTTTTGCTTTTCGTGGATGGAATTGGTATGTAATGTATTGGGGTTACAAGCCCTATAATTTTGGATGGTTCTTTTTTGGAATACTATTTCTGTATTATATTTTTTTTGAAGCAATATTTAGTCGTACTCCTGCAAAATGGTTTAGTTACACTAAAGTGGTTAATAGCAAGGGGCAAAAGCCTTTTTTTGGATGGATATTTGTGCGAAGTTTAACCAGACTTATTATTATTGATATGTTCTTTATACCCTTCCTCCATATGCCTTTACACGATTATCTAAGCAAAACGAGTGTAGTGGAAATTTAAGTGTAACGCAAAACGCTTAACGCAAAACGCTTAACGCTTAAAGCAGAATGCGCAATGCAGAACATAGCAGGTGAACAATGTATTGCGTTTAGCGTTTAGCATTCAGCGTTCAGCGTTTTTTCGTAAAAAATCATTCCCTAAATCGCAACCCACTCAATTTATCATTTCTTATTTTTACAAATATTAGCATTTCTACTTTTCGTGCTTTGTACCTCGTAATTCAAACTTAAAATGGCTAAAATAGCAATTAATATAGCAACCGGCAGTTTACAAAAGGCGGAAATGATTGTGGGTATTGATTTGGGCACCACCAATAGTTTGGTTGCCATAATACACCCTGAAAGCAGGCAACCTGTTGCATTGCAAGAACACAATACTAGTAGCCTTGTGCCCAGCATCGTTCATTTTGACAATCTGGGTAATGTGACAGTAGGGGAAGAAGCAAAACAATATTTAGAAACAGATCCACGTAATACCATTTTTAGTGCCAAACGTTTGATGGGAAAAAGCTACAAAGACATCAGTAAGAATGCTAGCTTTTTTACTTATAAAGTGATTGATGACGATAACGATACTTTAGTAAAAGTGCAAGTTGGAAATCAGTTCTATTCCCCAATTGATTTGTCTTCTTTTATCCTTAAAGAACTTACACAACGTGCAGAACATATTTTAAAAACACCGGTTACAAAAGCTGTCATTACAGTGCCTGCATATTTTAATGACGCGCAAAGGCAAGCAACGCGTGATGCAGGTAAACTAGCCGGATTGGATGTTTTGCGTATTATAAATGAACCTACTGCTGCAAGCCTGGCTTACGGTATTGGACTGAGAAAAGATGAAGAAAAAACGATTGCGGTTTATGATTTAGGTGGCGGTACTTTTGATATTTCAATATTGCATATTAACAATGGAATTTTTGAAGTACTTAGTACTAATGGAAATACTTATTTAGGAGGGGATGATATAGATCGGGCAATTGTACAATATTGGATTGAACAAGCAGGCATTTCTATGGATGAGCTGCACCATAACAAAGAACTTTCTCAGGGGTTAAGACTACGGGCTGAAGAAGCTAAGAAATTTTTAAGTGAAAATGAATCATTCAATATCATTTGGAACAATGAACCTTTGGCACTTACTAAAAATACATTTGAAGCGCTCATTAAACCCTTGATAGAACAAACCGTTCAATCTTGTGCCAATGCATTAGCAGATGCATCATTGAAGACAACCGATATTGATACCATTGTAATGGTTGGAGGCAGTACAAGAATTCCTTTTGTTAAAAAAACGGTAGCCGATTTTTTCGGAAAGCCAATATTTGATTCTGTCAATCCTGATGAAGTGGTAGCATTGGGAGCTGCCATACAAGCTGATATTTTAGCAGGGAATAACAAAGATTTTCTTTTATTAGATATTACGCCTTTAAGTCTTGGCATTGAAACAATGGGAGGATTAATGGACGTTTTAATCCCTCGCAATGCAAAAATTCCAACCAAAGTAGGCAGACAATATACCACGCACAAGGATGGTCAAAGTGATATGCGCATTTCCGTTTTTCAGGGAGAAAGAGATATGGTAAAAGACAACCGAAAACTTGCTGAGTTTAGTCTAAAAGGGATTCCCGGAATGCCGGCTGGATTACCCAAAGTAGAAGTAAGTTTCTTGGTAAATGCAGATGGGATATTAGTTGTAAAAGCAAAAGAATTACGCAGTGGGGTAGAACAAGAGATTGAAGTAAAGCCTCAATATGGATTAACGGATTCCGAAGTTGAAAAAATGTTGTTGGATAGTATCAAACATGCCAAAGATGATATGCAGACAAGGGCACTCGTAGAAGTTCGCACAGAAGGTGAACAGATATTAATTGTAACAGAAAAATTTATTTCAAAAAATGCCAACTTACTCAGCAGCGATGAATTATCGGCCACTGCTTTAGCTATGCAGTCATTACAATTGGCTTTGACAATGGATGACAAAAATCTAATTCATACAAAAGTTGAAGAGCTGAACGAAATAACAACACCCTTTGCAGAAAGAGCCATGGATATTGCTGTAAGCGGTGCTTTGAAAGGAAAATCGATTATTTTATAATTAATTGTTTATGTACACATTAACTATTAAAGTAGGTGTATAATTTAACTTTTTGAATTCAAGTTTAATTGACGTTGTACATATTTGCCTAAGATATCAAACTCAATATTTACAATCTTCCCTTGTTGTAAGTTTCTGATGGTTGTATGCGCATATGTATAGGGTATCACGGCAATGCTAAAAAAGTCCTTTCCAATATTGAAACAGGTTAAACTGGTACCATTTACTGATATGGAACCTTTTTCAATAACAAGATTTGCAAAAGCCGAGGGAAATTGAAACGTATATGACCAACTGCCTTCCAGTTCCTGCCTATCTATACAAATAGCGGTAGCATCTACATGACCTTGTACAATATGCCCATCAAGTCGCCCGTTCATCATCATACAACGCTCAATATTCATTTCTGTTCCGATATCCCAACTTGAAAGATTTGTTTTCGAAAGCGTTTCTTGAATAGCCGTAACACAATGATTGCCATTTTCAATAGATTCTACCGTTAGGCAAACCCCATCATGGCTAATACTTTGATCCACTTTTAAAGAATCCGAAAGCGGAGAATGAATCCAAAAGCTAATATTGCTTCCTTTTTTTGAAATCGAAACTACTTTCCCGATACATTCAATAATGCCTGTAAACATGGCTGCAAGTTAATTTTCAATTTCATATTTTCCATCAGTTTGTGATTTTCCTTTCTAAAGTCGATAGTCCATAGTCCATGGTTTATAGCCCATGGTTAGATAAGTTCTTTACTATGGTCTATGGTCCATAGACTATGGTCACCCCCAATATATTTGAAAATAAAACACAATTGGTTTGGAATTTTAAAAGAAACGCTTATCTTTGCCGACCTAAAAACACCTGAGGAGGTATATCAGCTATGCTTATCATCGATTCAAAAGACTGCGAAAACATTGACAAGGCCCTTAAGAAGTACAAGAAAAAGTTTGAAAAAAGTAAAACTTTATTGCAACTTAGAGAGCGCCAAGCGTTTATTAAGCCTTCAATCGTTCGTCGCGGACAAGTGCTTAAAGCCATTTACAAGCAAAACATTGCTAGCGGAAAAATAGAGGGATAGTCCTCATTTCCAAACAATCATATTTCAGTAGCCTTAGTTTACTAACTTTAGGCTATTTTTTTTATGGACATACCTCAATATCCACAAATTCGATTGTTTCTTGATTATCTTAAATTTGAGAAGCGTTACTCAAAGCATACATTGATTTCTTACCAGAATGACTTAGATAACTTTTTTGCATACCTTGTTAAACAGTTTGATGCCCCTCCATTACAAAGCATCTCGTCTATGTTTGTCAGATCTTGGCTAGCTGAGCTTAAAGAAGCCGATATTGGTTCAAAAAGTATCAATCGTAAAATATCATCACTCAAGTCTTTTTTTAAATATCAGATAAGAATAGGGGCACTCGAGCAAACGCCCATGACAACAGTCATATCTCCCAAAATCAATAAAAGGCTACCTGTATTTGTTGAGCAAAAGGATATGAACACCCTTTTTGATTATGTTGAATTTCCGGATAATTGGAAAGGAAGAACCGAACGGTTGGTTTTGTTATTGTTTTACCAAACCGGTATGCGTTTAAGCGAACTGATTAATTTGAAAGAATCTCAAATAGATGCCTCTCAAAATCAGCTTAAAGTGGTGGGTAAAGGCAACAAAGAAAGGATCATTCCGATATCGGAAGAATTAATGAAAAATATTCAAAACTATGTCAGCGAAAAACCAGTTAGATTAGACAATATAAAGACTGTTTTTGTAAATGAAAAGGGGAAAAGCTTGCAACCCAGACTGGTGTATGCATTTGTAAATCAACAACTGGCTTTGGTAACAACCATCCAGAAAAAAAGCCCTCATATTCTCCGGCACAGTTTTGCCACTCATTTGATGAATAATGGTGCAGACCTCAATGCAGTAAAAGAATTACTGGGTCATAGTAGTTTGGCCGCAACACAAATTTACACGCACAATAGCATAGAGAAACTAAAAGAAGTTTTTAAAAAAGCACATCCCAAAGCCTAATCTGGTAATTCTCTCTTAAATTATAGAAAAAGAGAAAAAATATTTTTTTTCATGATTTATTTAATTGTAACTTGTTATTGCATTCAAACGATATTTTTTTTGGGTTGATTGGATGCTTAAAAAAGCTCTTTCAAATATTTTTTTCACCGATTAAACGTGAGTTATTATGAACGTTAACATTCAAACTGTGCATTTTGATGCAGATGACAAATTGGTTGATTATGTAAACCAGAAGATCGAAAAGCTGAACACTTTTCATGATTCCATCCTGAAAGTGGATGTTTTTCTAAAACTGGACAATGTGGTACACACCATCAAAGACAAAATTGTTGAGATAAGGGTACATGTGCCGAAATATGATTTCTTTGTAAAAGCGTCATCAAAATCTTTCGAAGAGTCTTTCGATAATGCGATGGAGTCTATTGTTTCTCAAATAAAAAGAAAAAAAGAAAAATTAGCAGCTTAGCACTAAAAAGGCTCCCTGATATTCAGGGAGCCTTTTTAGTTAGGGGATTGCCCGGTTAACTTCTTTTGTACTTTATCCCAATAGGCATCCCTTCTTCAAAACAAATATTACTGAATACCATAAGGGCTTTTAGGGCCAATATTTTTACAGACGCTTATTGTCATTGATTTACCAAGGCCGAGGAAAGTAAATTCTTTGTAAAAGGTTCAGTTTTTTTTATTCAAAATTTTCAGAATTTTGCCGTTTATTGAGCCTCAATTTGCCCATTTTACCCCATAGAAGTAACATCTGTTGAAAACTGCTGTAAAATTTTCGATTCAAAATTTTGCTGAATTAAGTTTTCCATTACCTTTGCCATCCCAAAAAAATGGGACAGTTCTTTGTTTTTTGGAATTTTAGGAATTGAAATTAGAAAAATCGAGGGAAACTCAATACTACAATTTCCAATACTATATTCCAATTGTGTTTATGCCGAAGTAGCTCAGTTGGTAGAGCAGCTGATTTGTAATCAGCAGGTCGCGGGTTCGAGTCCCATCTTCGGCTCAAAAGTATGTTTGGAGTTTGGGGTTTGGAGTTTGGGGTTGTAACAATAACC
>JANOVY010000147.1:0-1508 GCA_031417635.1 Bacteroidota bacterium | reverse complement strand
GGATATGTAAAGGCAGAAGCACTGAAAAGCAAAATTTATCTCGATACTCTTTCCAAAAGAAAAGTTGTTGCCCAGTGCTTTGCTGATCTTGCACAAGGTTATACAACTAAATATTGCTACGACAAATTTGTATTGCAATGCACCGACGAGGCAATTAAATATTTTCCAAACGATATTTACGCTCAGCAAATAAAATCAGACTACTATACTTTACTTTTCAATCATGTGGTTAATAGAATTGGCAGACCACCATTAGCAGATCTTCCGAAATATTCTAAAGCCTATGATATTTATAAGATGAGGAACCAGCTTTATGACTTGGTTGATAATCTCGGATACGAACCCATGCCAGGAGAAGCTTATCAGAAATGGCTTCAATCCGTTCAGGAAGAAAAAAACAAAGAGGAAGGCGAACAGTTAAAACTTAATTTACAGCAATCGCTGAAAAAAGATTAATGAAAACTTTAAAGTATTTCTTTTTCATTTCTGTTTTGCAATCGACTTTGTGCTTTGCTCAGGTCATGCCATATCCTTCTGAAAAAGTAAAGGAGAATTATAGCGTGGCTTTCAATGAGCTTAACAATATGCTCAATGGCAACGCTCCATTGAGTTTTAAGAGAGCTGTGTTTGTTACAGAAAATTCATTCTACCAAGACAAGCTGGACTATAGAGAATATTGCAATTCGATAGACGACATCGTAAGTCTGTGCCGTGCCTTAATAAAAAACAGGAAACTGCTTTATGGCTTAGAAGATTCCGTCAGGGTTCAGAAGCATGCTGCTATTTTCGCTGCTTTAAAAGACAGCATTAAAATTTTGATTGATACCGCAAATTATTTTTATACCCAGCCATACACATACGACTTTGACGATGTGTGGGGTGATAGCACCTGGTCGAGTATGTTTGTAACGAAACTTCTTGTCACACATAAGGGAAACTGTCATTCACTTCCATTCCTGTACAAGATCATTGCTCAAGAGTTAGGAGATGAAGCGTACTTGTCTTTTGCCCCAAACCATATTTACATCAAACTCCGAAACAAAAAAGACGGATGGTACAACACGGAACTTACCAGCGGTTATTTTCCAATGGATGCCTGGCTGATGGCATCCGGATACATTCATCTATCGGCCATACAAAATGCCGTTTACATGGATACGTTAAGTAACCAACAATCAATTGCAATTTGTATGATCGATCTGGCTCATGGATTTCAGAAACAATCTGGAAGTGGGTCTGAACAATTTGTTCTTCAATGCTGTGATACTGCTTTGAAATATTATCCCAATTACATCAATGCCCTTTTACTAAAAGCCGAAACTGAAAAGAAACTGTTTGAGTCGCTAATGCAAAAGCAAAACGCCACTTATCCAAAGGAAATGTTTAATAACCCGGAAGCAAAAGCAGTTTTCGATCAAATGCAGACTCTGTACGCCTCAATTCACAAGCTTGGCTATCGAACAATGCCAAAGGAGATGTACCTGGATTGGCTTGTGAGTTTGAAAACA
>JANOVY010000146.1:0-8802 GCA_031417635.1 Bacteroidota bacterium | reverse complement strand
TTCTTTATTCTGAAGAAAGAAGTAATACACCTGATTCCGCCGGGGAACAATAATTTCGAAAAAACGGTTATCCCTCAATTGGTACAAAGCCATTCAATTGTAACATTTCCTACAGAGCATAGGTATTACAGTGTAGGATCTCACGAGCGGCTTAAGCTGACTGATACATTTCTGGATGGGACTCCCGCTATTATCTTAGACCGTGATGGTGTGATCAATGAGAAGGCGCCAAAAGCTGAATATATTACATCCTGGAATGACTGGCATTGGATTCCCGGATCAAAAGAAGCCATTTGTCAGTTGAAAAAGAGAGGATACCGTGTTTTGATGGTTACTAATCAGGCAGGTATAGCAAGGGGCATGATGACTGAAAATGATCTTGATATTATACATGAAAAAATGCAGCATGAACTGGAAGCATGCGGCGGAAGTATTGATAAGATATATTATTGCCCACATGGCTGGGATGAGAATTGTGATTGCAGGAAGCCTAAACCGGGAATGCTGTTTAATGCACAACGTGATTTTCATCTGAACCTGAGTAAGATTTTTTTTGTAGGAGATGATGAAAGGGATGAGGTAGCCGGAAAAGCAGCAGGGATGAAAACATTTCTGGTTACAAATAATTACAATCTTCTGGATTTCGTTAAAGATAATTTGTAAGACTACGTGATTGATTGTACCTCATTTCATGACTTGTTAAGCGAAATACAAAAGGTCTATAACGGTTCATCCAGAAATATATTTTTGATTTTAATTGGAGGATGTTCAAGATCAGGGAAAACAACACTGTCTAATAAACTTTCCGCTCACTTTAATGAATCAGGGATTGACACGTTGGTAGTGGGATTAGACTCCTGGTTGATTGGTATTAATGAGCGTAAACCCGATTCTACTGTAATTGAGAGGTATGAAATGCAAAGAATCAATTCAGACCTTGAAGTACTTTTGAACGGAGGTATTGTTACCCCACCCGTTTATGATCCGGTAAGCCGTAAACGGGTTGCAGAAAAAGCAGAGAAGTCATTAATGATCAAAACAGGTATCGTAATCATTGAAGGTGTAGTTGCTTTATGTGACCCCGGATTGATCGCGAAAAAAGGGGTCTCTGTTTTTGTTAGAGCACCTCATCTAACAAGAATTAAACGGTTACTCGATTTTTATGGAAGGGTTAAAAAAATCCCCCGAGAAGAATATAAACAAATCATCAGGAAAAGGGAAAAAGAAGAAGTACCTTTTATTGACAGATCTGTTGACTTTGCAGATCTTATTTACGCAAGTTAAAATAATCTAAAAAAAAGCATAATGGAATTTTATAGAGACTATTTCAAATTACTAAATGATAAGATTGTATCTGTTGATGATAGCTTGCTGGATGAAATAGTTGACCTGATAAAAAAAACTAGCGCTACCGGGAAGAAAGTGATCATTGCCGGCAATGGCGGTAGTGCTGCAATGTCAAGTCATGTAGCAGTTGACCTTACCAAAAATGCAGGGATTCGTTGTATTAATTTTAATGAAGCAGACCTTTTAACCTGTTTTGCAAATGATTATGGCTATGAAGCATGGCTAAGTCATGCATTAAAATTTTATGCAGATAAAGGCGATCTCGTTATTCTGATCAGTAGCAGCGGTTCGTCAAAAAATATTTTGAATGGCGCGAAAATGGCAAAGGAATTGGGTCTTTCTTTGGTTACTCTTTCCGGGTTCAAAGAGGCGAACCCGCTAAGCACTATGGGCGATATAAATTTATTTGTTGATAGTAAAGGATATAATATTGTTGAGATGGCGCATCATGTATGGCTGGTGGCTATCGTTGATAGGATCATTGGTAAAATTGAATATTAAATTATTTTAAATGAAAATTCTTGTAACAGGAAATCAAGGGTATATCGGCACTGTACTGGTACCGTTTCTTCAACAACAGGGACATGAAGTAACCGGGTTTGATATTGGTTACTATAAAGACTGTTTGCTAATGCCCGATACAACAAAAATTAATCAGATAAGCAAGGATATCCGTGATGTTTCAATAGAAGATCTTGAAGGAATTGAAGCAATTGTTCATCTTGCTGCATTGTCTAATGATCCATTAGGCGATCTTTCACCCGGCTTAACAGAAGAAATTAATTTGGGTGGCACTTTGAAATTGGCTGAGCTCGCAAAAAAAGTCGGTGTGAAAAGATTTATTTATTCTTCATCACAGAGCATGTATGGAATATCGAAAGTAGAAGGGGAACTTGATGAATATAGCAGTGAAAAAAATCCAATCACAGCTTATGCCAGAACAAAGTGGGATGCAGAACTGGCTTTGAATAAAATGCAGACTGCAGATTTTCTGGTCGTATCCTTTCGGCCATCTACCGTGTTCGGCGCAAGTCCAAGGCTTCGCTGCGATATTGTGTTCAATAACCTGGTTTCTTGTGCATATACAACCGGAAAAATTGAAATTAAAAGTGACGGAACACCTAACAGGCCGGTAGTTCATGTGAAAGATGTTTGTTCTGCGTATCTCGCCGGTTTGAATGCTCCCGCAGAATTGGTTGCGGGAAGAGCATTTAATGTTGGAATTCCTGACGGAAATTTTACAGTGAGACAATTGGCTGAAGCAGCGCAAAGATCGGTACCCGGTAGTGAATTAACATTTACAGGGGAGCATGGTAATGATGCCAGAACGTATCGTGTTAGTTTTAACCGTATCCTCACTGAACTTGCGGATTACTATAAACCACAATGGGACCTTGATAAAGGAGGTAAAGAGTTGGTGGAACTGTTTAAAAAAGTGTCTTTTACAGAAGCTGATTTCCGGGGTAGAACAACTACACGACTTGCACAACTTTCTTACCTTCAATTAACTCAAATTATTAATAATCAAATGCGTTATTTATGAAATTCATTCCTCAGAAATTGAATGGAGTATACCTGATCGAACCAACACCTTTTACCGACGAGCGGGGGGTATTTCGAAGACATTTTTGTTACAAAGAATTTAGTGCACATGGCATTGCTGATGTTGTAAAACAGACTAATGTATCTGAAAATAATTTCGCCTTTACACTGCGTGGGTTTCATTACCAAGTAGCTCCTAATGGTGAGGGCAAAACACTTTCCTGTCTTAAAGGAAGTATTTATGATATCATTGTTGATCTCAGAAAAGAATCGGAAACCTATATGCAATGGATATCTTTTCAGCTTGATGATAATAATCGTCATTCTATTCATATTCCGCCGGGATGTGCCAATGCCTTCCTGACGCTTGAACCTAACTGTCTAATCCAGTATTATTGTTCTAACGAGTATGTGCCCAACGCTGAAAGAGGGATCAGATATAATGATCCTGCTTTCAATTTTGAATGGCCACATATACCGGAAATTATTTCTGAGAAAGATAACAATCACCCCGATTTCGATCCTAACAATAGTTACAATTAATGAAGATCCTGATAACCGGTGGAAGTGGGTTTGTAGGTAAAGCTGTATTGCGCCAAATTCAATCTTCTTTGAATGCAACGGAAGTGTTGGTATTGGCCAGAAATTCTGAAGGGCAAGAAGAAAAAGTAAATAATGCCGTTAAATGGCATCAATGTAATCTTACTGATCCCCAATCCTATGAAGAAGTGGTCAAAAATTTTTCACCCGAAATATTGATCCACCTTGCCTGGCAAGGCATCCCTGATTTCTCGTTTGAACAATCTATGCAGAATCAAAAGATCGCAATTGACCTTTTGCGTGTTATAGTTATATCCGGTTCCTGCAAAAAAGTCATTGTTTCAGGAACCTGCTTTGAATATAATAAAACCTTCGGAGTATGTAAAGAGTCGGACATCTGTTTTTCCAAGGATTATTTTACATGGGCAAAACATTCTCTTCACGATTTTTACCGTGTGGAGTGTTCTAAAAATGGGATTGATCTTTTTTGGGCCAGATTTTTTTATGTTTACGGACCCAAACAAAGAAGTGGCTCTTTGATTCCTACTTTGATCAATACACTTCAAAAAGGACTCGTACCTGAATTACGTACACCCAAAAATTCAAATGATTTTATTCATGTGGATGACGTTGCCGAGGGTATCATTAAAATGATTGATTCGAAGATACCTCACGGAATCTATAATTTGGGAAGTGGATACTCAACTCCGGTTACGGAAGTATGTAGAACCGTTGAAAAAATACTAACAGGTAAAGAAGAGCTGACAAATATACTTGAACAACGTACAGCCGCAACAGAAAAGAATATTGATTTCTGGGCTGATATGCAACATACGATTCAAAACCTTGGCTGGTCGCCACGAATTTATTTACAGGATGGTATTTACCAAACCATTCATTTTTCAGATAAGCAGATATGATTATTTCAAGAACACCCTATCGATTGAGTTTTGTAGGAGGTGGTACAGATCTCCGTTCATTTTACGCTGAGGAGCCAGGAATGGTATTGAGCACTACCATAGATAAATATCTTTTTGTGGTGGTTAAACGTCAGATTGGAATTGTTGAGTTTAAATACAGGGTTAACTGGAGTAAGGTTGAATTTAAAAATCATATTGAAGATATTGAACATCCCATTGTTAGAGAGGCTTTAAAAAAAATGAATATTGATTTCCCTATAGAAATCACAACATTTGCAGATATACCTGCCAATACCGGTCTGGGATCCTCAAGCGCGTTTGCTGTTGGCCTTTTACATGCTTTGCATGCATTAAAAGGGGATATGGTTACAAAGTATACCTTAGCTTCTGAAGCAGCAGAAATTGAAGTAGATATATTAAAAAGGACCATGGGCAAACAGGATCATTTTGCCGCTGCTTATGGCAATATTAATGTGTTTACGTTTAACCCAGACGAAACAACAACCGTAGAGCCGGTTTTTTACAGGGCTGATGTTCCGGAAAGGTTACAGAAAAACCTACTGTTGTTTTATACCAAACTCAAAAGAGATGCGAGTGAAATTCTGGAAAGTCAGAATAAAGCAACAGTAAACAAAATGGATGTATTACGAAAAATGCGTGACCTGGTAACACCTATGCGGGAAGTATTGTCTAATGGAGATAACCTCTCTGCTTTCGGAGAAATACTGCATGAAGGATGGAAACTAAAAAAAAGCCTGACTTCAGATATCTCTAACCCAGAGATTGAAATGTATTACGAAAAAGCCAGGAATGCCGGAGCCATTGGTGGAAAGCTATTGGGTGCAGGTGGTGGAGGCTTTTTACTTTTTTATGCAGAACAAGATAAGCAGGCAGCAGTAATCAATGCGCTGTCAGAATTATATCATTTTCAACCCAGGTTCGATACCGGTGGTTCAAGGATCACTTATTACGACCAAACAAAGTTTTAAATTATGCTAGATCATTGTCCCGTATGTGACTCAGGATCGTTAAAAGAAATCCTTAATTTTTCAGGGGTTCCACAATACAACCTAAACTATTCTAAGACAAGGGAAGAGGCTTTAGGAATGAAGTTGGAATCAGTTCATTTTGTACAATGTTTGAATTGCAGTTTTGTATTTAACTGTGAATATACCCAACTTGATTACCAGGTGCATTATGATGCAAGCCGGGCCAGTTCTGCATCTTTCCGGTCTTATCTGGCTGATGTTGCCAATAAAGTAATGGGTCATGTGCCTGGAAATATCAAATCTATTCTTGAAGTTGGTGCCGGTGATTGCCATTTCGCCAGGGAATTTATAAAATTACAACCGGCAGATATTGTTTTTCATGCTTTTGACCCAAGTTGGCCTAAAGGATGGAAGGAAAATAATTTACATGCATATAATACATATTATGACAAAAGCACCCCTGTTACACCAGATCTGCTGATTATGCGCCATGTACTAGAACACATTTCTGATGTAGCTGGTTTCCTCAGGTCAATCCTCTACGAAGAACCTCAACATGTTTTAATAGAAGTACCCTGCTTTGAATATGTAAATAAAGACGGCGAGTATCAATATCATTATTTTTCAAATGAACATTGCAGCTATTTTACAAAAGAGTCCTTAACCAGAATGATGCATCAATTGGGTTATCAAAAGGTATTTGTTGATTATATCTTTGGAGAAGAATATCTGTTATCTCTTTGGCGAAAAAATACGAATCTGGAAATCAGTCAATTGGTAGATCAGGTCGCAACAACTTCACACACACAGGAAC
This sequence comes from Bacteroidota bacterium, assembly GCA_031417635.1. Taxonomy (GTDB): domain Bacteria; phylum Bacteroidota; class Bacteroidia; order Chitinophagales; family Chitinophagaceae; genus Sediminibacterium. The sequence goes on along the minus strand of JANOVY010000146.1, from coordinate 2,650 downwards.
ATGTTTTCGGTAAAGAAACGGAGCCGTTTGCAGTTTGGGCAGCAAGGCTAACTGAACAGATACCCGAAGACTCCATCATTTGGGGCGCTGGAGGAAAAGGCGTAATGCTGTCAAATCTTTTGAAGCTTGGTTACAAAAAAATGCCATATATCATTGATTTAAATCCTAATATTTGGGGAATGTTTATACCTGGGTCAGGAATTGAGGTAGCATCTCCTGAAATACTTAAAAAAGGCAACTTTAAAAGTATATTAATTCTAAATCATTTGTATAAGAAGGAGATTGAGAGTATTGTCTATGAAATGGGGTTAACCATTCCGGTAGTTGCTTTATTTAAATAATTACATTCATGAATAAAAGAATTCTAATAATTGGTAACCAGGGTTATCTGGGTTCGAGAATGACGGATTACCTGCAGGAGCGTGGTTATGATTGTACAGGTGCCGACATGGGTTTTTTTGCAGAAGGCGTAATCTACGATCCACTCCCGGTTAAAATGCTTGATAAGGAAGCACGTACACTCGAGGAAAATGATTTTAATGGGTTTGATGTTGTGATACAATTAGCGGGTATTTCAAATGATCCTTTTGGTAATCTTAGGCCTGAATTGATTTATGATCCTACACGCGAATATGCATTACGTATTGCAAAAATTTGTAAAAAATTAGGCATCCGCTTCATTTTTCCATCAAGTTGCTCTGTTTATGGGTTGGGTGGAGATGGTTTACTTGATGAGAACGGACCTATTTCTCCTCAAACCGGGTATTCTCTTAATAAAATACAGATTGAGCAGGATCTTGCTGAGATCAGTGATAGTAATTTTTCTCCAATAGCATTAAGGCTGGCAACAGTATTTGGGTTCTCGCCCCGAATCCGTTTTGATCTGGTGATTAATATGCTTTGTGGTATGGCGGTAACAGAGAATAAGATTATCCTTAATTCCAATGGCGAAGCATGGAGGCCACACTTATATATAGATGATGTATGTGAAGCTTTCCGTTGCAGTATTGATTGGGAGTATAATGAGGGTAAGCTTATGATACTAAATGTTGGGCGTGATGATAATAACCTCCGCATTATTGATGTGGCACAGCTTATTCAACAGGCAGAATCCGGTTGTAAATTAAGCTTTTTGGGTCAGGGAGATGAAACCGTTGATGATCTTGTAAAAGACAGAAAGATTAATGATGGTGTTGATAAGCGTAATTATCAGGTTTCTTTTGAAAAAATTCATAGGGAACTGCCTGGTTTTGCAACTAAATGGAAAGTCCAGGATGGAATTATTCAACTGTTGAAAGACTTTCATAAGTCTGGCCTTAGTAAATTTGATTTCAAGAAGAGAGAATTCTATCGTTTACAACACATTGAATATCTTTATAACCAAAATTTTATTAGCGATACTTTAAATTGGAATAAATGAAAATATTTTTAATGGCTGATAACTGGTTAGGATTAAAAATTGTTCAACATTTAAAATTGCTAAATGAAAATATTGTTGGAATGGCCGTTCATCCGGCAGAATATCAAAACTATTCTTATGAAATAATCTCTGAATCTGGTTTACGTAAAGACGATGTTTTGATAGGAGTTCAAAATCCTGATAAGGTTTTTATAGAAAAAATCAAGAATTTAAATCCCGACATTATCTTAGTTATTTATTGGCGATATCTCCTTCCTGAAAGTATTTTTTCAATACCCACTTTTGGGTGTATTAATTTTCACATGGCCTACTTGCCATATAATAGAGGTAAGAATCCCAATGTTTGGCCTATTATAGAGAATACACCTGCTGGTGTTACAATGCATTATATTGATGCCGGTATTGATACTGGGAAAATCGTTTCCAGAAAACAGGTAAATGTTGATATTACAGATACAGCAAAAACTCTTTATCAAAAACAATTGGAAGCTTTTGTCACTCTTTTTAAAGAGACTTGGCCTAAGATAAAAACAAATCATGTGATTCCTTTCAGTCAGGAAGATGATAATGCGACATTTCATCTTGCTAAAGACTTTAAGAAACTTAGCATGATAGATCTTGATAAGAAATATACAGCAAAAGATTTAATTAATATCCTACGGAGTAAGACCTTTCCTCCGCATGATCCTGCATATTTCATATACAATAATAGAAAAATATTTATATCAGTCGAACTAAAAGAGGAAATTTTAGACAAATAGTTCATATTAATTTGTACTTCTTAAATTAATATTTCGAATCCAACTTTAGTTTATTGTAATAATTCTTGAATAAAATATATCAAATAATTAATGCGTATATCTTATTCGATTTTCGAATAAAAATAAAATATCAAATTAAATGTCAAAAAGAATAACATCAGCAGGGCCATCCATTACCCAGGCTGAAATAGACCTTGTAACAGTTGCTATAAAAGATGGATGGGGTGAGAAAATGAGTTGGTATATTGATCAGTTCACCAAAGAGTTTTCTGCTTATGTTGGAATTGAGTACACCCTTCCTGTTGCCCATTGTACTGATTCGATTCATCTGGCAATGCTGGCTTTGGAAATTGGGCCAGGGGATGAAGTTATTGTTCCTGATCTTACCTTCTTTGCTTGCCCTACCCTTGGAATGGAATTCCACTGGCGTTTCGGCAAATGCCAATGCAATACTCGATATGGTGGGTAC
>JANOVY010000145.1:0-10354 GCA_031417635.1 Bacteroidota bacterium | reverse complement strand
TTAATGGCAGCTTTCAATGGAAGGCTTTTCTTAGGGGCTGCTTTTTTGGGAGTGGCTTTTTTAGGTGCTGCTTTATTTACTGTTGGCATTGTTTTGTTTTTAGATGGTTAGTAAGATTTTCAAGTAAGTTTTATTTTGTTACATTTCTTGGGGTTAGATTTTATCCGCTTTTCCCACCACCCTTGCCTTTGATTGATGGGGTTGCTTTTTTAATGGCAGCTTTCGTTGGAAGGATTTTCTTTGGGGCTGCTTTTTTGGGAGCGGCTTTTTTTGCTGCCTTCTTAGGAGCTGCTTTCTTAACTGTTTTTTTAGGAGCGGCTTTCTTTACTGCTTTTTTAGGGGTTGCCATTTTATGGGTTTTTGGGTTAGTAAATTCAAGTTCATCTTCTTCTATCCAGTATTCTCTTCCGTAATAGACTAGTAATTCTGTGTTTGCTTTGATATTTTTTGTTGCCGTAATGAATACCCTTAGCCCATCTCTTTCATATGAACAATTGTTCTTTAGGTTTTTGATTTGTCCTGTTCCTGTGGCATCATTGGCATATTGTGCCATTCCTTTTTTGTAATGCATGGCATCGATTACATAGCCTGGTTTTACAACAAATGCATATCGGAGATCTGTGTTGTTGGAATTTGCATTGCGTTTTATTTTTCCCAGGTATTCTACTATTCTTTTGCCTTTGGGGATGGGGATAGTGGTGAAGAGTCCTTTACCCGCTCCTTTGAGTGTTGATTTTTTAACTTTCAAATAGTCAGTGAGAAGCATCTGCGTATTAACGTGGTTACTTGTGGGTTATTGTGTTTGGCCTGCTGTATGGTAGTTAATTTGAGCGAAGAGAAAGTGCCTTAATAATTTGATATAATAGCGTAACATGTACGAAGTAAAATCTATCAATACATTGATGGCTAATCTAGTTTTATGACGCTAACCAAAAAGATTTTATTTTTTCTTGGATGCCGGTTGCGTTAATTATTTTTAAATGGGTTTTGTGGTTGATGTATAATGATTGCTCTGCGAAAACTCTCCGCTCTCTGCGGCTCTGCCGTGAATGGTGGCTTTTTCTCACCGCGGAGCCGCAGAGAAGCGGAGTTTTCGCGGAGGCTTATGAGATTAACTTTATAATCCCAACAGCTTCTTACTGTTTTTTGATAATATTAACATTTCGAAATATAATATTTTTGAAACTATTAACATTCCATTATATATTGCTTGATAGAAGTTTTCTATTCTAACCAAAACTAAACCAAAGCAAATGAGAAAAATCTTTTCTTGCATCTTGCTGGCATTTCTATTATTTGCCTTCGCAGGTACAGCCCAGAGCCAAACTGTATCAGGCAAAATAAACGATTCAAAAGGAATGCCGGTAGCCTCTGCAACCATTTTAGTAAAAGGTAAAACAACCATCGGTACCTCTTCTGATGCCCAGGGTAATTTTAAGATTCCTGCATCAAAAGGCGATGTTTTAATGATTTCCAGCCTAAACTTTCTTACCCTTGAAGTATTGGTAGGTTCCAATCTTTCCTTGAATGTAAGATTGGAAAGTTCCGATGTTGCCTTATCGGAAGTAGTGGTTACTGCCATGGGCATTAAGAAATCTGAAAAAGCAATTGGATATGCGGTATCTAAAGTAGATCCGGGTACCTTATTACAAAAATCAGAACCCAATATTCTGAATGCCCTGGCCGGTAAAGTGCCGGGGGTAGATATCAGATCAGGACAAGGTGCTCCGGGCGCTGCTTCTCGTATCCAAATTAGAGGAGTGTCTTCTTTTAATGGTGGAGAGCCATTGATAGTAGTAGACGGAATTCCTTACAGTAATAACTTAGTAAATACCAGCAACCCATTTGCGGGAGGTGGTACTTATGGCTCAGGAATAGGAAACTTGGACCCTAATGACATTGAATCCATGAATATTTTGAAAGGGGCTGCCGCTTCTTCTTTGTATGGTTCTCGTGCTGCGAATGGTGTAGTATTAATTACTACAAAATCAGGGTCACCTAAAAAAGGAGCCAAATCGCTTAACGTAACTTATAGAGGAGGATATAGCGTTGAAAACATAGCTGACATTCCAACTTTCCAAAACTCATATGGTGCAGGAGCTAACTTCAGAACACAATCCTCGAACGGTTCTTGGGGTGCAAAATTCGGAAAAGGGGTTATTTATAGTGCAACTGGTTTGGTGATTGGTACTTCTGCATCCGGTATTGATTCAATTCCTGCTACTACTTGGGCTACTATGTTTGGGTCTTACCCTGAATTATTTCCCAATGGACGTCTTGCCTACAAAGCAATACCTGATAACGTATCTTCTTTGTTTAATACCGGTAATTTGGTAGAAAACTCCATCGGTTTGAATGGTGGTGAAGGAAATACCATTTTTAATGCAACACTTTCCCGTACAGATCAAGCCGGCTATATCACCAATTCAAGCTATACAAAAAACAATATTAGCGTGGGCGGTCAAACTGCCATTGGTAATCTTACCGTGGGTGCCAATATCGCTTACACCAGAAGTAAGCAAGTTGGGGGCTTTATAGGCCAGGCGCAAAGCTTTATTTCTCAATGGGGCCGTACCTATACGATGGCCAGAAACTGGGATATCACCGGTTGGCCTTCTGAAAATAGAAGTGGCCAGCAAATTGGTTTCAACGATGGCCAGTACACAAATCCTGTTTGGGGTGCTAAAAATAATGTGATTACTACTATTGACGATCGGATGGTAGCCAATTTAAGGGCTTCTTATAAATTTAGTAATCGAATCAGACTTGATGTGAATGGAGGTGTTAATAGCTATGCATTATTCAGAGATCAAATCATTAATAAATCATCATTAGGTAGTGCTGACAACTTATTAGGCACCTTAACAAAAGTTGTCAACAGAACGCAGGAGATTCAAGCTAAAATTAATTTGTCATATAGCAATCCAAAAATTTTCAACGACTTTAGCCTCGATGTGAACCTTGCCAGTGATGTGAACTCAAGGGTAGGTACTGCGCAACAGGATCTTGGCGTAGATTTTGTAATTCCTAATTTATTTAACCTTACCAATACTCGCCGACAAAGTTTTAGTGGCGATTCGAGAAGCAATAGACGATTGGTAGGTGTTTTTGCCGATGCGTCCATTGGCTATAAAGGTTTTGCATACTTAAACTTAACCGGAAGAACAGACATTACCTCAACTTTGCCATATAAAAATGCGCAATACTTTTATCCGGGTATTTCAGGATCACTCGTTTGGACAGATGCCTTCAAGCTTAAGAATAATTGGTTAAATTATGGTAAAGTTCGTGTAGGCTATGCAAAAGTAGGTAATGATGCAGCCCCTCAAAATGGAGAACCCATCTTTGGCTTAAATGCCTTAGGTTTCTTAGGCCAGCCCCTTGCCACAAGAGGAGGCGCTACATTCGATCCAGACCTTACGCCTGAGTTTACTTCAGAACTTGAAATTGGCACAGAAGCGCGTTTCTTTAATCAAAGATTGGGATTTGAATTTACTTGGTATGATAAAAAGTCAACCGACTTAATCTATGCAATTAATTTACCGGTAACCAGCGGTTACACTTCATTCTTCACCAACCTGGGAGAAATACAAAACACCGGGGTTGAAATTGCTTTGGATGTAAAGCCCGTTGTAATTAAAAACTTTGAATGGAGTGTTAGAGCAATTTTTACCAGGAATGTTAACACAGTCAACCGATTGGTTCAAGGCCTTACCAGAGATCAATTAGGTGGCTTTAACTGGATAGAACCCGGATTTCCTTATGGATATTTAAGAGGTTCATATTCTGCTAGAACACCGGAGGGTGAATTATTGATCAGTCCGGTATCCGGTATGCCATTTGTAGATCCAAACCCCGGTATGGTAGGAGATCCTAACGCAGATTATAAATTGGGAATCACCAATACTATCTCTTACAAAGGGTTTTCACTAAATGTGCTTTGGGATATGACCAAGGGTGGTGATTTCTATTCAGAAACCATTAGTGGTATGCTGGGAAGAGGTGTTACTAGAGATACAGAAGACAGAGAAAAGAATCGTGTGATTACCGGCATATATGGAAATGCAACGCCTGTAACCGGAGCAGATGGATTGAATAGATTCACGCCGTTATTAGTAGGAGGTAAAACCGTTCCTAACCAAACAAGGGTTACTACGAATGATTTGTATTTCACTGCCGGTACCGGAGCCAGTTTTGCTACCAATGGCGCATTTGAATATGCCGTTTTTGATGGAACAGTTTATCGATTAAGAGAAGTGGTATTAGGATATACCCTTCCTGCAACTTTTGTTCGGAAACTTAAATTAACGAATGTTACTTTCACATTTAGTGGTCGCAATCTTTGGTTCTTAGCGCCCAATGTACCTAAGTATATGAATTTTGATCCCGATATTAACTCTGTAGTTGGTAGCGGTACACAAGGTGTAGAAACAGGTGGTGCACCAAGTTCTAAAAGATATGGTTTCAACATAAATGTAACTTTCTAAATAACATTTAAAACTTTAATTATGAGACGGAAATATTTCATAAATACTTTTGCAGCACTTGCGGTTCTTTCCTTGGTGGGAGCCGGCTGTCAGAAGTTTCTGGATGTAAATAAAAATTTAAATAGCCCAACACCTTCCTCTGTTCAAATGTCGTTTGTGTTAAGTGCTGCCGAGCGTAATATTGCCAACAATATGGCGTTGGGTACCGGTTTGGGTAATACCATGGCTGTGTATACCCATTCCATGACAGGCCGTGTAGGTGCGGACAGATACAATGCCGGCGCATCGGGATGGGATGGATTGTATGGTGCTTTAGCCAACCTCAATGTAATTATTGAAAGAGGTGGACTTGAAAACCGTTTTCGGTATGTGGGTATTGCTAAAATATTAAAAGCGTACACTTTCAGTATTTTGGTAGATGTGTATGGCGATGTTCCATTCACAGATTTCGATCAATTTTTAACAGGGTCCTTTCAACCTAAGTTTGACAAAGGCGCTACCATTTATCCAAAGTTGTTTACTTTATTGGATGAAGGAATTGCCGATTTAAACAATACGACTGTAAATCCATCGGTACCGGGTGCTGACGATTATATTTATAAAGGAAATGTAACCAACTGGATAAAAGCAGCCAATACCATTAAGTTAAAGCTATACACCCAAGTTAGAAGAGTACAAGATGTAAAAGCAGCGGTTACCGCATTGCTTGCCTCACCGGCTACCCTCATCAACACACAGGCAGAAAGTTTTATGTTGCCTTATGGCCCAATTGGCGCTACCGATGATAGACACCCGGCATTTGGCGATTACAATGCTACACAAAGAGGTGGCCAGCTTTTCAGCCCATGGTTGTATGAAATTATGAAAGGTGTTAACCCTACTATTTTAACCGGTGCTGTTGATCCTAGAATTCCTTATTATATCTATAACCAAAAAACGGCCATTGGTGGTACAAACGGTGTACCGGAAAATTGTACAGAATACCGTGATGGCGGATTCATCAGTATTGTATTTGGGTCAACAGGTCCTTGTAGGGATGGTTCTAATAGCCAAACCTATTCATTGTTCGGTATTTATCCTGCAGGGGGTAGGTTTGATGTTGGGGCCGGAATATCAATCAACACGATCGGGCCACAAAATGCCGGTACCGGTGCCATTCCTCATCAGTTCTTAACATATGCTGACCGTTTGTACTTAGAAGCTGAGTTAATTCTCACAGGTGTTGTAACAGGAGATGCTAGGGCTGTATTTAGCAAAGCGATGGATGAATCGTTTGCCCAGGTAGATTATCTGATTGGCAATTTTGTAAAGCCCGGTTCTGCAGGTGCTTCACAAACCGTTCCTTTAATTGCCCCGTTGCCCGCTACTACGGCTTATAAGGCAAGTGTATTGGCAGCATATAATTTAGGCAATGATGCTAAAAAATTAGAGTATATCATCACAGAAAAATGGATTAACAGAATTGAAAACCCTATTGATAATTATAACGATTATCGGAGAACGGGTTATCCGGTTCTATTTGCACCGGCGCCTGAAGGAACCGTTTCGAGTGTTACCCCTCCTAACGGACCTGCCATCCCGGTATCCAATGATAGAAAATATCCTTGGTCATTGCCATTCAATCTTACGGAGTTACAATTGAATTCAAATGCTCCTCCACAAAAAGTACCCGAGTCATTTAAAGTATTCTGGCAACCTTAATCGATTATTTTTTATTAAAACCGCATATTATGAATTTCTATAAAATAACTTTATTAAATACTTTTTTGTTGGCCGGTGTTTTTGCATTCACCGGATGTTCTAAAGATGATGGCCCAATAAAAAGCAGAATAAGCATTGAAGATGTTCCTGTTGTGACCACCAATTTTGAAACAGGACCGGATAATGTATTTAGTGCTACGATACCCATGACTACCGTAAGTACTTTTCAAGGAGGTTTTGTTATCAAACTATTTTTTGCCGGTGCAGTACCTCCCACAAAAATTGATGTGGTGGTTAGAAAAAACAGTATCGCTACCATTTCCAGCCCGGTAACAAATAGTAATATAAAAACATACAAATTGGATGTTTCTACATTACCGGCAACTTTTAAAATTACTGCTGCTGAACTGGCTACTCTATTTGGTGCCGCTGTTAAAACGAATGATTCTTACGATTTTGCACCCGATATTTTTGTAGGTACAAAAAAATATGAAGCTTTCCCAACGAGTTCATTGGGTACAGGTCAAGGCCCTGTGGGTATGAATACCATCGGTTTTGGAGAGTTTGTACGTTATTACTTTAAGTAGCATGTATGCAGCATACAAAGTATGTGTAAAAGGTTGCCTTCAAAAAGGCAACCTTTTATTTTTTATTTAGTATTGCAGAAAAAATTATTTGCTATCCTGTTGCAGTATTGCTGACAAAAATGGGGACACTGTAATGCCATAAACGTTTTATCATTTTTCACATTGAGATTGACATAGTATGTCGCAATTTGTTGATTTGTTGATTTGTTGATCATCATGTATTGTTTTACCCGGCCAAATAATATATATAGATGACAGAATTTGAATTCAAACAGACTGCAAATACATCACAAAAAGTAATGCATGCTTTCAAGAAATCGATGAAAGGAAAGATTTTGCAACAAAACGCTTTTGAATGTATCTAGTGCATTAAAAGAGATGTGTTTTTATTTATGATACTCCTTTTACAATCGCCATCTCCAACCCCCTTAACTCTGCCAACCCTCTTAAACGGCCAATGGCACTATATCCGGGATAGGTTGTTTTTTTTAAATCATCCAACATTTGGTGCCCATGATCGGGGCGCATGGGGATGGAAATATTTTTTCGTTTCATGAGTAACACCAATTCTTTCACCACCGCATACATATCTACATCACCTGTTAAATGATCGGCTTCAAAAAAGTTCCCATGCCCATCCCCTTTCGTACTTCTTAAATGAATGAAGTGTATGGAATCGCCAAGTCTTTGGATGATGCCGGGCAAATCATTATCGCTTCTAACACCTAAGGATCCGGTACAATAACACAACCCATTTGCCGGAGATGGTACTGCATCAATGATGTCTTGGGCATCCTGCTCTGTACTCATAATTCTAGGAAGACCCAACACAGAAAATGGCGGATCATCAGGATGGATGGCCATTTGCAATCCATTGGCTTCTGCAACCGGCACTACCTGTTGTAAAAAATAAAATAAATGTTGTTTTAATTTTTGTGTATCAATGCCGGCATATGTTTTTAATGCCTCCATAATTTGTGCAGGTGTAAAAGCTTCTTTGCTTCCCGGTAATCCTAACAATGCATTTTTGAAAAGCGTATTCTTTTCCTCATCGGTCATAGTAGCAAATCGTTGGGTTGCTTTTTCTATTTCTGCAGGGGTATAATCTTTTTCAGCACCGGGCCGTTTCAATAAAAAAATATCAAAAGCTATAAAAGCAGCTCTTTCATAAAACAATGCTTTACTTCCGTCCGGCATACTATACTGAATATCTGTACGAACCCAATCGAGTATGGGCATGAAATTATATGTGATTACTTTTAATCCGCAAGCAGCTACATTTTGCAAACTCTGTTTGTAATTTTCTATCCATTGCAAATAATTACCCGATTGCCGTTTGATGTCTTCATGTACCGGCAGGCTTTCAATCACGGTCCATGACATGCCCACTGCTTCTATCAAAGCTTTTCGTTTCATCACTTCTTCTACAGTCCATATTGCCCCAACAGGAATGTGATGTAATGCGGTAACAACACCCGAACAGCCGGATTGACGGATATCCCAAAGACTTACCGGATCATCGGGACCAAACCAGCGCATTGTTTGTTGCAGCATGGGAATGATATTATTTTTTATGTTGATTGAATTTAGACCATAGTTCCTTGGACCATAGACCATAGACCATAGACCATAGTCCATAGACCATGGCCCATTTGCTATTTGCTATGGACTATCGACTATCGACTTTCGACTTTTCTAATTTACAATGAAAAGTTTCATCGTAAATCATTTTACATTAAAATATCCTACTACCAAAAAATCGTATACAGCGCAGTCAATATACCAAATACAATTAATACACCTACTGCAAAACCGGGGCTAAGTTTAAACATGCTCCTGTCTACTTCTAGTCCATTGGGTTTGATGCCACGCTTATTGTCTAACATACTAATGATCCACATACCGGCAATACAGAGTGCAAATACAAAACCCATCCTATCTAAGAAAGGTATTTCATAAATACCGGCATCGGTTTTAGCAGCATAGCCATAAGTTTCAAGGAATGCAAGGTCCATGATTTTCGGAAGAAATTTGAAAAATATGGAAAATACAAAACCACCCACTGTGGCAAATAATGCAGCATTCGAAGTTGTTTTTTTCCAAAAGAAACCCAGGATAAACATGGCAAAAATACCGGGTGAAACAAAGCCGGTATACTCTTGTATAAATTCAAAACCTCCTTTTTTATCAATGCCCATAAAAGGCGCGATGACAACCCCTAAAATCAAAGAAACCACCACCGATACTTTACCTACCCACACCATACTGGTTTCGGATGTTTCGGGCTTTATTTTTTTATAAATATCCAAGGTAAAAATAGTTGCAATGCTATTTGCTTTTCCTGCCAATGATGCCACCACTGCGGCTGTTAGTGCAGCAAAAGCGAGACCTTTTAATCCGGGCCCTAACAGATTTAACATGGTTGGGTAGGCATTGTCTTGTACCAACTCACCATTCACCATCATCTCGTTCTGGAAACTTCCATCCTGGTACAATACATAGGCAGCGATACCGGGTAATACAACAATTACGGGCATCAACAATTTTAAGAAAGCAGCAAACAATAGTCCGTTTCTGGCTGTAGGCAAATCGGCACCCAGTGCTCGTTGTGTGATGTATTGGTTACATCCCCAATAATTTAAATTCACGATCCACATACCGCCTACCAAAACAGTTAAGCCGGGTAGACTAATAAAATTTGGATTGTCCGGTTTCAGCACCATATGAAAATGATCATTGGCCTTTGTTGTCAATAAACGCAACCCATCTATCACTCCGGTACCACCAAATTTATCAGACACCAATGTTAATGCCAGATAAGTAGTGGCTAATCCACCTACTATTAAAAAGAAAACTTGTATTACATCTGTATAGCCAATTACTTTCATTCCACCCAGTGTGATGATAATGGCAAAACCGGCTAGAAAAATCATGCATAAAAACAATGGCAGCCCCGAAATGGCATGAATAGCCAAAGCGCCTAAATATAGAATTGAGGTAAGGTTAACAACTACATATAACAACAACCAAAACACGGCCATGATCATGGCCACTGTACTGTTATACCGCTGATTAAGGAACTGCGGCATGGTGTATATTTTATTTTTTAAATACACCGGAATAAAAAATATGGCCACAATCATTAAAGTGGCTGCAGCCATCCATTCATAGGTAGAGATGGCCAGTCCCATTTTAAAACCATTGCCACTCATTCCAATCATTTGCTCAGCAGAAATGTTTGAAGCTATCAGGGAAGCACCAATGGCCCACCAAGTGAGAGACCCTTCTGCCAAAAAATAATCATGTGAAGCAGAGATGGTTGCTTTTTTCTTTTTATGATACACCCAATATCCATAAGAGGCAACAATAACAAAGTAAAAAAAGAATACAACATAATCTGCTGTTTGCAATGATTTCATAATGGCGGGGGTTAGTTAGTTGATTTTGTTAGATTTCATGGGGGTTGCGGGGTGAAAAGTGAATGGTGAAAAGTGAGAAATGAATCGTGTGAAAAGTGAAAAAAAACACTTTTCACTTTTCACTTTTCAAGTCTCACTCACGATAATACATTTCATTCCA
>JANOVY010000144.1:0-1728 GCA_031417635.1 Bacteroidota bacterium | reverse complement strand
GGCAAGGCTGCTGTTGGGGAAACCGGCTCTTGCATCTAATACTGATTGGGCTGCTTTTTCAACTACTTCCTTTTGTTTTGCTGTTGGGGTTTCGGGCCATGGGTAGTTGTTGTAAACAATGCCAGTGGAATAAGAATAATCACTTTTCATTCTTCCTGAAACCGCTTTTATCCAACACATATGTAGTTTGGAACTCAGGATTCCAAGTTGGTAAATACTTCCATTTGATATTGTATAAATTTTATTACTTGCTATTACGTTTTTGTCCATAAAGCCTACTGGTAAATATTCTCTTCTTTCTGATGATACTTCAGCAAGAGCTAAATAATTTGATTTCGGCTGTCTAATCTCTCCAAACAAAGTTGGCGTACTAGCGTCTTTTTTTGTGGTTTCTCTATCGCTCTTTAACCTATTATTTTTAACAGATTCAACCCTTTTATATATTTGAGGGAACTGTTTTAATTCATTGGGTAGAATTTCAAGCAACCATAAGCACCAACGTTCTATATTATTTAGAAATTCGTACCCCCCAATAAATTTTCTGAAATATTTTTTAGCATTAGGTTCATTTAATAAGAAACCCTTTTTTTCTTCGGCAGTAAAAAGAAAAAAACCTCCATCATTAGGCATACTCCCTTTCACCATTTCCTGAACATCACATAAAGGAGTCTTCCTTTTACTAATAAATACATCTCTTCCTTCTACTAAATAGGGGTTAATGTTTTTAACTACTATTTCATGTGGTTCACTTTTGATATTTTCGTATTCAAAAATTAATTTCTCAGAAATATCAAAATTTGAAAACCCAATAATTACTACGTGAACAGCTGCATTTGCCTTTGCTTCATTACCCCATTTAAATGTTCTATGCACAAAATGAATTTTAATTCGATATCTATTAAATAATTCACCCCACAAAATCGAAACTTGTTCCCCTTGAGATATAGAATTGGTGCTTACAAATGCCGTTTTTGTTTTCGGCAAATCTTTTTCATCAACTTTATTTGCTAATAACATGTATTGTGAAGCCTTTATATACCATGCAGTAACATAATCTAATACCCCAGCTCCATGAACTTCACTAAATACGAAACCCATATCAGTTTTCTGTTCTTCATTCTGATATTGTTTCCCTAAGAAGGGGGGATTTCCTAAAATATAATGATACCTCGCCTGCTCCTTCTCCCAAGGCATCGGGTCAATTAAACTTTGCCAATCTGTTCGCAAAGCATTTCCATGTATAATTGTAGCACTCTTTCTTAACGGTATGCGTTTATAGTATTCGCCAAAGTTTACACTGGCCTGCTCATTCATTTGGTGGTCCATCAGCCACATGGCTACAGGTGCTATCTGGCTGGGAAATTCTTCGTATTCTATTCCATAAAACCTGTCTACATCTACCAAAAAATAATCGTTGATGCTGGTTATCTGCTGGCCTTTTAATAAAGTTTTTACAATATCCAATTCCAACAAACGCAATTCTCGGTAAGCAATTATTAAGAAATTACCACAACCACAGGCGGGGTCTAAAAAACGGAGCTTACTTATTTTATCGTGTAGTTTTTTTAGTTTGCCCTTGTCATTTTTTGCTTTTTCAAAATCGGCCCACAATTCATCTAAAAACAAGGGCTTTATCAACTTCAATATATTTTTTTCACTGGTATAATGGGCACCTAGGTTTCTTCTCGCTTTTTCATCCATCACACTCTGAAACAGAGAGCCAAAAAT
>JANOVY010000143.1:0-13260 GCA_031417635.1 Bacteroidota bacterium | reverse complement strand
GGGCGACAGCGACTACAAAAGCTATGTCAATCCGAAGTCACTTATTACGGTCAACGCCTGGATTGAGCCCACGCTGGCAAACGCCGCTCAAGGTGAAAGCTACCAATAGTGATAAAATATGGAATCCAAAGCCCCATGAATTAACCATACATATTCTGCCACCGATGTGGAAAACATGGTGGGCTTATGGTATATATTTTACAGTTTTTATTTTTCTGCTCTGGTTTACCCGTCATTTAGGATTGAGGCAGGTTGCACTAAAAAATCAGTTAAACCTGAGTAAATTTGAACGCCAGCAGGAACATAAATTATCTGATTTCAAAGAACGGTTGTTTACAAATATCTCTCACGAATTCAGAACGCCGCTTACGCTAATCTTAGGTCCATTAGATGATCTACTGCAAAGAAAAAAACTTGAAATTTCTGTTGAAAAAAGTTTACGACTTGTTCAAAAACAATCCAAGAGAATGTTGCGGATGGTGAACCAGTTATTAGACTTTCAAAAAGCGGAAGCCGGTAGTATCAAACTTTCTTTACAGCCTGGTGAGATCATCTCTTTTTGTCATGATATTTATATTCTTTTTATGGATGAGGCCAATAGAAGGGGCATAACTTACACATTTACGCCACAGGAAAAATACCTGTCATTTAATTTCGATCATAATAAATTAGAAATCATTGTATTTAATATTTTGTCAAATGCCTTTAAATTTACACCCAATGGTGGCCGTATTCATTTTTCCGTTCAAAAAAATACGGCTCAGCAATGCGAAATCAGTATTCTGGATACTGGTAAAGGAATACCGCCTAATGAGTTAGAGAAAATATTTGACAGGTTTTATAGAGGCAGGGAGGAAGATGCCACAACTATTTCAGGCACAGGAATTGGGCTTTCATTTGTGAAAGAATTAACTGAATTACATTGCGGCACTATTGTGGCTGAAAGTGATGGCATAAATGGTAGTGTATTTAAAGTTGTATTACCTTCATTAGCACTTAAAGATGCTTTGCTTACTATTTCGGCAGATTCCATGCTTTCTATCAACCAAGCCAATGATGCCATTTTAAATAATGATTTTATGAATGATGAAAACGATCTGGTGAGTCAGGAACAGGATCTTCCAATCATATTAGTGGTAGAAGACGAATCAGATATGCTGCAATACATTTATGAGATACTGTCTCCCACATTTAAAGTAGTAACGGCTACTAATGGAAGGGAAGGTATCGACAAAGCTTTCGAAACCATTCCTGATTTGATTGTAAGTGATGTAATGATGCCCGAAATAGATGGTATTGAATTGTGTAAAAAATTGAAATCTGATAAAGACACATCTCATATTCCAATTATTCTGTTAACTGCCCTGTCAGATCTGGAACATCATGTGCAGGGTATTAAAGAAGGAGCAGATGTTTATTTGCCCAAGCCATTCAATTCTCAGCTGCTGTTGGTTCACATACATAATTTAATTAATTCCAGAAATACTTTAAAAGAGTTATACGCAAAAAAGATTTTTCTGGGATCGGGCAATTTCGAAATAAAAACTTTTGAAGAAGAGTTTCTGGTAAAGTTGATGAAATTAGTAGAAGATAACATTTCAAACAGCAATTTTAATAATGACGATCTGGCCAATCTTATGTTTATGAGCAGGTCAACTTTTTACAGAAAATTGAAAGCAGTTACCGGCATGTCGGGCAACGAATTTATAAGAACGGCACGCTTAAATTTCGCTTCTAAATTATTAGAATCTGGCAATTATACGGTAACAGAAGCGGCTTCAGAAGCAGGATTTAATGATATAAAATATTTTAGAAAGCGTTTTCATGACCATTTTGGTGTAAATCCATCTGATTATAAAAAATAGCAAATGGTGCCTTAATTGTTTGCCACGTTTGACCCTCTTTATTGGGTAAAATTTATAATGCGGTTGTGATAATTTGGGAATTAGCTTTTAAAAGCAAGGTGTTTAAATGTTATGGAACTGGTGCTTTTATTCACTTAGTAGTTAATGCCAATACTATTTCTTGTTAAAACCTATTTTAAATAAGCTTTATGGTTAAAAATTTCTTTTGCACCCTGGTAGTAATCTTTTTACTATTTCCCGGCGGTATCCTGCTGGCACAAAAAAATGCTAAGCCCAATATTATTTTAATTTACACAGACGATCTGGGTTATGGAGATGTAAGTGCTTATGGAACCTCTACCTCTGCCATCAAAACACCCAATATAGATCGTCTGGCTAAAAATGGTGTAAGGTTTACCAATGCTCATGCCACATCTGCCACTTGCACGCCATCCAGATTCTCTTTGCTTACAGGTAAATATGCCTGGCGTAAAGAGGGTACAGGTATAGCACCGGGTGATGCAACTTTACTAATACCTATATCTACAACTACTTTACCTGGTATGCTGCAGAAAGGGGGTTACCACACTGCTGTAATTGGTAAATGGCATTTGGGTTTAGGGGATGGAAATGGAGCAGATTGGAATGGAAAAATAGCACCTGGTCCTCTTGAAATTGGTTTCAATTATTCCTTTTTAATTCCGGCAACTGGGGATAGAGTACCCTGCGTATTTGTAGAAAACCACAACGTAGTTAATTTAGATAAAAATGATCCCATAAAAGTTAGTTACAAAGAACCCATAGATCCCAATGCACCCACTGGCAAAAAGAATCCGGAATTATTAAAATTGCTTCCTTCACATGGCCATGATATGACGATTGTAAATGGCATCAGTAGAATTGGTTATATGTCTGGAGGGAATGCGGCACTCTGGAAGGATGAGGATTTTGCTAACATCCTAGTTCAAAAAGCAAATGCCTATATCTCACAACAAAAATCAAAACCATTTTTTCTTTATTTCTCAACGCATGATATTCATGTTCCCAGAATTGCAAACGAAAGATTTGCAGGAAAAAGCGGCATGGGGGCAAGGGGTGATGTTTTATTGCAATTAGACTGGACTGTTGGTGAAATTGAAGCCATCTTAAAAAAGCAGGGTCTATTGGAAAATACTATGATTATTTTTACAAGTGATAACGGTCAGGTAATTGACGATGGTTATAAAGATGAAGCAGTTGAAAAATTAGGTGCACATAAACCCAATGGAATTTATAGAGGGGGAAAATACAGTGCATTTGAAGCGGGTACCAGGGTGCCTATGATTGTGAGTTGGCCCGCTAAAGTAAAGTCTGGTAAAGTGAATGATGCCTTATTTAGCCAGATAGACTTGTATGCAAGTCTGGCAAACCTGGTTGGTGCTTCAGTAGAACCCGGTCAAGCACCCGACAGTAAAAATGCGTTACCGGTTTTGCTGAATAAGACCAATGTGCCCGGAGATTTTGTTGTAGAGCAATCCATCAACTCAACCCTTTCGCTGGTTATGGGTAACTGGAAATACATTGAACCTTCTAAAGGAGCAAAAATCAACAAGGATACCAATACAGAATTGGGTAATCTGCCTGAGCCACAATTGTATAACTTAGCTGATGATCCCGGAGAAACAAAAAATCTTGCATTGGTGTATCCCGATCGTGTAAACGAAATGAAACAGATGCTGGAAAGCATCAAGAAAAAATAATTTTCATTTGGGTTAATCCTAACTTGAATAAACATATGCAGCAAGTATGAAAGGCTTTCGGCAAATACGATTGTTTTTTTTAGCTATTACCGTAATGCTTGTTATTGTCAGTTGTGGCTCGCCCAATGAAGACAAATCAATGTCAACCCAAAAAGATTCGATACACTCCTGTATGCAGGTGCCTGCGAGGTTTGGAAAGGGACCTGATACAGCAGGCATTTCGTTCAATAAGGATACTTCCTATTCGGGAATGGTGCTGATACCCGGCGGTATTTTTGAAATGGGTGGTGATAATGACCAGGCATCTGAAGATGAATTTCCAAAACACAAAGTAAAAGTTGCTTTCTTTTATATGGATGTTTCGGAAGTAACGAATGCACAGTTCCAACAATTTGTGGATGCTACAGGATATGTAACAACTGCCGAACAAACACCTGATTGGAATGAGTTAAAAAAACGCTACCACCCGGTACAGCCAAGCCTTCTGATGATATGCTGGTAGCTGCTTCGCTGGTATTTAAACTCGGTAATGGACCGGTAGACTTAAACGATTATTCGCAATGGTGGAGTTGGGTGGCTGGTGCCGGTTGGAAACATCCGCAAGGCCCTAACAGCAGTATTAAAGGAAAAGAGCAGTATCCTGTAGTGCATGTTAGTTGGTACGATGCAAAAGCGTATTGCAAATGGGCGGGTAAACGCTTACCAACAGAAGCAGAGTGGGAGTTTGCTGCAAGAGGTGGACGCACCAATCAAATATATCCCTGGGGTAATGAATATATTAGTAAGGGTGCGCTTAAGGCGAATAGTTGGGAAGGCAGGTTCCCGTATCAGAACGAACAGCGTGATGGCTATACCACGTCTGCTCCCGTAAAAAGCTATACCAGTAGCTCATATGGTCTTTTTGATATGGCGGGAAATGTATGGGAATGGTGTAGCGATTGGTATGACCATAAGTATTACACATCATTGGCTGGCAATACAATTCTGAATCCTGCCGGTCCGCAAAAAAGCTTTGATCCACAAGATCCGTATACACCTAAAAAAGTATTACGTGGAGGCAGCTTTCTATGCAACGATAGTTACTGTAGTGGTTACCGCGTTGCCAGAAGAATGAAGAGCAGTCCGGATACAGGTTTGGAACATAGCGGCTTCCGATGCGTAAAAGAGGTTGTTCCTGAATAGTTATCACAACAATCATTCATTATGTTCAAATATTTGGTTTCTCTAGTTTTGTTATTGTTGATTGGTAATGCCGTTCAGGCACAAAGCAAAAAACAACCACCCAACATTCTCATCATTCTGGCAGATGATTTGGGTTGGACCGATTTGACTTGTTATGGAAGCCGTTTTTATGAAACACCCAATCTGGATAAACTGGCCGCCAAAGGAATTCGGTTCACTCAGCATTACGCAGCCAGTCCAGTCTGCAGCCCTACCCGAGCCAGCTTCCTTACTGGCAAGTACCCTGTAAAAACAGGGGTTACGGATTGGATCCGTGGCCGTCAGGAAGATGGCAAAGCACAACCTTACGAAAAACTGATTACAAAAGCAACCCAATACCAATTGTCATTGCAGGAAAATACCATCAGCGAGTTTGCGCTGGCAAACGGCTATCGCACATTTCTTGCCGGGAAATGGCACTTAGGAGAAGAAGAAAAATACTGGCCCGATTACCAGGGCTTTCAAATTAACAAAGGAGGCTGGAGTAAAGGTTCGCCTACCGGCAGAATTAATGATACCACCGGCGGTTTTTTCACACCCTATCAAAATCCAAAACTAAGTGATGGCCCCAAAGGAGAATACCTCACCAATAGGTTAACAGATGAATGTTTGTCCTACATCGATAGTAACCAAAAGAAACCATTCTTCATGATGTACTCCATGTATGCGGTGCACAATCCTTTGCAGGCACCGGCTGATCTGATTAAAAAATACCAAGCAAAGCAGCAGCAATTGCATGTTTCGCCAAACGATAGGTTTAGCAAAGAGGAAGCCTGGATGAAATATGAAACGGGGTGGAGAAAGCGATTGATACAGGATAATGCTGTATACGCTGCCATGATCGAAAATATGGATTGGAATATTGGAAGGTTGATGGATAAGCTGACACAAATGGGTATGGATGAGAATACACTGGTGATCTTTACTTCTGATAATGGCGGACTTAGCACCGCAGAGGGGAGTCCTACCACCAATGGCCCATTACGTGCAGGAAAAGGTTGGCTATATGAAGGAGGTATCAGGGTGCCTTTGATTATGTACTGGAAAGGAAACATCAAAGCAGGATCAGTATCCAATGCATTGGTTCATACTGCTGATCTTTTTCCAACTATTGCAAAAGCCATCAATGCAAATTACAAAAAGGATGTATCGATTGATGGTGAAAATATTTTGAAACTATTGGCGCAACCTGTGGCCCTTCCGCAAAGGGCTGTTTTTTGGCATTATCCGCATTATAGTAACCAGGGGGGTAAGCCTGCGTCTGCCATACGTGAGGGTAATTATAAACTTATCTATAATTATGAAGATAGCACTGCAGAGTTGTATAATATTGTACAGGACATCAGTGAAAAAAATAATATTGCGGGTACCCATCTTGCCAAAATAAAGCGACTGAAACAAAAACTTTTTCGATGGCTGAGCGGAACAAAGGCATTAACGCCTGATCGTAATCCTGCCTATCATATATCAACACTTGCAGAGGCAGTCAGATTGCCTGAATGATGACACAATTATCATACATGTAATAATTGTTATACTAACTGCAAACGCTGTTCACTATCGTTATAGTTAGTATTTTAATAGGAAATGAAATGAACATAATTGTTGCGTGGCTTTTATCATTTCTTATTCAGAACAGACACAATTACATGTATTGAATTAAAAACACCGCATATTTGAAGAAGTAGCACACCTGGTATGTAACATTTAGTTGCTTACTTAGCCTTTGTAATTCTAATCAAGTCTTTTCAACTTCTAGCTGTTGACAATATTGCCGGTTATGGTGCCACCTACAGAGCCGAGAAGTCTTAGATTTTCCCAATACCATTGGGAGAATTAAATGCAAATGCTAAATTGGTGCAGAACCCTGTATGGCAATAAGTAATTATCAACAACCCGATCGATAAAACAGCAAGTGAAAAATGAAAGTATCAAAGAGAAACATTTTACTTGCCGTTTTATCGATCGCTTTTTCGGCATCAGCTCAGTTGACATCCCGTTCGGAGCGACCTAACATCATTTTTATACTGGCAGATGATTTAGGCTATGGTGATGCAGGTTGTTATGGTTCTACCCTGATCAAAACGCCCCATATTGATGCATTGGCAAAAAATGGGATGCGCTTTACACAGTTTTATGCAGGCAGCACGGTATGTGCTCCATCAAGGGCTTCTCTTATGGCCGGAAAACATACCGGACATAATTTTATTCGTGGTAATGGCGAAATACCGCTTCCGGAAACGGATAGCATCTTACCACAGTTTCTGCATCAGGCAGGATATAGAAATGGGATGGTGGGGAAATGGGGCTTAGGTGTTGCAGGTACCAGTGGTGCACCTGAAAAAAAAGGGTGGGATTTTTTCTCCGGCCTTTTGCATCATGTAGAAGGTCATTACCAACACCCCGATTCTGCCTGGCAATTGATGGATCAGCGTAGCCAAAAAATTTCCATTCCAAAAGGACAATACATCAACGAATGGTTTACAGAAGAAGCGATCCGATTCATTGATCTGAAAAAAAATACCCCCTTTTTTTTATACCTGGCTTTTACCTTACCACATGCCGAACTGTCTGTACCCGGTACTTTTTTGCAGACATATCTGAATAAAGAGGGAAACAGTCAGTTCTCACCTGAAGCAGCGCATCCCAGTGGAAAACACTACGGCCCACAGCCTTACCCCAAAGCAGCATATGCGGCAATGATTTCTCAGATGGATGAGTATATAGGCAGATTGATGCGCCACCTGCAAAAAAATAAGCTGGATAAAAATACCCTGATCGTTTTCACAAGCGATAATGGTACACATGCCGAAGGTGGCAGAACTAAGAAGGATGTGGACTACTTTAAAAGCAGCGGCCCGTTGCGTGGTATCAAAAGAGATTTATATGAAGGAGGTATACGTGAACCATTTATTGTTAGCTGGACAGGAAACATAAAAGCCAATAGCATCAACCATCAAACCGGTGCTTTTTGGGATATACTGCCAACCATTTCTGAAGTGGCAGGAGTGAAGCGGAAGATTCAGTCAGATGGGATTTCCCTGTTACCCACCCTATTGGGAAAGACGCAGCAATCGCATGATTTTTTTTACTGGGAGTTTTATGAAGGAGGCTTTAAACAAGCGGTACGAAAGGGAAATTGGAAAGCAATTCGTTTTTACAAAGGCTCCATTCCTATGAGAACAGAGTTGTATGACCTTGCATCGGATATAGGCGAAACCAATAATTTAGGAATAAAATATCCTGAAATCGTAAATATGCTGGAAGCGGTTATGGATAAAGAACATACGCCGTCAGCACACCCATCGTTTCAAATAAAGTAAACCTGTGTGTTTTCTAAAAAACATCAGTTATTTGCGATGGGTACTGTTTGGTTATAAAGAACACACTCGTAATCTAATAATACTGTAAACGGCTCATGAAAAAAAAACTGGAATCTTATTTTGTAAATGAATACCATGAATCACCTCAGATCATAGTTCGTTCGCCGGGACGGATCAATATCATTGGCGAGCACACGGATTATAATAATGGGTTTGTTTTACCTGCTTCCATTGATAAATCAGCATATATAGCACTGTCCTTAAGGAGCGATGATGAAATTCAAGTGACAGCATTGGATCTGAACGAGACATATACAACCCATGTTTCTAATCTTAAACCGTTACACGATGTTAGATGGCCAAACTACATACTTGGCTCAGCAGCACAGTTTTTGAAAGGCGGAGTAGCACTGCCAGGATTTAATGCGGTGTTATCAAGTGATGTGCCTATCGGGGCCGGTTTGTCTTCTTCCGCCGCTGTAGAGTGTGCAACCATCTTTGCATTAAACGAACTGTTGCACACCCATTTAGATCGGATAACCATGGTGTCTATGGCGCAGAAAGCCGAACATGAATATGCGGGGGTTATGTGTGGTATTATGGATCAGTTTGCTTCGATGATGGGTAAAGCAGATCATGTAATTAAACTTGATTGCCGTTCCCTTGCTTATGAATATGTACCATTTGTATTGAAAGGAATTAAAATTGTGTTATTCAATACCAATGTGAAACATTCCCTTGCCTCATCCGAATACAATACACGTCGGAACGAATGCATGCAAGCTGTTAAATGGATGCAGGTGACTCATCCGGAAGTGCAATCATTGCGTGATGCAAATATTGGGATGCTCCACGAATATGTTTTACCACAAAATTCAACAGTGTATAAGCGAAGCCGCTTTGTGATAGATGAAATCACCCGGCTTTTAATGAGCTGTTCAGATTTGCAGGCAGGTAAAATAGATGCATTGGGTAAGAAAATGTTTGATACGCATGATGGACTTAGTAAACTGTATGAAGTGAGTTGTAAAGAACTCGATTTTCTGATCGAGTTTGTTCGAACCCGCCCAGAGGTAATTGGAGCCCGTATGATGGGTGGAGGTTTTGGTGGTTGTACCATCAACCTGGTACATGAGTCTGATTTGGATAGCTTACTATCGGATATTAAACCTGCCTATGAATTGGCAATGGGTTTACCTCTTGATCACTATATTGTTTCTATTGAAAATGGAACAGAAATCATTTGATTATGTTTGATAGTCGCGAACATCCCCACAAAAGATTGAATATTCTCACCGGCGATTGGGTGCTGGTATCACCACACCGAATGAAAAGGCCATGGCAGGGGAAGTCGGAGTCATCAGACACCGGTGATCTTTCTTCGTATGATCCGGGCTGTTATTTATGCCCCGGTAATAAACGCTCAGATGGAAGCCTTAATTCCAGCTATCATGGTCCCTACGTTTTTACCAAAGATTTTTCGGCGTTGTTGGCAGATACACCCGGTGGTAGTGAGAACGAGCACGACTTACTGGTAGAAAATCCGGAGGCTTTGATCAGCTAAAGCCAGTAGGGATTGATCAGGGAAAGTATTGATTATCAATATATTTCTTGGTCATTTAAAAACGGAAATAGGTGGTCAGGGTTACAGGATTTTCCACCTGTGGACGCATGCCGTTATGAGTTTTCATGAAACAAATATAGGACTTTTGTTCTTTGTTTGCAAATCGCGAACAAAGAACAGGGTAATTGAAAATTAATTGGAATTGGGCATAAAAAGTTAAGGGCGCGATTCAGAAAAATACATTTTTGACACCTATTTTTACAATATAAGTCAAAAAACGCATATTTTGACACATGTATGGGTTAATTGAATCAAGGGAGTTTATAATTTAATATATTTTAGTAGTATTACTACGCTTTTTTTATATTTATTAAACAATTTCAACATTTTGGTTTAAATTTATAATTAAAATGGTAGTATGAATACCGAAAATAGAACAAAAATAAACCGATTATTGGCAACAATACCTCAAGGTGTTGTGCTACAATCTTCATGGTTATTAAATGAGGGGTATAGCCTCGACTTACAAAAATATTATAGAAACAGTGGATGGTTAAAGGCGTTGGGAAATGGTGCAATGTTCCGTAGCAATAACCAACCGGGTTATGAAGGTGGTGTTTATGCTTTACAAAAGCAATCTGGACTTTCAGTACATCCTGGAGGGAGAACTGCTCTTGCACTTCAAGGTAAAGCACATTATATAGAATTGAATATTGTGCAAATATGGTTATTTGGGGGCGAAAAAGAAAAACTACCTACATGGTTTAGAAAACACAAATGGAATCAACAAATTCAATATAGAGCAAGTTCATTTTTACCAACGGAATTGGGATTGACTGAATTCTCCTTAGCTGGATTTTCTATAAAAGTTTCTTCCCCAGCAAGGGCTATATTGGAATGTTTGTATTTAGCACCTGAAAATTTTGATCTCGTTGAATGCTATGAACTCATGGAAAACTTGAATGACCTTCGTCCAACATTAGTGCAAGAGCTGCTAGAAGCATGTACATCCATAAAAGTAAAAAGGTTGTTTTTATTTATGGCAGAGAAGCTTAATCATAGTTGGTTTAAACATTTAAATCTTTCTAAAGTGGATTTAGGAAAAGGTAAAAGAAGTCTTGTGAAAGAGGGGGTCTATATATCAAAATATCAAATAACGGTACCTAAAACGCTGGTAAATAATGAGCAATAATAATTATCATAAACAAGTAGCTTTATTAATTAGCGTGATTCCAGAAATTGCTTTAGATCCAAGGTTTGCGCTGCATGGAGGTACTGCTATTAATTTGTTTGATAGAGATATGCAAAGACTTTCGGTAGATATCGACCTTACTTATATTCCAATAGAGGATAGAGAAACTTCATTTAATAATATTTCAGAAGCATTAATAAAAATAAAGTCGAGTATTGAAAAACGTTTGCAGGGCAGTAGGGTAGAGCATAAATTGGAAATGCATAAATTATTGGTGTCACATAATGCCGCAATGATTAAAATTGAAGTAAGCCAAATTGTAAGAGGCATACTTGGTTCTGTTACAGAAAAAATACTTTGTGAAAAAGCGCAAGAAAAGTTTGATACTTTTTGTTCGATAAATATTGTACCCAATGGACAATTGTATGGCGGAAAAGTATGCGCTGCTATGGATAGGCAACATCCTCGTGATATTTTTGATATAAAACAACTGTTGCAAAATGAAGGATTTACTAAGGAGATAAAAGAAGGCTTTCTGTTTAGATTGCTTAGTTCCGATCGTTCAATACAAGATGTACTATTCCCCAATTTACAAGACCAGCGATTGGCAATGGTTAATCAATTTGCAGGCATGTCGGAGGAACAGTTTACTTACGAAGATTATGAATTTGTAAGAGAAACGTTAGTGAAAAAAGTGCAGGCGTCAATAACAGAGGAAGATAAATTATTTATGCTCTCTTTTAAGAACGTAAAACCCGATTGGTCAATTTATAATTTTGAAGCATATCCTTCAATTAAATGGAAGCAACTGAACCTAGAAAAAATAAAAGCCGCTAATCCATCGAAGCATAAGGAGCTGTATGATTCATTAAAAAGAAAATTGGATACGATTTAATTAATTTTCTAGCCCATGGGACTGTCGGCTTCACTACGTTTCGCCGACTTACTAGAAAAACCGGAGGCATTGATCAGCTAAAGCCAGTAAGGATAGATCAGGAAAAGTATTGATTATCAATATATTTCCTGGTCATTTAAAAACGGAAATAGGTGGTCAGGCTTACTGGATTTTCCAATAGGGAGCCAGTTTGGAAGAATTTGCTGCTGATATTAGGGCTATTTTGAAGCTACCACTATCTCTTTCTCCAATTAGATTCTAATCCAATAAAATCCTCTAAATGATAGACAGCGTCAGAATAAGTAAATAAAATTGTTCTGTCATCAACTATTGTATGTTTCTTTCTTTTGTCAACGCTCAATTTTTGTAAATCAGGAAAATACTTTAATGGAGAAATAATCATTCTGCCATCCTCCATTTTGAGTGTGATTTTTCCGGGTAAATCAAACAATACTTTTTCAATGCACATTGTTTTATTTATTAATGTAGAAGCCATGATTATTTTATTTTAATTGTAGTAATTTTTTTGCCTGCTTTAACATTATTAAATGATTCAATTAATAATGCTTGATTTTCTTTAATCACTTTTAATGCTTGTTTTATATCTGTTTCTTAAAGACTTCCTTTTTCCGCTACTTTGAATGTTTCCAACCATATTTTAGCAGAACGTTGTCTATTTCCTTTTTCTTTTGCAATATGTAAGTGAGGTGGCTCATTTAATGCATCAAATGCAAAAATAAAAAAAGTCAAAAACTTATAAATCGCAATTTTAGGCATTCAATAATGTTCATTCGAATTTAAACCTTATTGGAATAATAAATTAAATATAGTTTACTAAGTAATTGAAAATAGGGCTCAAATTGTTCATATTTATGCCAAAAACAAAAAACCCGATCCACTTGGATCGGGTTTTTTAATATTTTCTAAAACCAAAATTATTTTAGAAAATAACATTTGTAGCCGGTACGGAAGGTTTGGAGCCAAATATTAGCTCATATTAGCTAATATTAGTTCACCTAAATATATTGGTATTCAATATATTATGATTTTTCGTTCATATTTGGTGTCATTAGGTTATAAGAAAACTGTAACCCAAACTGTAACCCAAAAAACGAACCAAATCATGGCAAAGATCAACTTTTACTTAAAAGGGGTAACCTCTCAAGAAACCTTATCGCATTTGCAGAAAAATGACCAGGAATTGTATCAAAAACTTATCCATCAATTTCGCCCAATCATTTGTTCCATTTCTTTTGATGGAAGAAGAGAAATTTTTGCAACATTAATTTCAATGAACTTGCAATTTTGGGATATTAAAAAGCAAGAGGTCAAATCAGGTAAGGGCTCGCCATTAAATCGAAAAACCATCAACGATACATTAGCAGAGAAGCGAAAAAAAATCTATGCGTTTATTGAAGAGGCTTTTTTGAATAACACATATGTGGAGAAAATGCAGTTGAATGCTTTTTTTAAAGAAGAAAA
>JANOVY010000142.1:0-46292 GCA_031417635.1 Bacteroidota bacterium | reverse complement strand
TAGTCGTAAGTACGATATCGCCAATAGAAGAAAAGCGGATGATTAAAAACTTACCCCCGGACGACTCACCTCCCGGCCCCATAAAAGGGGAGTTAATATGTGATTCGTATATGGCCATCAATATAGTAAGACACTAATTTTCAGATTAAAATTACCAAATTCCCTCTTCAGCGCTTGTCCCGCCAGAGCGAGAGAGTTAGGGGGTTTCCACGTAATTAAGATCCTTGTGAAATGTTTCTTCTGTAAAATAGTAAGCAACCAAAGTTATCGACATCACAACAATACCGGTTATGATACCACTTTGAATGATATCCCATCCCCAGGTTTTCTGAAACAAGTTAAGAAACATCAGATTAATTAAAGGCAAAGCCCCCCTCACCATATTGGGAATGGTTGTTGCAGCCGTAGCGCGCAAATTGGTGCCAAATTGTTCTGCCCCCATGGTGATAAAGATGGCCCAGAATCCAGTACTAAATCCCAACAATGCACAAATACCATACATATTCACATCACTGTTATTAAAGGGGCTAAAGAATAAAACCAAGGCAGCAATGGTGAGTAAATAAAAACAGAGTAACGCTTTTTTTCTACTCCTAAAATATTGGCTTACCAATCCTATCAGAATGTCTCCGATAGCAATGCCAACATATGCATACATAATTGCTCTTCCACTTTCGATTTGATTATCTGAATACATTTCTTTGGCAAAACGATTGCTTAAGTTGACTAAAATACCAATTACGTACCAAGTGGGTAACCCTATTAATATGGCGAGGATGTATTTTTTAAATCTTTTTGCATTGTTAAAAAACATGAGAAAATTTCCTCGTTGAACATTGGTTTCTTTAACTTCTTTAAACATGCCACTTTCTGCTACAGAAATTCTTAATAGTAATAAAACAATCCCTAAAGCACCGCCAATCTTGTAACATAAACGCCAATCATTTGTGTATTTGTAAATAAAATAGGCGAATACAGCTCCGAATAAACCTATACCTGCCACCAATGAAGTACCCAGGCCTCTCTTCTCTTTAGGTAACAATTCACTCACCAGCGTTATTCCGGCACCCAATTCACCTGCCAATCCAATACCTGCAACGAATCTGGCCCAGGCATATTGATCAACTGTTTGAACATACCCGGTTATAAAATTGGCAATCGAATACAATGCAATGGAACCAAATAATACACTTAGCCTTCCTTTTTTGTCGCCGATGGTGCCCCATACGATTCCGCCAATTAATAGCCCCACCATCTGCCAATTGATAATTTTAGTGCTAGCCGCAATAACTTGAATTTTATCAGCCATGGTTACGCCAATACCTTGTAAACTTGGCTCCCGAACAATGGTAAATAATAAAAGGTCATATATATCTACGAAATAACCAAGTGCAGCAACAATTACGGGAAGCGAAAGAATGGCGATTTTTTTTTCATTCATAGTATTCTTTTTAACCAAGCTTTACATTCAATTGAATAAATGCATAGACTCTCAAACCTATTTTCGGTTAATTTTTGTGAGTGATGGTTTTACTTTTATTAAAAGCTAATTTGAAAATAACGGGAAGCGTAGAAACCAATACAATGCCAAGAACAATAATTTCTAAATGATCTTTCAAATCAAAATTGAATTCCGCTAAAATCCATTTTTGTAAAAAATGCCCCCCAAATAACATGCTGAATACCCAGGATACACAACCAATCATATTATAAAGCCGGAATTTCTTTTTATCCATTTCTACAATACCGGCTACGATAGGTGCAAAAGTTCGAATGATAGGAATAAAACGAGCGATAACAATGGCGCCTCCGCCATGTTTGTCATAAAAATCATGTGCCTGACGTAAATATTTTCTTTTGAATAGAATATTTTCTTTCCAATCATACATTGCATGGCCCACTTTTCCGCCAAACCAATACCCAAGATAATTCCCGGCAATGCCTGCAGAAGAAATCAAAATTAATAATACCAATAAATCAATGTATTCATTGCCGGTTGGGAATATTTCATTCGCAATATTTGCACTGTAAATTCCTGCCACGAATAAAAGACTGTCTCCGGGTAGAAAAAATCCGACAAACAAGCCGGTTTCTGCAAAAACAACAAATAATATCAGCCACAAACCACCATGTTCAATATAAAATTGAGGTTGTAATAATTGTGTCCAATGAAAAGCTTCTAATAAAAAAGTAGATAATAACATAAATTACTTATTCAATTTCAGAGATTGCCGGTCCTAAAGAATTTTCCCATTTACTAACTACACTCGTAGCTAAAGTATTTCCTAACACATTGGTGGCCGTTCTAAACATATCACAAAAATGATCAATCGGTAAAATCAAAGCAATCCCTTCCGGTGGTATATTAAACATGGCACAAGTGGCGGTTACAACCACCAATGAAGCCCTGGGTACACCTGCTATTCCTTTACTTGTTAGCATTAAGACTAATAACATCGTTATCTGAGTTCCGAAATCTAAATGAATACCATAGGCCTGTGCAATAGCGATACTGGCAAATGTCATATACATCATACTTCCATCTAGGTTAAATGAATAACCCAAAGGAAGAATAAAAGCTACAATTTTATCCTTACAGCCAAATTTTTCCAACTCCTCTGTTAATTTTGGAAATACAGCTTCGCTGCTGGTTGTACTAAAAGCAATAATTAAAGGAGGAAAAATTCTTTTGAGTAATTCCGGTAATCTTTTACCTAACACTATAAATCCAACCGTTAATAACATTACCCATAATAATGCAATACCGATAATAAAATACATCAGATATTTTCCATAAAACACAAATACTTCAAGCCCATTAGTAGCAATAACGGCTGCTATCGCACCAAATACCCCAAGTGGGGCAAAATTCATTACATAACCTACCATTTTAAGAATAACATGCGCTACTGCATCCAAACCTTTTACAACCACTTTGGCTTTTTCACCCAATGCTGCTGTTGCAATACCAAAGAAGATGCTAAAGATGACCAATTGCAGAATTTCATTGTTTGCCATGGCATCAATAACGCTCTTGGGAAATACATGTTCTACGAATTTTTGAATACTGAATTCTTGTGTTTTCCCAACTAGGTCTTTAGCTCCACTCAAATCTGCAGTATTCAAATCGATACCCTCACCGGGTTTAAAAATATTTACCAATAACATACCCAATAACAAACTAACCAATGATGCAGAAATAAACCATAACATGGCTTTCCCACCCACTCTTCCCACGGCTTTTAAATCGCCCAGTTTAGCAATTCCAACAACCAGGGTTGAAAATACCAATGGTGCAATAATCATTTGAACCAATCGAAGGAAAATGGTAGTGAGAACTTTGATGTTTTTGGAAAAAGCTTGAATAAAAAGTGGAGAGGATTGCGTATGTATGATATAACCCAATACAATACCCACTAACATAGAAATAATAATATATATGGTAAGCCGATTCGATTTTTTCATGGTGGCTGATAAATAAGTATCGCAATATAAGATTTAAGTTTAAAAGGCTCTCGGCACTTTATTTATAAAACTTTTGAGCATATAAATAAAGAAATGCCTATTTTTCCGAAACTTTTTTTCATTAAAGAACCCAAACTACCCGTATTATGAGTTTATTCAGAAAGAAGTCCTTAGATCTTCTAATGGCACATAACCCAGATTCAGAGTCAGGCTTAAAACGAACTTTAGGTGTCGGAAGCCTTATCGCATTAGGGATTGGAGCTATTATTGGTGCCGGCTTATTTGTTAGAACAGCAGCCGCAGCAGGCCAGCATGCAGGCCCTGCCGTAACCTTGTCATTTATTGTAGCTGCTATTGGTTGTGCTTTTGCAGGCCTTTGTTATGCAGAATTCGCTTCAATGATACCTATTGCCGGAAGTGCTTACACGTATGCTTATGCAACAATGGGGGAATTAATAGCCTGGATTATTGGCTGGGCACTTATTTTAGAATATGCTTTAGGTGCTGCTACTGTTTCTATAGCCTGGAGTGAGTTCTTAAATAAGCTTTTGATGCAATATAATCTGGGGTCTATCCCCTTTGAATGGTGCCATTCACCATTCGAAAAAGCATTGGATGCGGCCAATATAATGCATCATGGTATTATGAATGTACCCGCCTTATTCATACTTTTATTATTGTCATTATTACTAATAAAAGGTACGCATGAGTCTGCCCTTGTAAACGCAATCATTGTTTTTATAAAAGTAGCCATCGTTATTGTTTTTATTGTAGTGGGCTGGAATTTTATCAACCCCGGCAATCATACTCCCTATCTTATTCCTGCAGATGCCCCTCCGGCATTGAAACCGGATGGAAGTTTTTATACTTATACCGATACATTTAGACATGGATGGGGTGGTGTATTAACGGGTGCAGCAATTGTATTCTTTGCCTTCATTGGGTTTGATGCTGTTTCTACTGCTGCCCAGGAAGCCAAGAATCCAAAAAGGGATATGCCAATAGGTATTTTAGGTTCATTGGTTATTTGTACTGTTTTGTATATTTTGTTTTCATATGTTTTAACCGGAGTGGCTCCTTATACTGATTTTGTAAAAGAAGGAAAAGAAGCATCAGTAGCCTATGCAATTGAAACCTATATGACAGGTTATGGGTGGCTAGCTAAAGCAGTTACGATTGCTATTTTGGCCGGTTTCTCTTCTGTAATATTGGTGATGCTTATGGGACAAAGTCGTGTATTCTATACAATGTCTACAGACGGTCTTTTACCAAAAGCTTTTTCGCATTTGCATCCAAAATATAGAACTCCCTATAAATCAAATATGATTCTTTTTGTATTTGTAGGTGCTTTTGCCGCATTTATTCCGGGAAGTGTAGCCGGAGACTTAACAAGTATTGGAACGCTATTTGCATTCGTTCTTGTTTGTGCAGGTATTTGGGTTATGCGAGTAAATCATCCTGAGCGTGAACGTCCTTTTAGAACCCCGATGGTTCCATTGGTACCCATTTTGGGAATAATTGTTTGCTCAGCAATGATCTACTCTCTCGATAATACTACCTTACTTTCAGCTTTAGCTTGGATGATACTAGGGTTAGTGGTATATTTTGGCTATAGTAGAGCAAATAGTAAGTTGAAATAATAGGCACGGCATTGTGAAGTCAAAAGTTAAAAGTCAAAAGTCAAAAAAAACATTTTAACTTTTGACTTTTAACTTTTGACTTTTTCATATACGAATAAACAAGCGAGTTTAAACGTTGGCTACTAAGTTTGCATCCTTTAATTTTGCCAACCTTACAGTTCCAAAATTTTAAACATTTACTATGGGAAGGATTTTTGAAGTACGTAAAGCCACAATGTTTGCCCGTTGGGATAAAATGGCCAAACAGTTTACCAGAATTGGTAAAGAAATTGTGATTGCGGTAAAAGCCAGTGGTCCGGATACAGCCACCAACCCCGCTCTGCGACGTTGCTATCAAAATGCCAAAAGTGTTGGCATGCCAAAAGATCGTGTAGAAGCTGCCATTAAACGGGCCATGGGAAAAGACACCAGCAACTACGAAGAAATTTTATACGAAGGATATGCTCCACATGGGGTTGCCTTATTGGTTGAAACGGCAACCGACAATCATGTTCGTACAGTAGCCAATGTAAAAAGTCATTTTAATAAAGGCCATGGTGCTTTAGGCAATAGTGGCAGTGTAAGTTTCCAGTTTAAGAAAATGGGGGTATTTAAACTAAAACCGGAAGGTTTAAGTATTGATGATCTTGAATTAGAATTAATTGATCATGGATTAGATGAACTGGGAGAAAGCAATGACGATGCAGGAACCCCCATCATTGTTTTGCGATGTGCATTTATTGATTTTGGCAACCTGCAAAAAGCATTGGAAGACAAAGGCCTTTCCCTTATCAGCTCAGAATTAGAATGGATTCCAACCACCACGGTTCCTGTTTCTGATATTGAAGCTGAAGACGTAAGTAAATTAATAGAAAGGCTAGAACAGGATGAAGATGTGAATAGGGTATTTCATAATATGGGGTAGAACAACAGGTTTGGGGTTTGGGGTTTGGGGTTGTTTATAGATAGTTTACTCCAGTCTTCTAACTCCAGACTTCTAACTCCAGACTTCTAACTTTACATAATGAACGATTTGAACCAAATAAACCATCCCATCATTTTCTTCGATGGCGTTTGCAATCTCTGCACCGGCAGCGTTCAATTCATTATAAAACGCGATCCAAAACATTATTTTAGGTTTGCTTCTTTACAAAGTGAGATTGGGCAACAAGTTTTAAGAAAATACAATCTTCCAACAAAAGAATTTGGCTCCTTTATTTTATGGGAGAATGGGGAAATTTATACAAAATCTTCTGCTGCTCTGCGAGTAACCAAGCATTTAAAAGGACTCTGGCAAGGATTGTATGCATTTATGATCATACCAAGTTTTATCAGAAATGGCGTATATAGTTTTATTGCAAAAAATAGATATCAGTGGTTTGGGAAAAAAGAAGAATGCTGGATTCCTACAAAAGAGTTAATATCACTTTTTATTGATTAATTGCATATCGATTTTTACTGACACTTTTCAAAAAGTACTCATAAAAGCTAAGATTACCCTTAATTCGAATTGAAATAAAAAATAAAAAAGGTAGTCACAACCAATAGTATTGAATACAAGTAAAGTGATCTAATATTAAATTTTTCTTTTCTCAAAAATAATAAAGAAGCAATCGGCAAAATAACAATCAACGCTAACATAGGTATCCACAAAATTTCATAGATGGCACCTACAAAGGCAAAACGATATATATTTAATTGCTGACCAAGTATCCAGTATCCCGATACCAAGAGGCTTACTAAAAAAATGATTTTACTTTTTTGGGAATTGTAAAAAACAAGGGTTTCTTTCATCTTGAGATATATTTGAATCCAAACTTACTCATTAAGGTTCCCAAAGAAACAGAAAATTATTCCCGCATCATCTGTCTTACCACTTCAATAATCTCTTCTGCATTCGGCTTACTGAAATAATCACCATCACTTCCATAACTAGGTCTATGCGCTTTTCCTGTAATTGTTCTAGGACTCACATCGAGCCAGTTAAAAGCTTTTTGTTCTTCCATTACTTTACTAAACATATAGGCAGCTGCACCGCCGGGCACATCTTCATCAATAAAAACAATTCTGTTTGTTTTTTGCAATGATTCCAGAATTTTGTGATGGATATCAAATGGCAACAAAGTTTGTACATCAATTACTTCACAACTAATATCCATATTCGCCAAACGTTCGGTTGCATCCTCTATAATTCTTAAAATAGATCCGTATGAAACAATGGTAATATCTGATCCCTCACGAATAATATCAGGAATACCTAATGGCACAGTATACTCTAATAAATTAGCCGGTGTTTTTTCTTTCAGTCGATACCCATTTAAACATTCTATCACCAATGCCGGATCGTTTGCTTGCAATAAAGTATTGTACATACCTGCAGCCTGTACCATGTTCCTGGGCACACAAACATAAATGCCGCGAAGGGCATTAATGATCATTCCCAAAGGTGAACCACTATGCCAAATACCTTCTAACCGATGCCCCCTTGTTCTTATGATTAAGGGACAACTTTGTTGCCCTTTGGTTCTAAAATGCAAAGTAGCTACATCATCACTCAAAGGTTGTAACCCATATAAAAGATAATCGAGATACTGAATTTCTGCGATAGGTCTCAATCCCCTTAATGATAAACCAATCGCTTGCCCAACGATTGTTAATTCTCTGATACCAGTATCACAAATTCTATCAACGCCATGTTTGTCCTGCAATCCAGCCAATCCCTGGTTTACGTCTCCGATATGCCCCACATCTTCTCCAAAAGCATAGACCTTAGGATTATGGGTAAAAAGTGCATCAAAATATTTATTTAGAACCTCATATCCGTTAATCGGAATTGAATCAAAAGGTATTAGGGGTTTTATCTCCTCAACTTGTAATGCACTTTTTGGACCTTCGTTATATAAATGACTATTATATAACGAATAATTTTCGTCTGCAATTTGTTGATAAAGCAATTTACATTCAGGTAGGCTTGGAGAATTTGGAGCCGCTTCCATAGCCAATGACAAAGTTCTTAACACATCTCTTCTGAGCGGTTCTTTATTGGAAGCAAGTTCTTTTGCTATGATTTGTAAATGATTATATAGTTCCATATCATTTACAATAAATCCTTGGATTAATTCAATGACAGAATCTACATATATCTTAATCGGTGCAATGTATTTATCCCAAGCATTGCGTCTACTTTCTTTTACATACTCCTTTGCCTTGCTTTCAATTTCTAACAACTCTTCTGTATTGGCTAATCCGTTTTCTATCAACCATTCTTTCATTTTTTTAATGCAATCCCATTCTCTTTCCCAATCAAGCCTTTCCGAACTTTTATATCTTTCATGACTGCCACTGGTTGAATGGCCTTGTGGTTGGGTGACTTCTTCTACATGAATTAAAATTGGCACATGCGATTCCCTTAATAATTGAATCGCTTCTTCAAAAACTTCACACATGCCGGCATAGTCCCATGCTTTCACTTTATAAATTCGAATGCCATTGCTATCATCTTCTTTTTCAAAACCGCGCAGTGCATCAGAAATTGAACCTTTGGTAGTTTGAATATTTTTAGGTACTGAAATCCCATATCCATCGTCCCAAACAAAAACAGCTAGCGGTATTTGTAAAACACCCGCTGCATTAATGGTTTCCCAAAAATGACCTTCTGTAGTGCTTGCATCTCCAATCGTACAGAAACAAACTTCATTTCCATTATTGGACAAAGTTGAAAACTGTTCCTGATTTTTGGCACTTCTAAAACACTTGGATGCATATGCCAACCCCAATGCTCTAGGCATTTGAGAGGCAGTAGGCGCCATATCGGATGAGATATTTTTTCGATTTTTTAAATCAAGCCAGTTGCCTGCTTCATCTACAAATGGAGTGGCAAAATGGGCATTCATTTGCCTTCCCGCACTAAAAGGATCGTTTTTCAGATCCGGATCTGCATATAATTGAGAGAAAAATTGCTCTACGGTAGCTAGGCCGGTAGAAAACATAAAAGTCTGGTCTCGGTAATAACCGCTTCTAAAATCCCCGGGTTGAAAAAACTTGGCCATGGCAACCTGTGCCAATTCTTTACCATCTCCGAAAATGCCAAATTTTCCTTTTCCTGTCAAAACTTCCCTTCTTCCCAGTAAGCTCACTTCTCTACTTACCACAATAACCCTATAATCTTCCAAGATAGTATTGCGGAAGCCTTCATAGGAAAGCATATTATCATTTTCAATAGCTATTGTGGATTGATCCATACAACAAAAATAAGATTACCGTAGGATTTTAAGCTAACGGAAATGGTTTACCGACAAAAAAGACCTTTTTACCCATTTTCAACCTAACCCACCTGAATTAATTACCTAAAATCTTCCTAAATTCGAGCCTTGGCATGAATTTAGCTTCTAAGGTAATTGTTTACTAAAATAGAATGTGTAATTTTATCCTCACAAAACAAAAAATGTATGAAAAAGGCTTTCCTATTATTCGCTTTATTTATAGCGGGATCAACATTAATAGCTCAAACTACTGCGGTTCAAACTAGTCCGGCATCCGTATTCCCGCTTGAAAAAAGAGTTGAATTTATTAATGGTGAATACAAACTTGGGAAAATCACACTCAACAAACCTGTGGAGTTTACCATTGAAATGAAGAATATTGGCACCGACTCAGTTACCTTGTTGAATGTTCAAGCGGGTTGTGGCTGTACAGCTCCCAATTTTACACCTAATGAAAAATTTGGGCCAGGTCAAACCAGCAAAATTCTTATTCGTTACAATGGAAGCACTTCAGGACCTTTTACTAAATTCAGCACCATTTATTTTGATAACGGACAGTCTAAGCAAGTAAGTTTTACAGGTGAAGGTGTTCCAGAAACACCTGCTGCAGCACCAACAGCTGTTAGCAAGCCGGCTACTACCCCTGTACCTGTGGCGGTTTCAAAAGCAAAAACAACTAAAAATTAATATTAAAAACAAAAACGTATGAAAAAAATCATTCTTATTTCTTGTCTTATTCTCAGCATGGGAGCATTTGCACAAACGGGTGCTAGTTTTAAAGAACTCAAACATAGCTTTGGTAGCATTAAGCAAAATGTTCCGGCAACGTATGTATTTACATTTACAAATACATCTGCAAAACCATTGGTTATTGAAACGGCTACTGCACAGTGTGGATGTACAACACCTGTATATACTAAAGAAGCAATTCCAAAAGGAACATCCAGCACTATTAAAGTAACTTATAATGCTGCCAGTCCGGGTGCATTTACAAAAACAGTAACGGTTAAATTTGCAAATGTTGATGCCCCTACTATTTTAACGATTGAGGGAACCGTTGATCCTGCTGAAAAAGCTAAATCCAAATAAATCTAAATCATTTTAATATCTCATAAAACGCAACCTAATCAGTTGCGTTTTTTATTTTTGACGTCCTTATAAGCGCCACTATCTTTGTGGTATGTTACAAATTAGTCAACGGGGACAAGACATGCCCGCCTCCCCTATTAGAAAATTAGTTCCTTATGCAGAAGCTGCTAAGAAAAGAGGCGTAAAAGTATATCATCTAAATATTGGTCAGCCCGATATTGAAACACCGAAGCTAATATTAGATGCTGTTCGAAATAGCGATTTTAAAGTATTGGAATATAGCCATAGTGCGGGAAATGAAAGTTACCGGAAAAAATTAGTAGGGTATTATGAAAGTGTGGGTATTCATGTTACCCATCATGAGATCATTATTACAACAGGGGGTAGTGAGGCAATACTTTTTGGTTTTATGGCTTGTTTGGATGCAGGTGACGAAGTCATCATCCCTGAACCCTTTTATGCCAATTACAATGGCTTTGCTGTATCGGCCGGCGTGAAGGTTGTACCGGTTACTTCTTATATAGAGAATGGATTTGCCTTGCCTCCGATAGAGGAAATTGAGAAAAAAATTACGCCTCGTACCAAAGCCATTGTTATCTGTAATCCAAATAACCCCACTGGGTATTTATACAGTAATGCAGAAATGCAACAGCTAAAAGCGATTATCCTAAAATATAATCTCTACTTATTTTCTGATGAGGCATATAGAGAATTTTGTTATGAAGGTCAGCAAGTCAGTGCCATGCATTTACAGGGGGTAGATGAAAATGTGATCATCATGGATACCATCAGTAAGCGATACAGTGCTTGCGGTGGAAGAATTGGCGCTATTATTACCAAAAATAAAAAGGTCTTGGATGCAGTGATGAAATTTGCGCAAGCCAGATTAAGCCCGCCCAGTTTTGCCCAAATAGCCGGAGAAGCGGCAATTGATTTACCAGCCGATTATTTTGATATC
This sequence comes from Bacteroidota bacterium, assembly GCA_031417635.1. GTDB lineage: Bacteria > Bacteroidota > Bacteroidia > Chitinophagales > Chitinophagaceae > Sediminibacterium. The sequence continues at coordinate 34,899 of JANOVY010000142.1, read as the reverse complement.
ACCAAAGCCGAATATAAATCAAGAAGGGATTTGATTGTAAAACGATTAAATGCGATGGAGCATGTATTTTGCCCCAATCCGGGTGGTGCTTTTTATGCGATGGCCAAACTACCCATTGATGATGCCGATATTTTTTGCCAGTGGCTATTAGAAAATTTTCAATACCAAAACCAAACGGTTATGCTGGCACCTGCAACCGGTTTTTATGGCACACCCGGACTTGGCAAACAAGAGGTTCGGCTGGCGTATGTGTTAAATTTAGATGATATTAATAAATCGATGGATTGCTTAGAAATTGCATTAAAGCAATATCCTGGCAAAATTTAGATTGTAAATCAATTATTTAACTTTATTTTTTGATTTATTCACATTAAATTACAACATATTAAATTAATATTAATATTGAATAATTTTTATAAATAATGCAAAATTTGTAAAAAATAGTGAAAAAAATAAAAATTAATAAATAAAATACTATGTTATCAATTTTTACCCTATCTTTACACCAGAAAGCAAATCTACCCAAAGCAATCACCGCTTTGGAAAGTATAAGGTTACTTAAATATTAATTATCTCTTTTCTTATATGGCAAGCAATCGAAGACGTCCCCTGTTTCTACAGGGGACTTTTTATTTGGTGGCAAGGTCGAACAAAAGGAAAATAATCAATATTCAATGCTCAATTTTCTATAAATAGCCTCATCGAATATTTGAAAAACCATAAAAATTAAAAAAATATTTCAGTTTCGTGTTTATTCCATTAGCTGTTAAGGATAAGCACTTACGCAACATACAGAACCGCTTTATTTTACGGAAGCCACATACTCACCTCGTTCATTCTTGAGAGAATAACATAGGTTGGGATTAATCAATCCATATAATCGTCCATCTCTCTGTACAAAGCTCATATATACCTTGCCATTCATTCGCCAACCTTTGCCGGATATTTCCTTTCCTTCATGGTAAACAATGTGCTTGGCAGGATTGCCATTTTCATACCACTCTTTATAATCACCTTCATAGACGCCTGCTTTAAAATGATATTCAAAGCGCAGATTTCCATTCATCCACCATCCGGTATTGACACTGTCTTTTTCCCCATCATGATAAATCCGAATAGCATCTTTGTTGCCATTTTCATAATAGGTAATAGACAAGCCTTCTTCTTTTCCTTTATAAATAGTATGGGTTCCTTTTAATATCCCATTTGAAAAATAAGTTTGAATGTTTCCAATCAAAGGCACTTGCTTGTAATACCAAACACCATTCTTTAATTGTAAAGCAGTATCGGTTGATCTAACAACGGAGGCCATTGCCGGTATTTTATTGGTAACCAATAAGCTATCAAATTTTGCTTTGGGTGTGCGCATGTTTTCGCTACAAGCAAACAAAAACAACATGCCTAATATTAATCCATTTCTCATTCTGCTAGTTTCAATACCGCAATGTCTGCAATTAAATGGTTCATCTCTTGTACAGAAGTTCCTTTATAAACACCTCGTATCCTCTTTTGTTTGTCTATCAAAAGAACATTTTCCGTATGCAAAAAATCATCGGTTTTTTTCATTTCTCCCATGTCGTCATCGGCAAAATAAGCTTTGCGCGCAATGGAATAAATCTGCTCTCGTTTACCGGTTACCAGGTGCCATTTGTTAGTAATCACCCCATAATCAATTGCATATTGTTTTAATCGTTCACGATTGTCATTTTCAGGCGTTACACTATGCGAAAGAAGCAATAAGGTAGTATCATTCTGATAGGCAGCTTGCACCAACCCAAGATTGGTGGTTAACTTTTTACAAATACCGGGACAAGTGGTAAAGAAAAAATTTGCTACATACATTTTCCCTTTAAACGTTTTTTCTGTAACTGAATCACCCGCTTGATTCATAAATGTAAAATTTGGAATCCTATGAATGTTGTCATATTCTGCATCAGATGTATCCATCCATTTCGGTGTAAAATCAGCATGGGTATAAAAAGGCAATATTCTAATTGTCTGCTTATCTTTTACTATTGAAGTTTTGCAGGATAGCAAAATAGCCATCAAGAAAACATACATTACAAAGCTGCTTACTTTCATGTTTTAATGTTTTTTCTCCACCATTGGTGGTTTTTGTTCACCGGGCTTTCCACCGGGCAATGGTGGACGCAGGGTTCTTTCTAAAGCAGTATATTTTTGATATTGATCAACACTCAATGCCGCTTTAATTTTCAGATCTCGTTCACCACTTAATTTATCAGCCATTTCTTTATTTATCGGTGGCGGCGGCGGGGGTGGCGGCATTGGTTTTCCATCTTTACTTCTTTGTTTTTCCATTTCAGCAAAAAAATCTCTATATGCTTTTGTTATTTTTTCTTTTTGTGTACTACTAAGTTTTAATTCCATGTCTATTTTTTCAGTTACCTCTTTCAATCTTTCTTCGGGGTTAGGAGGTTTTCCGGGTTGTGGGGGTTGTGCTTTCGCAATCATAATTGATAGGAATAGATAGCCTATCAAGATAAAAATATTTTTTTTCATGGATGTATTTTTATAAGTGAGACAATAATTGATTCAACTAGCGGTAGTATTGAAATGAACACTATACTATCAAATGTTTCATTCTTCAAAAAATCTGTATTTACTGAGTTACAGATCCTTTGGTTCCGTAAAAACCGGTTCCATTAATATATGGGGCATCGGCCGTAATATGGTAATGATATATTCCATTAGGATAATCAGCTGTAACACCTGTATGTCCATGATAAACATCTAAATCTGCGCTTAACATTGTCTTACCATTTTCAAGTGGTCCATAAACGGGAAACCCATCCAATAAAAAACCTATTAATGCACTCTTGGTATTATTCAGCGTAATATACAATGGCTCAACATGATAATGGTAAGTAGCGCTTTGATCGGGATGTCCATTGTACTGATCAAAGGAATTAATTTCATTGGTTAAAGGTGTATTGGGTCCGGCATATTGATTATAAATAGGAACACCATTCATTGCTACGCCAATAGGACCTAACGGGGTTGCTTCATGTGATGCATTCAATGCAGGTGAAAAAGGTATTTTAAACGTATAACTTTTGGTGCCAATACTATTTGGGTTTTTAGCAAACGCTGTATTGCTGCCATTATACGCCTGGTATCGACTGTCGGTTATACCAAAATAACAACTTTTATGGTCAGGTACTCCATCAGACTTTATGGTAATGGTTGTACCGTCTGTAGAGATGGTAACTGTTGAATTAAATTTTTTAAATACGGTCGGAATGGTTGTAGTAGCTGTACTACCTCCTGTATTTGATGTGGAAGTTACTGCTGCATCTTTACTACATGATAAAAAAATAACAGTTAAAGCAGACAATACAAACATGGATTGAATTAAATATTTTTTCATAATACAATTTTCAATAGGATGTAAATCTTTAATAAAAACCTTCGCCAAAGAATGAATTAATTTTTTGGTGCCGGAGGAGGTGGTTCTTGTTGAGAATCATCTCGAGGGGGTCGACCATTATCGTCACGAGGCGGTGGGCCTTCGGGTCTGCCTCTACCCGGGGGAGGTGGCGCCATCCTGCGTAATACTTCTTGAATGATTTCATCAAATTTTATCTTCTGAGAATCTGTACAAAGACTCCGGATTTGTTGAAAATGGCGGAAAGTAAGCAATTCTGATTGCTCATCATACTGAAAAGATTTTTTGGCAGCGGTTTCCACAATAGAATCTGAAATGTTGGGTTGCTTTAATAATTCAAAAAAAGCTTCTTTTACTTCCCGATTTCCTTTACGCAATTCCCTTATTTGCAATTGATGTGTATCTCTCAATTGAATCAACTTTTGTTTTTGTAAAGAATCAAATCCCAATTCTGTTACCAGAAAATCTGCCACACCGGATTGAGGGCGATTACCCGGACCATCTTGCTTTACCTTCAATATCCAAAATGTGGTGAGGGTAGCCATATTCATCAATACCAATACGATAAAAGCAATGGCCCACCCTTTGTTTCTATTAAAATAGCTCATTACTTATTTTCATTTTCATTGTACATAGATGATACGGTAAGATTGTATTCATTTGCAAAACTTTGAATACCCGTATTTGTTTCGGTCGTTTTTTGTTGATTATTTTTTACAACATAATTGATAGCAGCGATATTTAAAAGAGCCAGTATACTTAAAGTTACCAATGATACAGCCGGCCTTGATATCACCAACCAAAATGACTGGGAAGCATCAGAAGATGGGGCTAATCGAGCTTGTAAACGAGTATAGAAAAATGAAGGCATTTCAGCACGGCTAATGCCATCTAAACTGTTCAAGGTATCCTCAATTTTTTGTTGTGTAAATTTATTTGATTCCATTAGCCATCTTTTAATGATGATTTGAATAATAATTTTGCAATTTTTTTCTCAAATTTTCTTTTGCCCTATGCATCAATGCTTCAACTGCTTTGACAGATATTTTCATAATTTCAGCTACTGTTTCGTATGACAAACCTTCTGTTTTGATCAAAGTAAAAGCGATCCGCTGATTCTCAGGTAATTTTTGCATGGCCGAAAAAAGAATACCCGACAGCTCTTTATTATCCAATTGTACCCCCGGATGATGAAAATGAATGGCTTCTTCTTTTTCACCCAAGCCTATCCACGATTTCAAATTGGCCATTCTTTTCTTCGACTTTTTCTTCCGCTCAGCATCCAAAGCTTTGGTAACCGCAATTCGGTATAACCAAGTGGACAATTTAGATTCTCCTCTAAAACCTGATACAGATTGATACACTTGTATAAACACTTCCTGCGCAATATCTTCTGCTTCCTGCACATCCTGAACAATGCCCAATACGGTATTGTACACCATGTGTTGCCAAGTGTCCACTAACTGCTTAAAAGCCTGTGAATCACCTTCTTGTAAGGAAAAAATCAGTTCCCGTTCGTTCAATGATAGCCTTATTAAATGATTAGACGTTACAACCTACAAAAACCTTCGGCTAAAAAGAAAAAAACTATTTGTTTTCATCCATCGAAAAGCCAAATGTATAATAATTAAAAAATGATGTTTATCACTGTGCAATCAACTTGCAATAGAAGGCAATTTACATTAGGTTTGTTTCATCAATACCATACGGATGCTTTTTTTTCAAATTAGATATATCTTATTTCTACTTTGTATACATATATCGAGCTATGCTCAGTTATATAGCGTAGATGCAGAATATTTAAATGCATGGAAAAAAGCGTATTCACTCAATAGACAACAGAAAGCCAAGGATGATACAATTTTGAGGAGAAAACAAGCCGACTCAATTAAAAGGTTAATTACAGGTGCCCCTGATGATACATTTAAAGTAAAGCGGCTGCTAGATGTTTGTCGCATACAGTATTTTCAGGAAGACCCAACAAATGGGTTCGCCTCAGACGCATTGTTGCTTTCAGAAAAAATACACTTCAAACAAGGTATTGCATCTGCCTATAATATGATAGGGATTCTTTACGAGTCACGAAAAGATTCTAAAACTGCAATACAATATTTTCAAAAAGCGATAGACGAGTCAGAAACTAACGGCAGTCATATTAATTCCATTAATTTTTATAATACATTGTTGAATAGATATTTCTATCTCGCAGATTATCCTCATGCGATGGAAACAATCAGTAGAGAAATGGGGCAAGCTGAAAGATCGAATGATAAAATAAGGATTGCTCATTGCAATAACATTTTTGGATATATATATTTTAAACAGGAAAGTTTTGAAGAATCAGAAAAATACTATGGGAGATATATAAATAATGTAAAGGAATTGAACGATAGCCCGCTATTGGTTCATGCATTGGGTGAATTAGTGGATGTATATATTGCAGAGAAAAAATACAGACAATCAATCAATACTTTAAATACTATTCTTCGTATTTGTGACCAGGTATTTGTTAATCGAGGGGTATTCGGTTCGATGACCGATTATAAAGCAAAGGCTTTGTATCGACTTAGCAAAACGTATAATCTAACTGGTGAATTACAAAAAGCTTTACATTATTCATTGGAAGCATTAAAGCTTATCCCCTTGAGTTATATGGAATACGAAATTGCCAGCTATTATATAAATGCCGGAGATGTTTATAAAGAATTGAAAGAATATGATAAAGCGATTGCTTTTCTTAGTTATGGTTATATCCTCTCAAATAAAATTCAACATCGGGAAAATACAAGGGATGCAGCTAAATTTTTATCTCAAACATATGCAATACAAAGCCGATATGATAGTGCCTTCTATTTTTATAAACTTTACACAAGCTTAAAAGATTCAATTGTAAATAATGAAACAAAAATGAAGGTAGCAGGGATACAGGGGCAATATGATATAGCTAAAAAAGACAAAGAAATTACGAGGCAGCAACAAATCAGAAATCTCCTTATCGCCGGCTTTATAGTTCTTTTGATGATGCTGTTCCTATTATACAATGGATATAGGTTACAACAAAAAAATAAATATCAACAGGAGCACAGCCGGCAGCAAAATGAATTATTTAATGCCATTGTAACCACACAGGATCAGGAACGAAAACGGATTGCTCAGGATATACACGATAGTCTGGGATCGGTACTTTCGGCAGCCAAGCTAAAGTTATCATCTCTTGAAGAGAGTACACATTTGTTTTCGTTGGATCAATTAGAAAAATACAAAACCTCTCTGGCATTACTCGATGAGGCTTCATCGGAACTTAGAAATATTTCGCATAATATAATGCCTGCAACCTTATCAAAACTAGGCATCGTGGCAGCTTTACAAAGCCTAATAGATAAATTATCTACACATGCAGGTTTGCAAATCAGTTTTACCGCTCATTCATTTGATACTAGAATTGAAGAAACAACTGAAATAAGTATTTACCGGATAATTCTAGAACTGATTAATAATATTGTGAAGCATGCTTTAGCAGACAAAGTATCTATTCAAATGATTAAATATCCGGGATACATAAATCTGGTTATAGAGGACAATGGCCGTGGATTTAATTATGACAAGGCATTAGCAGAAAAAAAGGGGATTGGTTTAGGAAATATTTTATCGCGTGTAGAGTACTTAAATGGAACACTTGAAATTGATTCCAAGCCGGGAAAGGGAACTACAGTTATTATTGAGATCCCTTACCAATCATAGACTTCCAGCTATACCAACAACTTGGTATAGCTGGAAGTCTATGATTCTATAATTTTATCATTGCATTTATGAATAGAATAAAACTTTTGGTTGCAGATGATCACAAGATTTTGTTGGAGGGTATCGTTTCCCTACTCCGATCTGAAAAATCATTTGAGGTAGCTGCAACTGCCACCGACGGGAATGGAGTAATGGAACTGGTAAACAAAAATGACTATGATGTTTGTTTATTGGATATCAGTATGCCGGTGCTTGATGGCATAGAAACTGCAAAGCGGATCAAAGCAAGAAAACCGGAAATAAAGATTATTATTTTAACGACCTACAATGACAAAGAAATTATTTCAGAATTAATAAATATTGGTGTATCAGGATATCTCTTAAAAAACTCTGACAAATCAGAATTGGTAGAAGCCATCAACAAAGTAATGATAGGGCGGTATTATTTTAGTGCAGAGGTGGAACAAATTATTATGCAAGGGGTTAGTGAAAAGAAAAACAAGGAAGTGATTGTATTAACTGAAAGAGAGATAGAAATAGTAAAACTACTCGGCAAAGAATATACCAATGAAAAAATTGCCACAGAACTCCATATTAGCTACCGCACAGTAGAAACCCACCGGAAGAATATCATGCAAAAAACCAAATCACATAATTTGGCGGGATTGTTGAAACATGCGTATAATAAGGGTCTTATAAAATAATGTACTCGTTTAGACTTAACCAAAGAATAATCTAGATAGGCAGAAACAGGCTTAACAATAAAACCTTGGCTTTGGCTTTAATGATAATTTTTGTAAACATTTCCAAAAGGCAAACCTAAGTGCACAGTAAAACCACTCAAATTAATTGGTTTGTTGTTGTAAAAGATATTTTGAATATTTTTTTGATAAGAAAAATCTATATATAATGATTCAAAATTTATTTCAAGTCCCCCAATACCGGCATATTCGCCACTATATACAATATTTGCATCAGTAGATGTTTTGAAAACAGAAGTAAAGTTTTTTATATTATAAGTATAATTATACTGAGCCCCGGCAAAAAGGTAAACATCACATTTATTTTTTTTGTGATATATCGGATAAAATGAAGCGTTTTCCTTATTTAAATCCCAATACCCTCCACTACCAAATAACCTTAATTTTAATACTAGTGGAACACTAAAAACATGAGCGGAATAATTTACTTCATCATTTCCCTTCAATACTATTGACTGCCACGTGAATTTGAGCTTTATCCCCCAAATAGGTGTATTTTTTGAAGGCGTTTCTTTCACTCTTATACAATCAATAAAAATACTGTTGGAATAACCAGGTGATGCCTCTCCGCCAGAGGGAATAATATATTGAGGGTTATCAAATTTCAAATAAGTTGCGCCTCCTTCAATTCCTATGTGGTTGTTCCAATAACCACTATGTTGGCCAAAAGAATTATTATGAAAAAGAAATATCAATACCAAGATTAATATAGTAGGGTGACTTTTTGGAAAAAATGTTTCCTTGAAGAGAATTAAATACGCCATATAGATATTTTAAAATTATAATGCAATTGTTAATTATTTTTCCAGGCACCTGCCGAATTAATACTTTTTAATTGTTCTAATGCCTTAGAATTTATATTATGTGAAGAATTAGAGTTTGGACTGTTTTGAATATTTCTCAATCTTTGTGTTCTTTCATCTCTGGCATTGGCAACAAACTTTTCTCTGCTTTGCTCCATTAATTTTGAGACTTTCTTTTTTGCCATTTGAATTAATTCTTTTGTATTATCATACTCAATTTTTGTTGAAACATTATCTCCAATTTTTTTAAAAGAGCCTAAAGATTTTTCTTTTGTTAACTTATCGTCACTTAAACCGTTTAGTGAATGAGGAGTAAATGACTCTGAAGCATCTCCAACAAGTAATCCATATGCCTTGGCATTTTCTGAATTCATTTTATTAAGGTCCAGAATTATGGTTGCTTTAAATTGTTCACTGTAATATGTAAATGTTTGGCCAGTAACCGGGGATGCAAATAAAATCCCTATTTGTATGCTTGAAAATAAAAGCACTGGCCTTAAAGATTGATAGAAATAAAAATGCGTTTTCACAAATAAGATTTAGTGTTAATAAAAATGGGTATATATAAAAATTAAATTTGCTTTACTATCAAAAACTGGTGCACCCTCTGTAAGCCAATATTCTAGAGGATCAATGATAATTAATCCTGTATTCGTTTTATTAATATTTACTTTTTTTATAGTTGGTTTAGTCGTACCGATAGATATATTCTTCTCGGATAAATAACTATACATATATGCTATTTTAGAAACAACGCTTTCATCCGTATTTTTTGAGACTAGTATAGCATCTATATTTTTTATAGCCAACTCTTGAAGATTAATGTCATTTTTAAGAATTATAATATTATCAAACAGAGTATTCGTGTTTGCGGAATTTATTTTATCGTTAAACTTTTTAACATCATATTCAATTACCTGGCTGCCATTTTTCCGTGATAATGTTATTTTCCTGCTAATTCCGCCTACTGTTATAAAGTCTTTGGAAATTGAAAGGGCATCACTGAATGTTTTTATTAATAATTCCTGGTCATACTTGTTATTCCAGGGCTCAATACTGAAATTACTTGTAACAAATTGTCCTTGCTTATTTATCAACAAAGCGTTGCTTCGACTAATATTATAATTACTGTCAGGTACCCAGGCGGTAAAACGATTGGAACTATCTTTAATTAAAGGGAGTGTTATGTTTGAACCCAAAACATCTATGGTTACAGTATAAATATATTCATTAGTAAGTAGGAAAAGATTATTACTGTATTTATCTCTTAAAAGATTTTCAATATCAGCAGGTTTTGTAGTGTCCAAAGATTGGGGATCGAATTTATTTTCAGAATAGCAATTAAAGCTTAGAAATAACAGGAAATTGAGTATAAGTATTCCCTTAGTTATGTAATTTATTAAACGCATATAATGATTCGCTTTGTCTTTAAATAATTAACCTCTTACTGCATGAACTGCAGTTGCTTGTCGCAAAATTTCTTTTTTATCATGCAGACCTTTGTTTATAATATTAATTACCTCTTTAATTTTTTTGGTAAATATTTCAATTCCAGGTTTATTGTTAGTATTCAAAACCGGTGATGGCACTTCAATACCTTTACCCTTATTAGGAAGTAGCATACTAAAAGCTGAAGTTGGTTTTAAAGTAGTGGTTGAAGAATTAACAGGTACAATCTTTTTTTTATTATAATTATTGAGCCATTCTTTCATTTTTTGTGATGCATTATTATCAACGTTTCCACCATTAGGATTGGTTTTAAAGTAGTCAACCCAAAAGGCTTTTTTGGCTTCAGTAATACCTGCATCCTCATCAGAAAAGGAACTATTGAGATAGGTAACCGGCCCGCTACTTGTTTGCACAGACTTGAAATATTTATCGTTAGTACCCGGAGGTTTGCTTTTAAAATCTAAAAGGTCATCAATTAGTGGGTTCAAAGGATGAAGTTTCATTCCATCAAAAATTTTATCTAGACACCCTTTTAGTAAGACCGGATCATTTTCTTGCAGGTTACAATCTATTCCTAACTCTTTTGCTTTCATTTTTTCCCTTGCTATAATTAAATGATGTTGCATTTGTAAGTTATATTTTTCAATTTGCAGTTGTGTAAATGTTGGATCATTTTTCAAAATATCAGATCGTTCATCATTCATTTTTTTTAAAGCTTCACTTGCAGTTTGATCTAAAATTTTCAATTGTAATTGCGCAGATGATAATTCAGGAGAAGGGTCTTTTAATTTGCGACCATTAGCAATTGCATAAAAATCATCAGCGGCTTTTTTTGCACTAGTAAAAGATTCTTTTAAAGCAATTATAGAAGGCTTATTTAAAAGTATGTCTTTTGTTTTCTTTATCTCATCGTCTTTTTTTGCTATTTGCTCTTTAATACCCTGTATTTCACGTCCTAATAATAATACTTCATCCTGCGCCACACAAGGAAAAATTATGGCCATTAAAAAAAAAGTTAGTAATGATGTGATAATTACTTTTTTCATTGAAAAGAATAAGTTTGTGCTAAAAAAAATATGTCAAAATAAGTTGAATTGTGCTAATTTACTTGGTGAAGTTATTTTATCGATGTGCAAAATACAATGCCGATTAAATGGTATTTCTTTCTACCAAAAAGTTGGTATACAAAAATTGATATTCGGGAATTACTTTTTCAAATTAGAATTTTTACCGCCTCTTTTTAAGCAAGAAAATGGTAAAGAAGTCATTATTATAGAATAAATTTGTTAACGATTTAACTTAAAATCGATTTGTTATATATGCTATAAAAAAGCTTGTACTTGTTTATTAAGTACTTAGTCATAACATACACCAAATTTTAGAATACTCTCTTAATTTTGCATTGACAATGTTCTAATCAACTATTTATCTTTTATATTTATTCTAAAAAGCAATAACCAGTATCCCTATCACTTACCTTCTATGAAAAAATACATCCCCATCGCCGCCATAGCCTTTACTGCTTTCAGCAGCTTTGCTCAAATCAATCATTCAAATCGCAGGCTTGTCCGTCACGACACAACTCTCTTAAAAGCACAGGAATGCGAATGGATCATAAAATCGCTGACAAAAAATGATGCTTTAATACCTTCAGAAATCGGGAAACCGGTTTCATTACACATTCTTCAAGCTATAGAAAAAGGTAAGCTCAAAGCATATGATCCGGTAACGAATAAGCCCATCCCCGCAAAAGAAATTTTCACATGGAAAATGGCGACTGATACAATACCTACATACGATGATGCGGGTAGTGTAAAGTACACCGTTTTTAAGCAGCGTCATTCTTTGGATCATTTGAATCGGTTAAGAATTTTTCAGGATTGGTTTATTGATATTTCAACAGGTAAATTCAATTCAGTCATTAATAGCATAGAATTATTGGAAGAAATTCATAGTTCCACCTCCGGAATGTTTATCGGGTACCTGTCATTATGCCGGATTTATCAATAACTATCCAACTTAAGAGCTTATTATCTGAAGATGATTGAAGTGAGTAGGATAATAAATAATGTAAACTGGTTTCTTATTTCAAATCCCTTCGTCAAGATTTCAAGTGACTGGCAATATCATAGAGTTAAGTTAGATCAGTGCACTATTCTGCAATTAAACAATTATTGTTCCAGGAAATCAATTGGCTTGTATTTTTAGCATCTATTATCCTTATTATCAAAAGACATGACGATAATGAACCATTTATCTTTTATATTTATTTAATTATTTAGCAAAAGCAAGGCAGCGAAGGATTAACAGACCGAATCAATACTTGAGAAATGAAAAAGCCATTATTATTATATATGCTGATGTCAATTTTCAGCTTTTATGGCTCAATTCTGCATGCCCAGGGCTACCAGGGTTTACATGGCTCCCCTTATACCGGAAGTACGGCTATGTATAATAATCCGGCCGCTTCCATTGGCTCGGCCTATAAATGGGATCTCACACTTTTTTCCGCTCAAGTAAAAGCAAGTACACAATCCTTTTTTCTAAAAAATTTCACATTGGCAAATAATAATACAGCCTATCTAACACTAAAAGATGACTATTCCAGCAAGTTTGTACATGCTACGGTAGATGCAAGCTTATTTAACTTCTCCTATAAAATTGATAACAACAAAGCTTTTAGTTTTGGAATAAGGGCAAGAACCTATAATCATAGCAAAACACTTCCCTTTAATTATATTGATAGTTCGGTCAACAACTTTCATAGCTTTTTAGTTGCCAACAGAAATACTTACCAACTAGAAGGATTTGTTACACATACAGGATGGTTAGAATCAGACCTAAATTATGCACAAGTACTGGCAGAAACCAATACTTCAAAATTAACCGGTGGTATCACCCTTCAAATTATGAAAGGACTATCCGGTGCATTTGCCAAAGTGAATAAGTTTAGTTATCAGGAAGAAAAAAATGCTACGGATACTGCCTATACTTTCACCAATGGTACGGGTGCTTTTGCCTATTCTGACAATTATGATCAAAGCAATTTCAATGATTATTATAAGAAAGCCAAAACTTCTCTTGGTTTGAGTCTGGGCATTGAATACCTGATCTATCAACCCGACTTTAATAAAGAATCAAATCATAACTTAAATTATGATTGGAAAATAGGGCTCAGCATTATGGATATAGGTAGTAATTCATTTATACCTACAACGAATGCTAGTAAGTTTTCTACTCCCGATCCATCCTTAACCGACATCACGCTAGAAAATAAGCTGGTTGGTGCTGCTAATTTTATTGATTTTAGCGATTCTTTGAATTCGATATTCCTTAATAGTTCTTCAATAAGTGAGAACTATACAGTCAGTACGCCAACAAGGATGGTTGTAAATATTGATAAAAATCTGGGCAATCATTTCTTTATAAATGGAGAATTGAGTATGAATTTCTTTTCTTCATCGGGATATGATTATAAAAAACTCAAATCAAGGGAATTAAATTTATTGACCATTACGCCAAGATGGGAAACCATAGGGTGGGGAGCCTATTTCCCCATACAATACAATACACAAGGACAACTCTGGGTGGGTGCTGCCGTTAAATTGGGGCCTTTGGTTATGGGCGTCCATAGTTTGGGAATATTCAAAAAAGACCCAACCATTAATGGAGGTGCTTATCTAATGCTTTCTTTACATCCATTTAACAAAAGGAAAGTACTCAGCACATTAGATTGTACTGAATAAAAAGAAGCTGGCAGCCTGGCTAAAAAAATAAATATGTCAGTATATTAAGAAGTTAACACACTGACATATTTTAACAGGTAATACAGAGAAAACCGGTATTCATTCAATAAAAATGAAAAAATCTACTCTGCTGCTTGAATATTCGAAGCTTGCTTACCTTTTTTACCATCTGTTATTTCAAATGATACTTTTTGACCTTCTTTCAAAGATTTGAATCCGCCCATGTTAATAGCAGAAAAATGTGCAAACAGATCTTCACCTCCATCATCTGGTGTGATAAATCCGAATCCTTTTGAATCATTGAACCATTTTACAACTCCTGTTGCCATAATATTAAAATTTAAAGCATAAATGTAGGGATTTCTGCGGTTTTAACCGCATTTCCTGTACAAGTCTTTTGAGAAACGCTCAAAAACGGGCTTTTTTGCCCATTCAAAGCCAATAATCTCAAAAAAATAAGTGATAGTTCTTGTTTCAAAAATTGTATCATCCCATCAAATAAGCGACAGATTTAACAACTTAATTGCTTCATGATTGTATATGCTAAGTGTTTGGCAGTATAGAGCTGTTAAATATGCCTTATCCAAATTTATATTAACGTAACTTCGCGTCATACCCAAAAGTTTTCAAAACAATTTTTAAGCAAAGCAATGAATCTAAACCACACCCGATTGGAAGTTATGCATTTTCTCGCACAAAAAATGGATAGCATAGTTGATACTTTTTTGACAAAAATTGATGAAAACTGGCAACCTTCAGATCTTTTACCCGTAAGCGATAGTCCAACCTTTCTTGCTGATGTGAAAGAATTGCAGTTGGAATGCAAAGAATTACCTTATGATTATTTAGCCGTATTGGTAGGCGATATCATTACGGAAGAAGCCCTCCCTACATATGAAACCTGGTTAACAGATCTTGAAGGAATCAGTAAAATGGAACCACAAGGTTGGAGTAAATGGATGCGTATGTGGACGGCAGAAGAAAATCGCCATGGTGATCTTTTGAATAAATATGTTTATCTCTCCGGAAGAGTAAATATGCGGCAGATGGAAATAAGCACCCAATACCTGATAGCCGATGGTATGGAAATAGGGGGTGCCCGTGATCCGTATAGAAATTTCGTATATACTTCTTTCCAGGAAATGGCCACCAATATTTCTCATAGACGCACCGCTACCCTTGCAAAAAAATATGGCAATAACCAACTCTCTAAAATATGCGGGGTAATTGCTGCAGATGAGGCCCGACATGCAAAAGCCTATAAAAGTTTTATTAGTAAAATATTCGATATAGATGCCAGTGAAATGATGTTGGCTTTTGAAGATATGATGCGTAAGAAAATTGTGATGCCTGCCCATTTTCTTCGTCAACAAGGCGAGAAAATAAGTACCACTTTTTCGCATTTTAGTGATGCGGCACAAAGATTAGGCGTATATACCACAACAGATTATACCGATATCATGGATAGTTTGATTAAAGAATGGGATATTGCCAATATCAGGGGCATTAATGATGCTGCCGAAAAGGCTAGGGATTACCTGATGGGATTACCGGACAGATTTAGAAAAATTGCAGAAAGGAGTTCTATAAAAGCTTCTTTGGATTATGAGTTTAATTGGATAACGCGTTAATAGAATAGCAAACTTAGATCATTGTTATTACTGTAACATTGAAAATCGTTGTGCTTAATTAATATAGTTTTTTTCTATTTCACATATATTCCACAAATAAAAACCACCCGAAAGGTTTACAACATTTTTATACCCATTTTGTGATAAAATTCTTTGTGCCAGATATCCTCTTAATCCTGCTTCACAATAAATAAAAACATTTTGATCTCTACTGATTTCAGAAAGCCTGGTTCTTAATTCATCTATGGGTATATTAATAGCTGTATCAATTTTCCCGGCAATATATTCATCGGATCTTCTAACATCAATTAATAAATCCCCCTGGCGAATTGTATCCATCTCATTCCAATAAAATATTTTTAACCGCTTTTGTAAAATATTATCAGCAACAAACCCAGCCATATTCACGGGATCTTTTGCCGAGGAATATGGAGGTGCATAGGCATGTTCAAATTCAATTAAATCGTAAATTGTTTTTTGCTGCTGAATATAAGAAGATAATATATCCAGCCTTTTATCAGCTCCCTCAAATCCTGCCACTTGTGCACTTAGCAGCCGCCCGCCATCGGGGGCAAAAGCTATTTGAATAGTCATTTGTTTTGCATCAGGATAATATGCTGCATGTGATCCACTATGCGTTGTAGATACGATGTGATCAATTGCTGTAGAAGATAAATGCTTTGATGCCGTACCCGCAGTGCCTACAGTCATATCGAATACTTTCACAATAGCCGTATTGACAGAACCCTTATAGGATTGAACATTGCCCAATACAACATTATTTGCACAAATTCTACCTTGCTTATTTGCAGGACCGGCTAAATAAGTAATCATAGACCGTTTTGTAATTGGATTAATGAATTCAATGGCATCGCCAACTGCATAAATATCGGGATGTGATGTTTGTAAATATTCGTTTACAAGAATTCCCTTCGCTGTACCAATTTCCAAGCTTGCTGCAAGCGCTAATCTGGTATCTGGCCGAACCCCGATAGAAAGCAAAACCATATCGGTAATGATTTTGGTTCCATTGTGGAAACTGACTTCTATTTGATGACCTATTTTAGCAAAGCCGGTAACAGTTGTATTCAATTGCAATTGAACACCTTTGGATCGAATATGTTGTTGAACAATCGCTGCTATAGGAAAGTCGAGTGGAGCCAGAATTTGATTTCCCATTTCTACAATGGTTACAACAAGACCCAGATCATGAAAGTTCTCTGCCATTTCCAAACCAATAAAACCTGCACCAATCACTAACACATTTTTGATAGAAGCCTGTTGTATGTAGCGTTTAATAAAATCGGTATCATTTACATTTCGCAAGGTAAAAATACCTTCACTTTGGATACCGGGTAAAGGCGGCCGAATAGGTTCAGCACCGGGTGATAAAATTAATTTGTCGAAGTTTTCTACAAAAATTTCATTAGATGTTAGATTTCTAAAGGTAACTGTTTTCAAAACAGGGTCAATAGCAGTCACTTCTGAACGTATCCTCACATCTATATTAAATCGTAGATGGAAAGAAGCAGCTGTTTGTACAAATAATTTGTTTCGATCTTTAATCACATCGCCAATATAATAGGGCAGTCCACAATTTGCATAAGAAATATAATCCCCTTTTTCAAAAATAATTATCTCAGCGTGCTCATCCAACCTTCTTAATCTAGCAGCCGTACTGGCACCGCCGGCAACTGCACCAATGATAATGTATTTCATAAAATTTAAAATAAATAGAGTTAAAGGATGGCAACATATTGATCGTATCTATCTTCTAATCATTATTTCACATAAAAAGTGTCCATTGAAAATTAAAAGTACATTATGCAAAAATGTAAAAATGTGACTTTTCTCATCTGAATCCCTTTTTGACCAAATATGGTAGCTGCAATAGTACTCTGTAAGAAAGTAAGGATATGTGACAATGGTTACATAAAACCCATAAACTGATAAAAATCATATAAACTGCTTACATAAATCATGAATTATAAGATTCGTTGTAACGAATTTCACATTTGAATAATGATTCAAAAGCTTATCGGACAAAAATTATTTCGTAACCAATGAATTTCTTTTCTGATTTTACCATTAAAAATTATTTAACAAAAAAATGTATTACCAATGAAAAAAGAATACTGGATCCATGTAAAACACGTAGACAACAGATTAGTCATTTTTTTAAACGGAGAAACTGTTTGGGATAGTGGAATCATTCACGACGATCCTGAGCTCAACAAATTGATCAATATTACAGAGAATTTGCAAATGCACGCAAGCCATATGAATGAACTCATCTTTGAAGGCTTTAATGATTCGTATCAAAAAGTTGAAATTGATGGCGCCTTAAATCCATGGCATTTTCATTATAAAGTATTTGTGAGAACAATTGACAATGAGGGAAAAACTTTACAGGAAGAAGACATGCTAGCGCCATATAATCAAAAGCATATGTCGAACCCAAATATTCGGGCTATTGATAACCGCTACCAAATACATCGTGAAAACGACGAGTTCAAAGTAGTATCCAATTCTTTGTCTCAATATTTTTATAACTAATCGGTTTTCTTCATTTATTGATACGCCACAGATTCACAGATTAGGACAACCCATTGAACTACAAATCTGTGAATCTGTGGCGCTAATAATACAAGCTTCCCTCCAATAACTCAATAACAGTTGATTTTACCTAATTTTCAAGAAATTGCTGTATTTCTCTCCATCGATAATATATAGTAATCCATTATTACCCTTAACTTGTAGTGAAAATTAATCACTACGCTATGAAAAAATATTTCTTGTTCTTGATGGTATCCTTAGCCGCTTGCGCCGGTGCTCAAAATTCCACCAAAATGGATTTTGAAACTTACAATCCACCATCTACCCTTGTGGTTCCGGAACACAAGCTTACGAAGTCTAAATTTCCTTTTATTGACGTTCATAATCATCAATTTAGGATGGCTACAATGGATCTTGCTACCCTTATCAGGGATATGGATAAGATGAATATGAAGGTGATGGTAAATCTTAGTGGACAAAGTGGTGAGTCAATAACAAAATCAGCGGCTAATATAAAAGAACATTTTCCAAACCGCTTTATTGTATTTGCCAATATTGAATTTAAAAATATTGGAGAAGAAGGATGGAGCGAAAAAGCAGCCAATCAATTGGCAGAAGATGTAAAAAATGGAGCAAACGGATTAAAGATTTATAAAAGTCTAGGATTTAATATTAAGGATAACAAAGGGTTGAGAGTAACAGTAGATGACCCAAGATTGGATGCTATATGGAAAAAAGCTGGGGAATTAAAAATTCCTGTGATTATTCATACCGCAGATCCGGAACCATTTTGGAGTCCGATGGATGATAAAAATGAACGATGGCTAGAACTCGCTACACACCTAGGCCGTAAGAGATCAGATACAGATCCCGCACCTTGGGAGGCTTTAATTGCAGAACAACATCGGATGTTTAAAAAACATCCAAAGACTACCTTTATTGCTGCACATTTTGGCTGGTATCCAAATAATCTACAAAAACTTTCAAAGATACTCGATGATATGCCAAATGTAGTCGTTGAATTTGGAGCAGTGATTGCTGAACTGGGAAGGCAACCCCGAATGGCTAAACAGTTTTTTACAAAATACCAAGATAGGATATTGTTTGGAAAAGATAGTTGGGTGCCGGATGAGTATGCTACTTATTTTAGGGTATTGGAAACTGAAGACGAATATTTTCCCTACCACAAAAAATACCATGCTTTCTGGACAATGTATGGAATGGGACTGCCAGATTCTATCTTAAAAAAGATTTATTATAAAAATGCTTTACGCATTATCCCAAATATTGATAAAACCGGATTTCCGGAATAAATAAATATCAATTTCTTAATTAGGGATATAAAGGTATATAGCTAATTTGTAGGCTTGAAACCGCTGAATGAATAATCATAAAATATGGATATATATTACTATTTGTAAGAAATTGTATACGGAAGAAAGTAATTACACTCATTCAATAAATAGCTAAATAAATGTTCCCGAAAGTGAATATAACAATACCCCATATGAAAATTATCCGATTCTCAATCCTTGTATTACTTATCTTTTCTTCCATATTTGCGCTGTCGCAGAAACGAGTCTACACCATTGCCAATGCACACTCACATAATGATTATGAACAGCCACAACCTTTTCTGCAAGCCTATCGGGAAGGATTTGGTTCTATTGAGGCAGATATTTTTTGGATAAACAACGCGCTACTTGTTGGACATGAAATAAACAAACTGCAAGTTGATAGAACACTTGAGAAATTATATTTACAACCGCTGGCTGCATACATAAAAAAAAATAGCGGAAATGTGTATAGTGATGCTACCCTAACCCTTCAACTATTGATTGATATTAAAACCGAAGCCAAAAAGACTTTACAGGAACTCATTACCCTATTGGAAAAATATCCAAGTATCATTCATAACAACAATATTCGGATTGTGATTTCAGGCAATAGGCCTCCCGATTCTTTATACATTAATTACCCATCCTTCATTTGGTTTGATGGCAGATTAAATGAAAACTATAGCAAAGTTGCATTATCAAAAATTGGTTTAATGAGCGAATCCTTTTCTGTTCTTTCTAAATGGCAAGGAAAGTCGGTTTTTCCAATTGAGGAAAGTGTAAAAATTTCACAACTTGTAACCAAAGCCCATGATTTGCAAAAGCCGGTTAGACTTTGGTCGATACCGGATCAGTCAATTGGATGGCAACAAATGATACATTTACAACTGGATTATATCAATACAGATAAAATTGCACCACTTGCTGATTTCCTTGCCAATCAGCAAGCCGGTATTCAATCATTACCCTATAATCGATTTATACATTCAGCAGGTGATGTAATCCGATACGGAAAACCGGAACTTGAAAACCATGCACTAGATGTGGCGCTGTTACCAGGAACTGATTTTGCGGTAATTGAAGATAGATATGGGATTAGCACTGTTGATATAAAGAAAAAAATAATAAAAAATAGTTGGACCTATTCAGCGATTCCAGCCTATAGTAGACTAATGAGTACTTATTCCGGCATCAAAGTTTTTTCTGAAAATGGAAAAACATTTGTGGTTTGGAGTGTGGCTGAAAGAAGCACTAAAAATTCTGCCATGATGATTGCTGAATGGGATGATGGTTTTAAAAATTTCTCTCATTTTCCATTCATAGCAATAGAACCCGCAGATAATGCAATCCCTAACGACATTTCGGTTTCTTATGAATCCGGAGAATATTTTTTATACGTGGTCTTGAATGGAAATAATGAACTTCTGAAGTTGCGTTGGAAGGACAGGAGCTTGGTTTGGAAAACGAATACCGGTGTAGCACCTTACGGGGTTGCTATTGCCAATAATATAGTGTATGTAACTAACTGGGCAGGTAAAATAGCCACCGATACCCTGAAAGAAAGGGCCGGCGTTCCATGGGGACTAGCCTATACAGATCCCCGAACCGGTGCCACAGAATCGGGAACCCTTAGCGTATTTGATATTAAAACAGGAAAACCACTTAAAGAAATCAATGTAGGTTTACATCCCAATGCAATCATCGCGTCAACTGATGGCGTTTTTGTTTATGTATCCAATGGTTCCAGTGATGAGATCTCTGTTATCAATACAAAGTCACAAAAAGTTGTTGAAAATATTCATGTAGGTTTATTGAAGAAAGAAATTGGTTTACAAGGAAGTACGCCAAATGCATTGGAACTAAATACAACAAACAATCAATTATATGTTGCCAATGGATTTGATAATGCGATTGTTCTAGTAGACCTTGGAAAAAATGCAGCAACCCATGGTACCGGTAACTCACGTATTGCAGGATTAATTCCTACAGAAGCCTATCCCGGTGGAATAAAATTATCAGACCAAACATTAATTGTTACCAATCTGGAATCAAATGGTGCCAATGTGATTGATCGTATAAAAAAATCAAGATCGATACATAACCAACTGGCATCTATCAGTATCATTCCATTCCCTGATGCAGCAATGCTTGCGCAATATACACTTGAGGTTACCAAACTTTCGCTTATCAGCAGAAGTGAAGAACAAGTATCACCTAATCCGAATGCAAAACCCGTTCCGGTTCCTGCTCGATTGGGGGAACCATCTGTTTTTAAACATGTAGTATATATCATCAAAGAAAATAAAACCTATGATCAAGTGTATGGAGATCTTCCGCAAGGAAATGGAGATAGCACTTTATGCATTTTTGGTAACCGAATTACACCCAATATGCATGCATTAGCCAAACAATATGGTTGGATGGATCAATATTATGCATCCGGAAAATCATCAGCAGAAGGACATCAATGGACCGATGCAGGAATGGTATCAGATTATGTAGAGAAAAATGTACGTGCATGGTTTCGCAGTTACCCACATAGACAAGAAGATGCATTGGTATACAATAAAAGCGGATTCATCTGGAACCAAGCATTGGATCATGGAAAAACAGTCCGCATATTTGGTGAAGCCTGTGAAACAATTTATGACCATTCATTAAAATGGACGGATTTATATAGTCAATACAAAGCCGGAAAAAAACCAACATGGTACAATAGTTCAACCATTGCACGTATCCGACCTATTATTTCCCCAACTTTTCCCGACTGTGATATACTTGCCTTTAGTGATCAACAACGTGCAGATATTTTTATGGAAGAATGGAAGGAATATGAAAAGAATCATAACCTACCTAACCTAATGGTGATGTCTTTGCCAAATGACCATACTGCCGGCACATCTCCCAATTTTCCTACACCCAATGCGATGGTAGCGGATAATGATTTGGCAGTAGGCAGGATTGTTGAAATGATCAGTAAAAGCAAGTATTGGGATTCAACAGTGATCTTCATAACGCAAGATGATTCGCAAAGTGGATGGGATCATATTTCCGCTTATCGCACAGTGGGTTTGGTGATTAGCCCATACGCAACATCTAAATTAAATACCACAAACTATAATCAAACATCCATGTTAAGAACGATTGAACAAATTTTGGGCATCCCCCCAATGAATTTGTTGGATGCCAGTGCGAGAATTATGACGGATTGTTTTCAGCCGATTAAAAACGGAAAAACATATAATGCATTACAAAATAATATTCCATTGGATGAAATGAATAAAAGTATCAATGCACTCCGTGGAAAAGAAAAGAAAATGGCCCGTCAATCACAGGATGAAGTATTTAATGAGGTTGATGGAGGTGAGGATGATACCATGAATCGAATTCTTTGGTACTATGCAAAAGGGAATACACCGTATCCTATTGCGGGAAAAATTGTAAAATGATCAAATTTTCCCGGTTTACTCTTTCGGTTACGCCTCTTTGATAGACCTTTTCAGCGATTACTTTTTCAGATAATTTTATAAGGATAAAACAGATGAACAAGGAATAGATGTACAAGGAACAGATGAACAAGGAACAGATGAAAAGATGAATGGATGAACAAGGAATAGATGAACTAGGAAATGATGAATGAAATATAGTTTTTTTGTTCTACAAAGGTTTAATATAGCACGGCATAAAAAAGATATGATTAAAAAATTGGAGGGGGGGGATATAAAAACTATTTATTTTGCTCCATCCATATTATTTTGTGTAGTTGCGGGAAGATTTAATTTTTTGAACTTTACATTTTCAATTTTTAATACCACTGCGTTGGGCCATTGATTATTAGTATAAAATCGTTGTCCATTTACTGCACTAACCACCAAACCCAAATGTGTGGCTGCTAAATACGTTTTGGCATCAAAATCTTTTTTATATTCCACCAATTCCGATTGATAGCCCAAAACATTCACTTTAGTTTTGACATTTCCTTCAATATGTGAAAGAACAAAACTTTTCCGCTCACCATATTTCCAGTCTTCCCAACCACTGCGCAAAACAAATGCATAGATATATTTTTCATCATTCGATTGGGTGTACCAAATATTCCCTTCTTTGATTACCGGTAATGGTTTTACTTGGTAAATGGCTTCTGCATTGGCAAAATTCCACAAAGCAACCTCTTGTAATATCGATTGTTGTTCTAATTGAATCGCCCCCTCCGGATTTGGACCTATGTTCAATAAAAAATTACCTCCTTTGGCGCGAATTTCAATTAATTTATTGATCACTTCTGTTCCTGTTTTATGTGGGTCATTGGTGGGCTTGTAACCCCAATCTGTTCCCATGGTATAACAGGCCTCCCAAGGACGAGGTAGCGGTTCATTTGGCGTATTTTGTTCGGGGGTTTTCATTAGATCCCTTGTAATGACAATGTCCGGTTGTAATGTCCATGCATACTCACGAAGACCATCACCGGGACCATCTAAAAATAAAATATCAATTTTACCATATTGCGTTAATAATTCATTGAGCTGCTTTTTATCGTGAGCCATCAACCCGGGATTATTCATCGGATAATGTTGCGGCAATTGTAATCGGCCAATGGGAATTTTATTTTGATAGAAATAATGAAAGTCTTCCGGCGAAAAATAAAATCCTATAGCGATTCCCTCTTTTCTAAAAGCATTGATCAGTTCCCGTGTAATGTCTCTGTTAAATGGAGTGTTCATTACATTCAACTCAGTTGACTTAGTATCCCACATACAAAAACCCGAATGATGCTTAGTGGTAAACACCATGTATTTCATGCCGGCCAATTTAGCTGATTTGGCCATGGCAGAAGGATTGAATTTTTCAGGGTTGAAATAACCCGGTAATTCATTAAAATATTTTTCAACATATTCATTGGAAGCACCTGCCAAAGAATGGCTGATAACAACACCCAAGCTTACATCTACATTCCAGTGTATAAACATGCCAAAGCCAAGGTCTTGAAACCATTGTACTCTTTCAAGTTGATTGGTTACTTGTTGTATTTGTGCAGAACACAGCAAAGAAAAACTGAGTCCTATAAATATCAATAGATGTTTTAGCATTTTTATTGGGGAACTTAGGCTTATTAAATATTTCCTTTTTTCATTTCTTGCACCGCATAGTCCACTGCTCTAGCGGTTAATGCCATATAAGTAAGTGAAGGGTTTTGTGTAGAGGTGGAAGTCATACAAGCGCCATCGGTTACAAAAACATTTTTACAACTATGCAATTGATTCCATTGATTCAGCAATGAAGTTTTGGAATCATGCCCCATACGCACACCCCCCATTTCGTGTATATCCAATCCGGGTGCTTGTTTGCTGTCGGAGGTTTTAATATCATAGAAACCGGCACGGGTAAACATTTCGCTTAACTGTTCTTGAAAATCTTTGATCATTTTCTCATCGTTCTCATCATAAGCAATATTGATTTTTAACTGTGGTATGCCCCAATCATCTTTCAGATTTTTATCTAAAGCCACATAGTTGGTTTCTTTAGGTATGGTTTCACCCATCATGTGCGAGCCCACATTCCAAGGACCCAATTCAACCTTATCAATATTTGATTTCAGCTCTTCACCAAAACCATCGGTGTTTCTTTTCGTACTTCGATTGGCAGAGAATCCGGCAGCATATCCTCTTAAAAAATCGGTTTCTTGCTTTTCAACATTTCTAAATCTTGGTATATAACCACTGGTAGGTGAACGCCCCTCAGATTTTTTATCTAACATGCCATCAAACTTTCCGGTTATTCTGGTACGATAATTATGAAAGGCAACGAATTTTCCCAAAAGGCCATTGTCATTTCCCAAACCTGCAGGGAATCGAGAAGAAATGGAATTTAATAAAATAAGGTTTGTATTAAGTGCACCTGCATTAACAAAAATAATTTGGGCAAAATAATCAGTTTCTTTTTTAGTGATTGAATCAATCACTTTTACGCCTTTTGCTTTTCCTGCTTTATCATCATATATAACAGAATGCACTACTGCCTGAGTTACCAATGTCATGTTTCCTGTTTTCTCTGCCCAGGGAAGTGTTGAAGAATTGGAATTAAAATAACCACCAAAAGGGCAACCACGCTGACAAAGGGTTCTGTTCTGACATTGCGCTCTTCCTTGTTCAATATGAATTTTTTGTGGTTCCGTTATATGCGCACAACGACCATAAATCATATGTCGATTTTTGTAATTTTTAGCAACAACATCTTTAAAATAATTATGTACACAAGACATTTCCAAGGGAGGTAGAAATTCTCCATCGGGCAAAATATCTAGCCCATCTTTATTACCGGATATGCCGGCAAATTTTTCAACATGGCTATACCAAGGTGCAAGATCATTGTATCTAATGGGCCAATCAACGGCAAACCCATCCCGCTTTGGACCTTCAAAATCATATTTACTCCATCTTTGTGTTTGACGAGCCCATAACAAGGATTTACCGCCTGTTTGGTATCCACGAATCCAGTCGAAAGGTTTTTCTTGTACATAGGGATGTTCAGTATCCTTCACCATAAAATGCATGGCATCTTCTCTAAAAGCATAACAACGACTCACTACCGG
The DNA here is from genome assembly GCA_031417635.1 of Bacteroidota bacterium. Taxonomy (GTDB): domain Bacteria; phylum Bacteroidota; class Bacteroidia; order Chitinophagales; family Chitinophagaceae; genus Sediminibacterium. Next base: position 8,880 of record JANOVY010000142.1, on the reverse strand, counting down.
GTTGGCTTCTTTAATGTCATTGGGAATTTCATTGCGGTGTTCAAATTCCCAAGGCATTTTATTGGTAGTAGGGTAATCGCGGTTGTGTTTCACTTCAGCACCTCTTTCCAGTACCAATGTTTTTAGCCCTTTTTCGGTAAACTCTTTCGCAGCCCATCCACCACTCATTCCTGAGCCAATGACAATTACATCAAATGTATTTTTTGAATTACCCATGGTTTCATTTTTTATTAAGCAGGCACACAGCCTTTGAATTTACCCGGAATATGTTTGTATACTTGAACCTTTGTTAAGAAAAACTCAGAGCTCGAATATGCTTGTATGGTATATCTTTTCACTGTTTTAAAGAAGCCGGCAACCAAAGAATTTTCATCTTTGATGGCTGTCAATTCACCAAGCACTTTTTTCCTTTCGCTTGAATTACATTCCAGAAAATTTTTACTGACAGATTGATTACAGAAATCATGAAACGCAGTTAATCCGGACATGAATTTATCACGGTCCTCTTTTTTGGCACAGTCATCCACCATTTTTAATACAAATAAATGTGCGCCAATTTCTTTCGCACCGGGTGTGTTGGTTTTGGGAATGATCGATTCACAAAGTTCTGCTAACATCATTTCATCATCTCCATTAATTTTTATTTTTGAGAGCAGAATGGAAGATTTGTTTTTATCAGAAAGGCAAGAAGGAATAATGGCCATTCCCGCTCCCATGATGACAAACTGTTTGAGTAGTTTTCTACGATTTATCATAAACAAGCAAAATTAGGAATGTTCAAATTACTGAAAAGAACTGAAAAAAGAAAAGAAATAAAGAAGTAAAACAGTTTTTGATGGCGTGTTGGTAAAAGCGGGATCTTTTGATGTTTTTTAGAAGTTACAAGATACGAATAGATACTTTTAAAGAATATTGCCAAGCCTACACAATTGAATAATGAAAACCTAATCAATTTCGAAGTAAAAAGGATAATGGCTACTGCATTTAGGATTAAAAGGGGCTTTACAAAATTTGCATTGGCTATTACTTTGTATGTATTCGGCAATCGTCATTTCATTTGAGCAATTGCCACACAGAATGGCTTTAGTATCAAACGCTGCTTTTTTCCAAACGATAACAGGATGATTGCTTGTTTCCAAGTGGCAATGTATACAAGCGTAATATTTTTGGCAACACTTAAATTTAATGGCAATAATATCTAAAGGAGAATGATAATGAACACAGCGAGTTTGGTTGTCCACCTGCAGTCCATGAACCATTATTTTATTAGCATCATTTTCCATTTTATTTTCTTGCTGTGATCAAACGAAGGTGAGTTTTTGTGCTTCATTGTTAAATACATATTAAGAAGCAAGGGCCGCTCTCAACAAATCCACACTTTTTTTAACACCTGAGTAGGGATCTTCTTTGCCTTCAAATTCAATAGAAATATATCCTTGGTAATTTACGTTTCGTAAAATTTGTATGATCCTTTTATAATCCAAATCTAGTGTGTACCATTCGCCACCGCCATAATATGTTTTGGCTTGCACAAAGGAAGTTTTGGAGGCAATCTTTTCTAATTTTTCATAGGGATCTTCTAAAAAATTACCTGTATCCATTAACAATCCTAACCATGGAGAATTGACTGTGTCATGCAATCTTAACATGCCTTCGGGGGTAGAACCAAGTCCACAGTGATTTTCAAGAGCCAATAAAACCCCACATGCTTCTGCTTTGGCCAAACATTGTTGTATACCGTCTACACACCATTTATATCCATCTTCTTCTGTATACCCCGATAAAACAGGTTCGATACCTCTGTTCTTCATTAGATCATCAAAAGATTTAATTGTGTTCCAACGGCCTGTGTTCAAACGCAAGCAAGGAATACCCATTTTGTAAGCTAATTCAATACAATGATTGGTATGGTCTATGTGATTTTTTAATTCTTCTTTATCCGGTGTTACAAAACCCTGGTGAATAGATAAACAGGTTAAAGCGATTCCATTTAAAAATGCTTGTTTCTTAATTTTTTGTAGATAGCCATTGTCTTCACCCTCCATTTGCCTGTGCAGAATATCAATACCTTCCAATCCGTTTTTAGCCGCATCATCAATTACTTTGCTGATGGGAAAACGGTCTCCTTTAAAATGCCAATAGGAATAACTAGATACACTCAATTTTATTTTGGAAGATACTTTTTCAACAGGTGTATTTGAATAAGTAAAATCAGAAGTTAATAGTCCGCCGGCTAATAATGAAGATTGAATAAAATTGCGCCTTTGCATGCTAGTTTGATTTAATTACTAAAATAAATCATTTTTAGGAGGACAGGCCACATTAATAATAATTCTTTTCTAATCTTATCATAGTAAAGTGTTTCAGGTTGGGTTAACCATTGAGTTTAGCTAATACAGAGAGTTTTAAAAATTACAACCAAAGAAACTACTTCCCACTAATTAATTGCAATCCTTCTGTTCGATACTTTTCTACAAGGCGATCATTGCTAATCAGTGTATAACGATTAGAGATAGCTTGCCAAATCAGCATTTTATCAAAAGGGTCTTTGTGATAAAAAGCTTTGAGTTGATGATAACGACTACTATCAAACGGAGACATCGGTTCAATATAAAATCCCATTTGGGCACATGCATCAGGTAGTTGTTCGGGTAAAACACCCTTCATTGAAATTTTCCCCAAAGAATATTTTAAAGATACCTCCCAAAAACTAATGGAACTCACAACAATTCTATTTTCCGGATCTGTAATAATGTCTTTAATATTTTTAGATAGTTTTTTGGTATCTGCCACAGTCCAAAGCAAATAGTGTGTATCTAATAGGTAGGAACTCATATAAGCAAGAATTCATCTTCCGAAATCTTAAAATCTTTCTTAACGTTTATTTTTGCTTTGCCTTCAAAAATGCCAATTTTTCTTTTTTCTTTTATTTTCCCTGAACCAGGAACTAGTCTGGCAACAATTTCTTTTCTTTTACCATAAGAAATGGCTACTTCTTCTCCATTCAAAACCTTTTTCAATACTTCTGAAAAGTTGGTTTTAAAATCACCTACCGTCATTGTTTCCATAAAGCGTCTTTTTACAAAGATATTATTTTCTTGACAAGTTGACAAGAAGATAATATTAGCCCTTTGATGGATAAATAGATTGTTTTAGTCATATAACTTATCCTCTTTTTTTACCACTTGTATATCAATGAAAAAGGAGAACCGGCAAAATTTTTGCTTCATTTTCTAAGCTGGCATCACAAGGAATTAATCTTTCTAAACTTGGCATGGAGCATAACACAGGAAATATTAGGATCCGTATCAAATAATTGCTACTTTAAAAAAAAATACCCATTTTGCATTTCAACTGCAGAGATTGTATTCTAATCCATCATTTGAAATTAAATATTAAAGGGAAAATAAAAGCAACAATAGCAGACCAAATAAAATAAATGGGCAGAAATGAAGCAATTATTTTTTCTACTTTTTCTAATTTAGACTTTCCCATTAAGATTAGAAATAATTGATACCCCACAAATAACAAGTTTATAAAAATTAACAGGTTTCCTCCCAAAACTGCTACTCTATTTGGACTGATACCATATTCCGCAAGCCGAAATGAAATAGCAGATAGTGCAATACCATTGTCAATGATAGTTAGTAAAGAAAGTCCGAATAAAAATAATAAATTTAGTTTTTGGTGTTTATTTTTGGCAGCTTCCGTAATTGAAAAAATTATAATGGCCATAACACCCATCAATAAAACATTAAATACAATTAAGAAATCTCTATCCTTGTATGGATCTTTTCCTATGTAAATGAATGCAATCAAAAAAATTAAGAGCGTTAAAAATACCAACGGTGTAAATATCCTTGCAATAACGGGAGAAATTTTATTCACGAGTTTCGGGTTATTTTGAACTAAAAATGTGCCAACAATGGGAATGGCGGCTATCCCGGATAACCCAATATACTGAACATAAAAATTTTCCATTTGTATACCAATGAGTTTAAACAGACCCATCGTAATTGCAGAAAATAAACCACCAGAGAGTACAATAATAGCAACCATTACTAGGAAATTTCCATTGAACTTTAAAAAATTAATCCTCTTTTCAGTACTTTTCAAATTATTTCCCAAAAAAGAATATCCTAAAACAGCCCATAAAAAGATGGGTAAGTGAATACAAGTAAGCAATAAAGAATCACTTTTACTATTGAAAGGGACCACATTAATGTAGAAAACCGAGAATAGGATTGATAAGAGTGGAAATATTAATTTATTAATCCCAAGTTTTTGTTTCCACGAAAAATAGATGATTAACATGGGAAATACAATAAATGCTATGTTACGCGTATAAAAAAATTCTTCATCCATATTTACAAGTTTTGGAATCTGTGCTATCATTATCGCAATTAAAGAAGCACCTCCTACTAGAATGAGTTCGTTTTTTAAACCCCAATTAATCTCTTCTTGTTTGAAATTCAATCTTTCATTCCAAATTTGAGCGGTTACATTTTTGTTTATACCCGGATACATCCTATTAAAGGCCTCTATGAAAGCAGTTTTATCATTATGGTATAACATTTCAAGTTTTCTAGGATTGTCAATCTTATTTAAAATTTCTGCTGTTAGATTATTAATTGCTTCCATATTATTATATTTTTAGATTGTATGTTTATTTAGAATGCATATACTTTAACTCGACTTCTTAATCAATTTTTCAAGTGCATCCAGATGATCACTAAATGCTTTTTTCCCTTTCGCTGTTGCAGCGTATGACGTATTTGGCTTTTTACCTATAAATTTTTTGATTACTAAAATGTATTTTAATCTTTCCAAAGCAGTAATATGACTTGCCATGTTACCATCAGTAATTTGCAATTGTTCTTTGAGTGTGTTAAAGTCTACGAAATCATTAACCATCAGAATAGACATAATACCCAATCGCATTCTATTTTCAAAAGCTTTATTTAAATCGTAAATAAAATTTCTCACTTTTCGTATTTAAAGTAAATTGCCAATCCATAGATTATATGAAGAATTCCAAAACCAAAAGCCCAAAACAATAAAGCATAGTCAATAAAAAAGCTTGCGAAAAGGCCCGTGACCACATTCATAATACCTAAGTACCGAATATCATTTATCGTATACTTACTGGCATTTAATAAAGCCAAACCATAAAATAGTAAAGTTGCCGGCGCAATAAAAGCAATATGACCATGGTAAAGTAAGATTAGGCAATAGATGCCTCCGGCAAAAAGGGGAATCATCATATTCATCAATAATCGTTTTGCAGTTATATCCCAAATAGGCAAGTTTTGTAGCTTAGCTTTTCTCATGGTCATCCAACTGCCTGCAAGAAGTGACACAATTAATACAATAAGGGCATCTGCAAAAAAGAATGTATAAAAAAGTGTATTGGGTTCACCATTGCTTGCGTTGGCAAAAAGAAAATAACCCGGTTCCGTAGGTGAAATGCCTAAGAAAATGTATGCGGCTATAATACCCAATATGGCAACCAATCCAATGATTATCCCGGAAAGACCGCTTAATGATAAAAACCTTGAAGAGCGTTCCATCAAGGTTCTTATTTCTTGGAGTGCTTCCAATTGTTCATTTTGATGATTCATTTATTTTAATTTAAAAGTACTTTGAAATTCAAAGTTAATGAATTATCTCATTCCGGATACAATTTTTCATGCTCGGGAATAAACTCCATTTACGATTTAACGAAAGAAATGTAAAATGTATGTTTTAATAACGAAATGTAAACAAATGCCCGGAGAGCTATGAAGATGGACAAAGCATCCTATAAAATTGATTTTTAAATAGTTAGATTCATAAATATTCTCCATTTGTGTCTTTTTATTAAAAAAAAGTAGCCAAAAGGGACCTTACTATTTTGATCGATTCGAATGAAATTTCACAATGGTTGACAATGAGATTGAACATGTACTATAGTAAAACTTCTTTTTAATTTATTTTTTTTATTTTATAAGTCTACTATATTTGTAGACTTATACTAATCACAAAACAATATCAACTATGCCTTTACAATTCGAAACTTTACAAATTCATGCAGGATACCAGCCTGAGGCTACAACGCATGCAAGTCAAGTACCCATTTATCAAACCAGTTCATTTGTTTTTGATAGCTCCGAACATGCTGCCAATTTATTCGGCTTAAAGGAATTTGGGAATATCTATACCCGCATCATGAACCCTACCACTGATGTATTTGAAAAACGGGTTGCTGCACTAGAAGGCGGTGTAGGTGCTGTGGCCACCGGTTCGGGAATGAGTGCCCAGTTTTTGGCATTACATAATCTATTATTGCCCGGAGATAATTTCGTGTCCTCCTCTTTTTTATATGGCGGAAGTTATAATCAATTTAAAGTTTCTTTTAAACGAATTGGCGTTGAAGTTCGATTTGCTGAAGGTGACGACCCTGTTAGCATTGCTTCTAAAATAGATGAAAAAACAAAAGCAATCTATATAGAAACCATTGGAAATCCGGGTTTTAGCATCCCGGATTTTGAAGCCATTGCAGCTGTTGCAAAAAAATACGATATACCGCTTGTGGTTGACAATACATTTGGTACAGCCGGATATTTATTTAAACCATTTGAATTTGGTGCAAATATCATTGTTGAATCGGCAACAAAATGGATTGGCGGACATGGTAACAGCATTGGTGGCATAGTAGTGGATGGAGGTAATTACAATTGGGGTAATGGAAAATTTCCTCAATTCACCGAGCCTGATGAAGGATACCATGGAATGAAATTTTGGGAAATTTTTGGTTCCAATAGTCCCTTTGGAAATATCGCCTACATCATTCGACTTCGAGTAAGTGGGTTAAGAACATGGGGTCCTGCATTAAGTCCTTTTAACTCATTTTTATTATTACAAGGACTTGAGACTTTGTCTTTAAGAGTAGACCGTACCGTACAAAACGCATTATCTCTTGCAGAATGGTTACAGCAACATCCACAAGTAGAGTATGTAAATTATCCGGGTTTACAAACTAGTAAGTACCATACTTTGGCTAAAAAATATTTAAAACGAGGATTTGGGGGTGTATTGTCATTTAAAATAAAAGGGGGCAAACAAACGGCAGATCATTTTGTGAATGCTTTACAACTAATCAGTCATTTAGCGAATGTGGGTGATTCGAAAACTTTAATCATTCATCCTGCCACAACTACCCATGAACAATTAAGTGAAACAGAACAAATTTCGGCGGGTGTAGAACCCGGTTTACTAAGGATTTCATTGGGTATAGAGCATATAGATGACATTAAAAATGATATTCAAAATGCTTTTGAAAAAGTAAACAAGTAAAAATTACAACCACTGTTACTAAATTACTTTGCATTAAAATAATATTTAAAAATACAACCGACGTCCTTTGTAATAGCTACCGTTTACCCACATCTTTCAATCTTGTAAATGACTATATCCAATTCTTCTTGCAGAGGCGTAGCCTTGGTATATATGTTGTAGCGACGGATTTTAATCCGTCGAAAATGATAGCAAATGAAAAATAAAGTTCCGTAGGTACGATCCATTTAATATCGATCGTACCAACGGCACTTGAATTGTTAATGGGGCATTGTAGCGACGGATTAAAATCCGTCGCTACAATTTGAATCGAGGCTACGCCTCTGCAAGAGGTATTAAATTTCATCACACTGTTAACTTAACATAGGTAACAACTGAAGATATAGAAATTGGACAGGAAAAGATGTGGGTACACAGTAGCCTTTATAATAGAGTCCTCGGTTGAATTTATTATTTGATTGTTACAAAAAAGGAAGTATGAAAAAAGTCGCCTAATAAACCATGGCTCACAAAATAACTTAAGTCTTGTAAGGTTAATGTTTCATGAAAATGATGTAACTGCTTGGTGGCAGAGTTAAGAATCGGCAGAAGGTAAATTCTCTATATCATTTACATCTTTCGCCCTACCTGCCATTTTTTTAGCCTTCAATAAATCATTTCTATTGATTGTTCTGATTTTTAGATCCTCATCTTCAAATACCATTGAATTGTTGAAACAAGTTTCAAATTCTAATCCTTTTACTGTAACCATCAAATCAATGGCTACGGGAGGTACGCCAAAAGTGAATACATCCCAAACAGGGTGAGACAAAAAATTATTCTCTGTCATATCAAACACCGGCATTCCAAATTGCAAAAAAGCTTTTTGAATTCGCAGGTAATTTTCCGGTGTTCTTTCTACCCAAATATCCATATCGCCTGTAGTTCTGGCATAACCATGCAGGATTACAGCAAACCCGCCAACCAATAAATACCTTACATTTTGTTTGTTAAGTGCTGATAAGAAATCTCTAAAATCTTCATTAAAAATATTACCCATTATTCATTTCTTTTCTTGGCTTTGAACGCTGTTTTATCAATTTGAGGGGGTGTAGCTAGGGGGTAATTATATGCAATACTATTTAAATAAGCACTTACACGCAAACGCTCTGCCCAACTTAAACTCTTGTAATAAAAAGAATGATCAGATGCTTCTTCTAGTGTTTGAGCCTTAAATGCGGTTCTATCTAATTTATATGAAGCCATTATCAAATATACATAACATTTTAGTGAGTAAAAAAACCCTGAAGTATCGTTAATTATATAGGCAAAATGCTCAAAAAAACCTCCAAATAACTGTTTCAAGGATAAAAAAAGTGTGTTTGAAGTGTCATTGTTGTTTTCATTATGATTGATGGAAACTAATTACTTATTTAGACTCTATTTTGTCCACCTTATGCTTACAATATCGAATTCAATAACGATGTGCGAAATTTCATTTACTACCTTATTTTACATTCATTAGATTACTATATTCTTGAAAATTTCTTGAAATTGACAACTGTC
>JANOVY010000141.1:0-31700 GCA_031417635.1 Bacteroidota bacterium | reverse complement strand
GCAAACAAATAGAGAAATTTTTTTATAAATGGTTATTTCAATTAGTCAACTAAGTTTATCTTCGGCAGCACTTAATAATCAATAAAAATGCACATATTGAAAAAAGGGTTATTTCTTTGGTTTATTTCAATCATTTCATTGGTTTCCTATTCAGAAGCACAAGATCCGGTTACTTACCATAGTACCGATATTTACATGCAATTAAAAAAGCTCAATGTATTGGGTAGTGTATTGTATATAGCTGCACATCCCGATGATGAGAATAATAGTTTTTTACCTTATCTCGCTAAAGAGAAATTGTATAGAACTGCCTATTTAAGTTTAACCAGAGGCGATGGCGGCCAAAATTTAATTGGCAGTGAACAAGGAATTGAATTGGGTTTAATACGAACCCAGGAATTATTAGCTGCTCGAAGAATTGATGGCGCAGAACAATATTTTAGTCGGGCTTATGAATTTGGGTTTAGTAAAAGTACCGAAGAGGCTTTGCGAATATGGGACAGAGAAAAAGTGTTGAGTGATGTAGTATGGATGATTCGAAAATTTCAACCTGATATCATTATTACAAGATTTCCGGGAGATAAAAGAGCCGGTCATGGACATCATTCCGCTTCTTCTGTGATAGCCCAAGAAGCATATATTGCTGCTGCTGATCCTAAAAAATTTCCTGAACAGTTTAATTATGGCGTAAAGCCATGGCAGCCAAAAAGGATATTGTGGAACACTTTTAATTTCGGAGCTACCAATACCACTTCTAACGATCAGTTTAAAATAGAAGTGGGTGGATATAATTCTTTGATTGGAAAAAGTTATGGTGAATTGGGTGGAGAAGCCAGAACCATGCACAAAAGCCAGGGAGAAGGAAGGCCTAGAAGAAGGGGAGAAGCATTTGAATTTTTTCAAACCTTAGGTGGAGATACACCCAAAGTAGATTTGATGGATGGAATTATCATTGATTGGAAAAGAATTACAGGGGGTGAAAAAATACAATCTCAAATAAATGCCATCCTCAAAAACTATCAATTTGAAAAGCCGGAAAAATCAGTATCTGCTTTGGTTGCATTATACCGCGACATAAAACTATTACCTGATGGGAATTGGAAGGAAAAAAAGTTAGCCGAAACACAACAGCTGATTGAAGCCTGTACAGCCTTGTTTACAGAAGCTACAACAAACCAAGAAAATATCCTTCAAGGCGGCAACTTAAATGTGAACTTCTTCTTCAATAAAAGAAAGGAAGTAAATGCCACAGTCACCAATATCCATCTTGAGAACTTTGATTCAAGTTTCTCAACCCCGCTATTGGCGAATAGCAATGTATCTATCAACAAAACATTAGTTGTCGATGTCAATAAGAAAATATCTCAACCCTATTGGTTAGAATTTCCAAAAGCGGAAGGTGTTTTTGATGTAAGGAATCAACTGATGATTGGCAAAGCTGAAAATGACGCTTCATTTGAAGCTATATACACTGTTACCATAGAAGGAGAAACCATTATCATAAAACGGCCTGTGCAATATAAAGTAGTAGATCTTGCCAAAGGAGAGCTATATCAACCATTGGTTGTTTTGCCTAAAACAGAAGTGAATTTCTCAAGTGATAATTTTGTTTCATTAAATGGCGCACCCATTCAAGTTCATGTTCATTCTAATAATTCTATACAAGGGGCAAAAATGGACATCAAAACATCTGCAACGAAAAATTTTTCATTACAAAAAACGAATCCTACAATAGCCGTAAATTCCATCAATCAAAGTAGTGAGACTTTTTTTGAGTATTTACCATTAACAAAGAAAGAAAATTACAAGGAGGAATTGGAAATAGCAACTTCTAATAAAGAAATTTTTGCTGGTAGTTCGAAAGTGATTTCCTACGATCATATTCCCACCATTACCTATTTTGCTCCTGCAAAAGTAAATTTAGTAAAACTAGATGTTAAAACAGTTGGTAAAAAAGTTGGATACATAATTGGCGCAGGCGACAAAGTGCCCCAAGCGATTGAGCAATTGGGTTATGAAATTACCTATTTGAATGAAGAAGATTTAACAGACGAAAGTCTCAAAAAATTTGATGTTATTATTACAGGTGTCCGAGCCTACAATATTTTTGAGTATCTGACTAATAAAAACGACTTAATAAACAAATTTGTGGAAAATGGTGGTAATCTGATTATTCAATATATAAAAAGTAATCAAGTGGGCTTGAAAAGAATAAAAGCGGGGCCCTATCCTTTTACGGTGAGTACCGGTAATCGAGTGACTGAAGAAAATGCAAGTGTTACTTTTCTACTTCCCCAACACGCACTTTTAAACTATCCCAATAAAATCACAGCTGAAGACTTTGTAGGTTGGACACAAGAGAGAAGCACTTATCAAGCTGATCAAATGGATCCACATTTTGAAGCTTTGTTAAGCATGCATGATACAGGAGAAAAAGAGTCAAATGGCAGTTTGCTAACAGCGAAATATGGAAAAGGAAATGTATCTTATGTAAGCTTGGTCTTATTCCGTCAATTACCGGCAGGTGTTCCCGGGGCATATAGGTTATTAGCCAATTTAATTGCATTGAATTCAAATAAATAATTTTTCATGCAACCTAGAAAGCGAATTGGTATTGTAACCCTTTTAATCATTGGACTTGGAATCGGCTTTTTTATTAAAAATGTAAAAATTGGCTTAATCATTGGTTTAGGATTGGGTTTGTTAGCAGGTGGGTTGATTGGTGGAGAAAATAAAAAATAAATGTTGTTGTTGGTCAGCGACCAACAAAGGCAAGTAGAACAGTTTCAATAGAATCAATAATTTAATTATGGCAAACAAAAAAAACATACCTTTTTTTTCTTCTTGGAGAGCATGGTACTTTTTTGTGATTTTTGTACTTGTGTTTCTCATCATTATTTTTTATTGGTTTACTAAATATTTTGCATGAGCCAAATTGATTGGATAGTTTTAATCATCACGCTTACCGGCATTATTGGCTATGGTTTGTATAAAAGCAAAACCAGTAAGAGTCTTGAAGGTTATTTCCTAAGTGACAGAAGCATGCCTTGGTATCTGGTTTTATTAAGTATCATGGGTACGCAGGCAAGTGCCATTACTTTCTTGTCTGCCCCAGGACAAGCCTTTACAGATGGAATGCGATTTGTTCAATATTATTTTGGGTTACCGATTGCGATGGTTATATTATGTATCACATTTGTACCCCTTTTTAAAAAAGTAAAAGTATTTACGGCATATGAATTTTTAGAAAATAGGTTTGACCTAAAAACGAGAACTTTTACATCTTCCTTATTTTTAATTTCCAGAGGATTGTCAACCGGCATTAGTATTTATGCACCTTCCATTATATTATCTTCTTTATTGGGATGGGATATTTTTTGGACGAATATTGTCATGGGCGGATTATTAATTATCTATACAGTTAGTGGTGGCGCCAAAGCCGTTGCATATACGCAACAATTACAATTGGTGATTATTTTCATTGGAATGTTTATTGCCGGATATTTAATTGTTCATTATTTACCTGCCGGTGTTGGATTTACAGATGCTTTAAAAGTGAGTGGTGCTTCGGGGAAATTGAATGTAATTACAACCGGTATTTCCGAAAAAGGATTTGATTGGAAAGATAAATACAATATCATCAGTGGAGTGATAGGGGGATTTTTTCTGGCATTATCTTATTTTGGTACCGATCAGTCACAAGTGGGTCGTTACCTAACTGCAAAAGATAACACGTCTAGTAAGATTGGTTTGTTGATGAATGGTTTGGTAAAAGTGCCCATGCAATTTTTGATCCTCTTATTAGGGGCCATGTTATTTACATTTTATCAATTTAATAGTGCCCCCGTCTTTTTTAATAAGGCTGTTGTAACCAAAGCAATGGAAACCCCTTACAAAGATTCATTGCTTAATATAGAGAAAAGATTTAATCAGCAGCAATTGGTACAGCAACATTTGAGTAGGAGTTATGTTATTGAAAATAAACTGGTTTATGAAGACAGTCTGCAATCAGGTGAAAGAGTATTGGCGGGTATTCAAAAAGAGTATAAAGGAGTTTTAAAGAAAGCATTACCTAGTGCCGATACAAGTGATACGAACTACATTTTTCTTCGATTCGTGGTAGATTTTTTACCCAAAGGGCTTGTTGGTTTATTAATCGCTATTATTTTTCTGGCAGCTTGGGGTTCCATTGCTGCTGCATTAAATTCATTGGCATCTTGCACCATGGTTGATTTTCATCTTCGATTTAATAAATCAATTCGTAATCATACCAATGATTTGCAACATGCCAGTGAATATAAATGGTCTAAATATTATACTTTAGCATGGGGAATTTTTGCTGTGATTACTGCACAATTTGCAACCGGAATGGGTAGTTTAATTGAAGCCGTTAATATTTTAGGTTCCCTTTTTTATGGCGTTATATTGGGTATTTTTCTGGTTGCTTTTTATTGTAAACATGTGGGCAGCAATGCTGTTTTCATTGCTGCCATTATTGGGGAATTGATAGTGATCGCTTTTTTCTTCTTAGACAAATACAATATTATCGGACTTGCTTTTCTTTGGTTAAATGTAGTAGGTGCTGTAGCAGTTGTACTATTAAGTTTATTGATACAGTTGTTTATTAATAAGAAAACGGAAGTATTGGTTAGTGTGTAACTGTAAGGCTTTTCATTATGAGTGAAACATGAAATAGAATATCACTGAGCGATTTTTTTCTTATTTTCTTCGATCTACGCTTATTGAAACTAATTAATAAACGGCCATTCTTTATTGCGTTTTGATTTTATCAAATAAACAATCACTCCCAATGTAGTTACCATAATCCCTCCCAGCATCATATTTCGTCCTGTTGAAAAAAAGATATATCCCCAAATTACTATTGCGAAAATAACCGGTAGCGGATATAACGGCATGCGCCAGGCAAAATGTTTCTTGCCTTTTCTTTTCACCAGCCAAAGCAAACCTATTCCTTGGCCTATAAATTGAATTAAGATACGCATGGCAAGGATAGCGGTGATGATATCTTTCAATTTAAATAAAAGACTAAAAACAAATGCAACTGCTCCTAATGCTAACAAAGAAAAATGTGGGAAATGTAAAGTGGGATGCAGCTTTGCAAAAATTTTAAAAAATGCGCCATCTTTTGCAGCTGCATAGGGTATTCTACTATAGCCAAGTGTTGCAGAGAAGACCGAAGCAAAAGCAACCCATAGGATTAAAACCGTTATCAAATTTGCAGCAGTTGAGCCAGACAAGTATTGTACAAACTCACTCACAATAAAATTGCTTTTCTGTATCTGTTCTATGGGAAGTACAGAGGCTACACTTACATTCATTAACAAATACAAAATGGCTATGCCTGCAATGGATATAAACATACTTTTTGGAATATTTTTTTGGGGGTTGATAATTTCACCTCCCAAATGACACACATTGTAATACCCCAAATAACTATAAACGGTTTTTACACTTGCAAATCCTAAGGCAGCAGCAAATGCATGATCTATTTTTATGCCCTGGTTAATGTCCCTAATGGGTTGAAGAAAATGCCCGTGAAACAAGCCGCCGCCAATAATCCAAACAAGCGTAATTAATACACCAACCCATAAGAGAACGCTGATTTTACCAATGGCTTCTATTTTTCTGTATAATAAAACAACAATGAGTACCACCAGACTTCCGCTGAGGGATTTGCTTTGCCATTCATTTAGTGGTATGAGAAATCCAAAATATTGAGCAAAACCTATTGCTGCGGATGCAATGACCAAAGGCGCTTGTATCATGGTTTGCCATACGAATAAAAAACTCATCAATTTGCCCCATTTCGGACCATAGCCTTCTTTCAGAAAATTATAACTACCCCCGGCCAATGGATAGGTGGCACCCAATTGACTCCATATCATTGCATCAACAAAGGAAAGCAGGGCTCCGGCAATCCAAGCGTACAGAAACCAAGGTCCTTGCATTGTTTCAACTACCACACTTAACACCACAAAGGGGCCAATACCCACCATATCGGTCATATTAATCGCGGTAGCCTGTAAAAGACTTATCTTCCGTTCCAGTTTCGGTTGCTCGTTCATGTGTATCTTAGGATAAAACTATTTCTTTGTATGCATATTAAACTACTATGAGCAAAAAATATACAATGGTTGATTGGGCAAAAGGTTCCAATATCTACGAAGTTAATATTCGCCAATACACTGCAGAGGGTACTTTCTTTGCATTTAGTAAGCACCTACCTCGATTAAAAGACATGGGCATAGAAATTTTATGGCTAATGCCTATTACACCCATCAGTAAAAAAATAAGACAGGGGTCTTTAGGCAGTTATTATGCTTGTAGTAGCTATACAGCGATTAATCCCGAATTCGGCGATTGGAAGGATTTTAAAAATCTGGTATCGGAAGCCCATGCCTTGGGTTTAAAAATTATGATTGATTGGGTAGCCAATCATACCGGCTGGGACCATCATTGGACAACTGAACATCCCGATTGGTATGTGAAAGATGAAAAGGGAAAGTTCACCGAAAAGAATGGTTGGCATGATGTGATCGACTTAGACTTCGAGAATACTGATATGCGGATAGCGATGATTGAGGCAATGAAATATTGGGTAACGGATTTTGGCATTGATGGATTTCGTTGTGATATGGCACATTTGGTTCCACTCGATTTTTGGATGGAGGCACGCGAAAAATGCGATTCCATTATTCCGCTATTGTGGTTGGCAGAATGTGAAGTAACTGCTTATCATGATGCGTTTGACATAAGTTATGCTTGGTGGTGGATGCATGAAACTGAAAAGTATACTAAAGGAAAGGCCTCTTTACATGATATTCGAAATGTTTTACATGCCTATTCTCAATATCCGCAAGGGGCTAATAAATTATTCTTTACCAATAACCATGATGAAAATAGCTGGAATGGAACTGAATATGAGAAGTTTGGTTTGGCTGCAAAAGCCTGGGCTGTTTTTACGCATACTTGGCAGGGTATCCCCCTTATTTATAGTGGGCAGGAAAATCCGAATATAAAACGATTGCTTTTTTTCGATAAAGATTTGATTGATTGGAAACATCCTCCATTGTTGCATGAATTTTATAGAAAACTATTGTTTCTTCGAAAATCCAATTCAGCTATTTCAAGGGGTGAGACCTTTATTTTACCTTCTAAACATGATGATCAATTGATGTCATTTTTTCGAAGAGACAAAGAGAAAGTAGTTTTGGTATTATTGAATTTGTCAAATATGGGAAGAGTGCGTATTGAAGTAGAAAATGAATGGATTATTGGTACATTCCGAAATATTTTTTCCGAATTAGATTTCTCTTTTTCAGGCAAAGAATCCTTTGAATTACAAGCGCATGAATATGTTGTATATGAGAAAATCCTGCAGTAGGTTTGTTTATCCCTTCCTATCAAATTGATGCTTGCATTAAACAAATTGTATATTAATTTGTTAATTAGGTATTGGATTTTTTCGAATAACTATTTTTTTAAGTTACTTGCAGTCTTTTCCTATTAAAATGCTAAAAGACTGACTTTATTATCAATACATATATTAATTATTTAAACTAATGTTTATCAACCCTAGAAATAAAAAAGGCTCTCTTTTTATTATAGCCATATTCTTCCTGGTTTCTTTCTCATTCTCTCAAACGAAACATACGATTAGTGGGATCATAAAGGATAAGAAATCCGGTGAACTTTTAATTGGTGCTTCCGTAAAGGTGCTTGAGATTAATGGGGGGGCTACTACCAATAGTTATGGTTTCTTCTCTCTTACTTTACCTACCGGCACCTATAATTTACAGGTTTCATATGTGGGGTTTGATTTACTCACACAAAAAATAGGTCTGGCAGAAAACAAGCAGTTATCGTTAGAACTCACTGCAACTTCTCAATTAGAAGAAGTGATCGTAAATTCTAAACGAAAGAATGAAAATGTGGTAAGAGCCATCATGGGTGTTGAGAAATTGAATATGAAAGATATCAATCAATTACCGGTTTTATTAGGTGAAAGGGATGTATTGAAGAGTATTCAATTATTACCCGGAATCAAGAGTGCAGGAGATGGCAATAGTGGTTTTTTTGTAAGGGGTGGTGGCGCCGACCAAAACCTTATTTTATTGGATGAAGCGCCGGTGTACAATGCATCGCATCTTTTGGGTTTCTTTTCAACGTTTAATTCTGATGCCATTAAAGATGTAACTGTTTACAAAGGTGGCATGCCGGCACAATATGGGGGCCGTCTTTCGAGTGTGGTAGATATCAAAATGAAAGATGGAAACAATAAAGATTATGATGTTAGCGGAGGGTTAGGGTTAATTTCTTCAAGAATTAATGTGGAAGGGCCAATCGTGAAAGAAAAAGGGTCTTTCATTGTTAGTGCAAGACGTACTTATGCGGATGCTTTTTTAATTTTTGCAAGCGATAGTGTAATAAAGAACAATACCCTATACTTCTATGATGTGAATCTGAAGGCAAATTATATGTTAGGAAAGAAAGACAGAATTTATCTATCCGGTTATTTTGGGAGAGACATTCTTGGTTTTGGAGAAACTTTTAGTACTGATTGGGGAAATAAAACGGGCACCTTGCGTTGGAACCATATTTTGAATGACAAATTATTCAGCAATACTTCACTCATATATAGTGATTATAGTTATAAAATTAAAATTAAATCTGGAACTGATAAGTTTGTAATTACTTCTCAAATACAAGATGTAAATCTTAAGCAGGACTTCGATTATTTCATTAATAATAATAATAAAATAAAATTTGGAGCCAATGTAATTCGGCATACAGTTTCCCCGGGTAGAATTGAAGCTGAAGCCACTTCTAATTTAAAAAGCAGTGTTATTCAATACCGTTATTCTTGGGAATCTGCTGTGTATGGCTCACATGAAATTGGCTTGTCTGACAAGCTTAATATGGTATATGGTGCTCGTTTAAGCAATATGTTGCCGGTGGGCCCCGGTAATTATTATACCTATGATAATAATGGATTGGTAATGGATACTATCAAATATGCCAGCGGTAAAAAAGTGGCCAGTTATTGGAATATTGAACCCAGAATCAGTTTTAGTTACCAGTTAAACCCCAGCACATCCTTAAAGTTTTCATATAATAGAAATGTGCAGAATTTACATTTATTAAGTAATGCCACTTCTACCACACCCACCGATTTGTGGTTACCCAGCAGCAATAATGTAAAGCCGGAAATTGCTGATCAAATAGCCATTGGATTTTACAAAAATTTTAAAAATGATCAATTTGAATTCAGTGTAGAAACTTATTATAAGGATTTACAAAATCAAATCGATTATCGGAACGGATCCGATCTCCGATCAAATGACAATGTGGAAAGCGAATTGTTATATGGAACCGGAAGAGCCTATGGAATTGAGTTTTTATTAAGGAAAAAGACCGGTAGGTTAACAGGTTGGGTTGGGTATACCTATTCAAGAACAGAAAGAAAATTTGCTGAAATTAATAAGGGCACATATTATCCCGCCAAGCAAGACAGACCCCATGATCTAAGTGTGGTGGGAATTTACAAACTATCAAAAACATGGCTATTCTCCAGCACTTTTGTATATAGCACAGGTAATGCCGTTACTTTTCCAAGTGGAAAATATAGAGCAAATAATCAAACCGTTTTCTTATATACAGAAAGAAATGCTTATCGAATGCCGGATTATAACCGACTAGATGTTTCATTCACTTATGAAAGTAAAAAGAATGTAAACAGAAAATACCAAAGCAGTTGGACGTTTGGCGTATACAATCTATATGGACGAGAGAATGCTTTTGCGATCAATTTTCTTGATGACCCAAATGACCCAACTAAAACTGTGGCCGAACAAACGGCATTGTTCCGTTACGTACCTAGTATAACATGGAATTTTAAATTTTAAAAAAGAAGCACTAAATAATATCTCACACAAATGAAAAAAGTATTCTTCTCATTATTTGTCATTTATATCTTTTCCGGTTGTAAGAAAATAATCAATGTTGATTTGCAGAATACTGCTGCACAATTGGTTATTGAGGGGACGGTAACCAATACAAATTCGGCTAGTGTGTCCATTACTAAATCGATCACCTTTAGTAGCGATAATACTTTTCCGGCAGTAACCGGTGCAATTGTTAGTATTACAGATAATACTGGGAACGTATTTTCCTTGAAAGAAACTACCCAAGGAAATTACAGCAATGCTAATCTCATCGGTGTGCCCGGAAAAACATATAATTTATCTGTTAATGTAAATGGGACTGTATATACTTCATCCTCTACTATGCCCAAGCAAGTAAACTTGGATACTTTATTGTTTGAAGAAATAGCATTTGGCTCAAAATTCATTTGGATTGTGAAACCGCAATACTTTGACCCCCCTGAAATTGGCAATTATTATAAGTTTATTGAAAAAATTAATAATGTCCGAAATCCTACTCTTTGGGTTTGGGAAGATAAATTCACAAACAATGGTATCAGTACTCGACCATTGATTCAACAGGATAGTGTAATTAATTTAAAAGATACGATTGAAATAGAGATGCAATGTATCGACAGAAATGTTTTCCGCTATTTTGTTGCATTGCAGAGTTTAAAACAAAATTCTTCAACTCCCGCTAATCCTGATACAAATATAAGTGGAGGTGTATTGGGTTATTTTAGTGCGCATACAAGTCAAAAAACGAAGGCCGCTGTAAAAAGATAAAAAGCCATCAATATTAATTCAATAAATAAATCGTCCGATCTAAATGATCAGACGATTTATTCTATAAGCCTGCCTACATCTGCATTTCATGCTTAAGTTTATTTTTTTAAGGTTGGTGACAAATTTTGATATTATTAAAAATGAAAGCGGCTCTTTATTCAAAGAGCCGCTTTCATTTTACCACAAACGTCATAGTCAATCTAAATTATATCATAGCCTATCCTAGTCCACATCACTCAAATCCAATGGATACGGATATGTATTCTCAAATCCCGGATACACACCTTCTATTTTTATTTTTCTTCCTTTGTTCTGTGAAAGAATTCTATCAAGATCGGCCACTGTTTTTATATCCTGTCCTTCTACATTGGTAATAATAAATCCTTCCTGCATTCTTGTTCTTTTTAATAAACCATCTCCAATTTTTTTAACCACTACACCTCCAGCAATTTGATTGGCGGCTGCCACTTTACTATCCACTGCTACCAATTCAGCGCCAAGTTTTTCAATAATACCTGATGTTTTAACCACATCCGTATTTCCGGCTTTATTTTTTAAAGTTAGATTTGCGGTATTTTCTTTATTGCTTCTTTTGTAAGTAAGGGTTATTTTATCACCCGGCTTGTAACGCGAAACTTGTTCTTGTAATTCCGGACCACTGGTAACCGGCACACCATTGATTTTGGTAACTACATCACCTTTTTTAAGTCCGGCAGTCGATGCAGCACCGCCATCTAATATACCCGTAACATATACACCTTCTCCTTCTTTATAAGCATTACCAATCTCTTTTTCTAATTCTTTTGCTTGTTCATCAGTTAAATTTTCACTGGGATAATTAATGCCGATATAAGCTCTTTGAACTGTTCCAAATTTTACAATATCGGTAATGATTTTTTTCACAATATTCACCGGTATTGCATATGAATACCCTGCATAAGAACCGGTAGGAGAGGCAATGGCAGAATTGATACCGATTAGTTCTCCATTTGTGTTAATTAAAGCACCACCACTATTACCCGGATTTACCGCTGCATCCGTTTGTATAAACGATTCTACCGGACTGGCACTTTGACGATTATTAACGCCGATCGATCTTGATTTAGCACTAATGATGCCTGCTGTTACCGTTACATCTAAACTCAAAGGATAACCGATGGCCAAAACCCATTGACCCAATTTTGCATCGTCACTATTTCCATACACTAAATAGGGTAGGCCTTTTCCTTCAATTTTAATAACCGCCAAATCACTGCTGGGGTCTTTCCCAATAACGGTTCCTTTGTATGATTTTTTATTGGCCAAGGTTACATTTACTTCATCTGCTCCTTCTACCACATGGTTATTGGTTACGATATAACCATCTTCAGTGATTAATACACCACTACCACTGGCTCTTTGTTCCGGTATGGTTCTTGGACCACCCCCAAAAAAATCACCAAAATCATCTCCAAACAAATCGGAGAATGGATTCCGCTGCCTTTGTGAACCACTATTGCTGACCTGTCTAGCTTTTGTTTTTGTTTTGATATGCACAACAGCCGGTGTGGCTGAAGTAGCAGCAGGTGTAAAATCAATCAAACCTGCCGGGGTATTGTTGTTTCCAAAAAAACCGGCATAGTTCACCGGTAATTTACCGGCTTCCTGAACGCCTGCATATTGGCGATCTTGTAATTTTCCATAGCTCCACACACTCAATACTGCAGTGGTAGCGCTGATAGCCACAACGGCAAAAAAATTCCTGAGATTCATATTCATTTTTTTAATTGATTTAATATAATCAAATAGTGTGCCTTTCTAACAGCAAATAAACGAAGCTGTTTAATTGACAGGTCACCTTCTACACCTTTTAACAAATGTTTTACGGCGAACTTCGTACTTAGCTCGGTGAATAGGAGGAAAGGTAGGGGAATTAAGAATGTGAAAAGTGAAAGGTGAAAAGTGAATGACAGAAATTAGGGTAGTACTATTTTCACTTTTCACCTTTCACTTTTAGCTCTCAAAGCTTCACCAAAAATTCCATCGTATCCACCCCATCTGCATAATCGTTCAATGAGGGGCTCTGTGCCATACCAAAAGGGGTATTTCCATGCCCTACAATACACTGTACATCAGGATTATTTTGTTGTTGGTCTATTATGGATTGTCTATCCTGGTAAAATTCATAATGAACCTGACTAACCGGAGAAAACGGAGATATATTTTCAGTAAAAATGACAGAATCGTTATTCATGTAATATCGGTTACCCATGATCAACAATGCCAAATGATAATCGAAATTGTGTAAATACTTATGGAAATCCTTAAAGTGTTCATACTTCCGTAAAGTATCGAGTAATGGTATAAAATTGTACTCTTTTGGGACAAAAATTTTTGTGACATTTCTGCATCCCAACCCAAAATATAATTGAATATCATTGGCTAAAGCATCTAATTCTGGGCCGGTTTCTGTATTATCTAAAATGGCTATTGATGTTCTGTTTCTTCGAATGATATGAGGAAACTTTCCAAAATAATAATCAAAATACCGGCTAGAATTATTACTACCTGTTGCTATATATGCATCACAACCTAATAAGCGTACTGAAAAACTGACCATTTTACTGAAATCGGCATGCCAATCTGATAATTTTTGAATGAGATGTTTTATTAATATCTCATCTTTTGTGGATGCTTTGATAACCAAATGATGACCACTCATAAAAACACATAGAAAATCATGAAAACCTACCAGGGGAATATTACCTGCCATGACCAAACCCAGTTTTTTTTTATTGATGGGTACTTCTGTAATGCTGTATTTGGCAACCCAATCCGCTAATAATGCGGGATTCAAGAAATGTGTGGCTATATTTTGTACCGATTGTTCTATAAATTCCGGAATAAACCATTGGTTTTCCCGATAGGCACTTTCTTGAATAGCCAACCATTCCGGATCATTACCTAACATATATTGGCCTAATCTTGACATTAATTGAATTCGTTCTTGTAAAATCATTTGTCAGTCGTATTTTTGTATGGCAAATGTAGAATCACTAACCCAACAAACCCATTTTGTATGGCAATCAAAATCACAGAAGAATGTATCAATTGCGGAGCTTGCGAGCCCGAATGTCCTAATAACGCAATCTATGAAGGTGGCGTTGAATGGAATATGGCTGATGGAACCACAGTAAAAGGGGATTTTACCCTGATGGATGGAACAGTCGTTTCAGCCGACCAACGATTCGCACCTATCAGTACTGACATCTATTACATTACACATGATAAGTGCACAGAATGCCAGGGTTTTCATGAAGAGCCTCAGTGCGCTTCTGTTTGCCCTGTTGACTGTTGTGTTCCGGATGAAATGTATGTTGAAACGGTAGATGATTTGATGGCGAAGAAGTCTAGAATGCACATTTAATGCACATCAATATGTGCTAAACTTTAGCACATATAACTTGCAAATAATTAATATCCGTTGTAACTTACGGTTGTTAATCGAGTGATTAATAATTGTTGTTTTAAAACGACAACAACCAGTAACAGCGGGTGATATTTCCCGTTCAAGTGAGGTGAAGAGACAGGCTGTTTCTTCACCTTTTTTTGTGCCCTGTTTTGTTGATGTAGAACTTTTCACTTTTAACTTTTCACTTTTCACTTTTTCCTCCTCTTCACTATTATATTTGCTTCACAATCAATAGCATGAAAAAAAGAATTGCATTAGTCACTGGCGGATTAAGCGGAGAAGCACAAATCAGTTACAAAAGCGCCATAACGGTTGGTAACAATGTTGACAGAAATAAATATGATGTATATCGAATTGATATAAACAACACAGGCTGGTGGTATGAGCCGGTCAATAGCGAAAAGTCGAAAGTAAACAGAGATGATTTTTCTGTGATTGATAATGGAAATAAAATAAATTTTGATGTAATTCTTCTTTGTATACATGGTACGCCGGGTGAGGATGGAAAATTGCAAGGTTATTTTGATATGTTGCATTTGCCATATACAAGTTGTGATGCGGCTACTTCTGCACTCACATTCAATAAAAGATATACTGTTGCCGTAGCGGCATTTGGGGGCATTCATGTGGCAAAGTCTTTGCATTTATTTAAACATACTCCCATTACAGCAGAAGACATCTGTAATCAACTAACCTTACCCGTATTTGTAAAACCGAATAATGGAGGAAGTAGCATTGGTATGAGCAAAGTAAATGCTGCAAGCGAAATGAATGAAGCACTTGCCAAAGCGTTCAAAGAAGATGACCAGATTTTGGTTGAGGAGTTTATCAACGGCAGAGAATTTACCATTGGTGTTTTTAAAAGCAAAGGTGAAATCAGGGTGTTACCCATCACTGAAATTATAACTCAAAATGAATTCTTTGACTTTGAAGCTAAATACCAAGGCAAAAGCCAAGAAATAACACCTGCCGAAATAGATTCCGACATACAGAAAAAACTAGAATTGGCTGCCACTAACGTATATGAAGTACTGAATTGCCGGGGAGTGGTTAGAATTGATTTTATTTATGATGCTACTACAAATCAACCATTCATGTTAGAGGTCAATACAGTACCCGGACAAAGTGAAGCTAGTGTTATTCCACAACAGGTGAAAGCGATGGGCTGGACTTTACCCGATTTCTATTCAGCACTGATTGAACAAGCATTGGAATAAAAAGGAGACGCTGAATTTTCTCCCAACAAATGGGTAGATTTTTTTTAAATTAACTTACCTTTCCAACAATTACCCAAAATTTTCAAATTCACAAATTTCTTCATTTGTTCAAATTCATCACATCCAAACCCTTATACATTAATATTCTTGCCGGATTAGGGCTAGTCATTGTATTAATATTCCTTTTCTTTTTTTCATTGTCTTGGTTAACAGGATATGGAAAAACTGAAAAAGTACCTGCTGTTACGGGACAAAATATCATAGCAGCCCAAAAAATGCTGGAAGACAAAGGGTTTGATGTAGTCATTCACGATTCCATTTATGTAGATAGCATAGGTAAACAGGCTGTGATTCGTCAAACGCCGGAGGCAGATGCAACAGTTAAATCTGGACGAACCATTTATCTTACAATTAACCGAACAATTGCACCACAAGTTGAAATGCCCAATCTCTCAGGATTTTCTATTAAAAGTGCAGAAATGTATTTACAAAGCTTAGGGCTAAGGATGGGGGATGTTAGTTATCGACCCGATATAGCTCGAAACTCTGTATTGGAACAACTATTCAATAATGATCTAATTATACCAGGCACTAAAATCCCTATTGGTTCAGTCATTAGTTTTGTTTTGGGAAGTGGGGTTGGGGGTGGTGAAATGAATGTGCCGGATCTAATAGGGATGACTTTATTGGAAGCCAAAAATTTTCTTGCAGGCATTAGCATTAATCCCGGATCTATTATTGCCATTGGTGCCATTGCAGATTCTGCCGGTTCATTTATCATCAGACAGTCACCAACACCTTTATCAGATTCTCTTAATCTAGAAGGGATTAAAACGCCCAATAAAATAAAGCAAGGACAAGGAATGGACCTCTATATCAGCAGTGTATCACCGTTTAAAGATTCTCTTTCTACACCCACCCATAACTAATTTTTAAAACAATCAATATTGATATGCAAACAATTACTGTTGAAGAACTGAAAGCAAAAATGGATACCGGAGAAACAATTCATTTGGTTGATGTTCGTGAACCACATGAACATACAGAGTTTAATATAGGAGGACTATTATTACCTCTCGGTAAAGTACAAACCATGCAAATAGATGAAATAGACGAATACAAAGATGAAACCCTGTACATATATTGTAGAAGTGGAAACAGAAGCGGACAAGCTTGCTTAATGCTAGAAACCATGGGCTATAAAAATGTAATAAATCTAACTGGCGGGATGTTAGCTTGGCAAGAGCGGATTGCGAAGTGAGAATGAAAATGTAAAAGGAGCATCCGCTTAAGGCGGAAACAAGGAACAGATGTATGAACAAAAATGATATTCATCTGTTCCTTGTTCATCTGTTCATCTGTTCATCTGTTCAATCATCAACCCCTCACGCTAAAATTTCAAATTCACCCCCAGCATAAAGTTCGTACCGGCCATCGGGTAAAATCCATTATCAGTATAATTACTGCCGCCTGAAACATAGCTATATGTATATCCATTGGGCTCATACTTTTTATTGAATAGATTATAGACTTGTCCTACCAAATCCAATTCTGCAAAGGCAAGTTTTTTAATATTCCAACTTGCTCTAATATCTTGGGTATAGAATGCTTGTAAAGAACGGTTCTCGTTCTGGGTATTGTCCATGTATTGTTTGCTTACATACTTACTGATAAAGCTAATGTTTACATGCTGTAGAGGAATGATTGTAAGCGTTGCACTTGAAATTGCTGATGGTGAAAAAGAAATATCTTTATTTTCGTGCGGCACTGCATCCTGTCCACCAGTGTCGTAATTATCAATATACTCCACAAAAGATTTAACTTTATTATTGCTTACACTTACATTGCCGGACAGGTTGATCCAAGTGTTCAATACAATACCTCCCTGCAACTCAATGCCAAGTCGATAACTGTGCGGTACATTAATTCTAGTATAAGCCCCAACATCATTAATTTGACCGGTTAATACCAACTGGTTAAAGTAATACATAAAATAAACATTAGCTCCATAGTGATAGGTGCTCGATTTTTTCTCAAAACCCAATTCTACATCATGCAAGGCTTCTGCGTTGGGTTGTTTATTTAGGCCGGATTGAAAGTCATCACGATTGGGCTCTTTATTTGCTATTGCATAACTGACATAAGCTTGCCAACCATTCTTATGATAGGTAATGCCTGCTTTTGGATTTAGAAAATCAAAACTTCGGTTCACTTTCAAATCGGCATTCCCTTGAAAACCGGACATGTCATGATTCAAATGTCTATATTGGATATCTACAAAGCTTGTCCAGTTGGTATGTAAACTATGTTGCCATTTAACATACATATTGGCATCTTTTTTCAAAGCAGGGTAGTTATAATATCGGTAATTTGCAGGAACCGTACCTATTTGTATCCAAGGGATGGTTCCATAATGCCGGCCCTCATAAGTTGTCCAGCCACCTCCGATTGTCAACTCTTCGCCTTTATCTTTAAATTGTATAGAACCTGTTTGGCCATAAAAATAGTTGTCTAACCAACGATCTCGAATAAGGTCAGTTTCCATGATTGTGCCCACATTGGATAATCCATACATCGAAAATAATTGATTGGCTTTGTATTCTTCATAATAACCTTTTCCCCTTGTTAAAAATGTGGCCAATTGTATAGACCATTTTTGAGAGAGGGCATGATTAAAAAATAGCTGGTAATGAGTTTGTGTATAATTATCAGTTTGGTTTTCATAAGGTGTTCCGCTTTTTTCTGTTCCTGCCGGATTATTGGTTCGGTCTGTATGTAAAAGATTTTCTGCAACGCCATACCATGCTTGGTAAGTTTTTTCTTTCCCGGAAAAAATATTCAAACGGAGGGA
Organism: Bacteroidota bacterium; assembly: GCA_031417635.1. Taxonomy (GTDB): domain Bacteria; phylum Bacteroidota; class Bacteroidia; order Chitinophagales; family Chitinophagaceae; genus Sediminibacterium. Next base: position 13,451 of record JANOVY010000141.1, on the reverse strand, counting down.
TGATTTTTTATTAAGATAAGCAGTGCTGAAATAAAACGATTGTAAATCGCTTTTTGCACGGTCTATATAACCGTCACTACTTATTTTACTGAGCCTTGCGTCTACTGTAAAGTGCCCCGCTATTAAGCCTGTACCTGCTTTTAATGTGGTTTTCAAAGAGTTGAATGACCCAAAACTATTATTGAATTCGGCATATCTTTTTTCTAAATACTCATTGGTAGCTAAATTAATGGTTGCCCCAAAAGCACCGGCCCCATTTGAAGAAGTTCCCACCCCCCTTTGCACTTGGATACTATTCACAGAAGAAGCAAAGTCCGGAAGATCCACAAAATACGTACCCATGCTTTCTGCATCATTGTATGGAATCCCATTTAAGGTAACATTAATGCGAGTGGCATCCGATCCTCTAATACGAATGCCAGTATAGCCAATTCCATTCCCTGCATCCGAATTCACTACAACAGAAGGAGTTTGATTTAGTAAAAAAGGAATATCCTGTCCTTGGTTATTTTTTGAAATCTCCTCCTTGTTTATATTTGTTTTTGCAAATGGTGCTTTTTCTGAAGCGCGAATGGCTTTCACTTCCAGTGGTTGTAAATAAAGAGAAGTGGCGTCTAATGTTATCTCAACTAATATATCAGCCTTGTTAACAATGATTGACTGTTGATATGTTGAAAATCCTAAACTTTTTACACGGAGTTCATAGGTACCCTGACTAATTTTTCCGAAATTAAAATGCCCTTTTTCATCTGTCAAGGTTTGTCGGGTGCCTAGGGAAACTGTTGCACCAGGAACAGGTGTTTTGGAATTGGACACTGTAATGTTGCCTTGAAATAGGCTTTTAGCAGGTTGCGCTAGTGTAATTAAGGTTACTAAGGACAGCATGGTTGTTCCCAAAAATCTTTTCATTTTTAATGGTTTAAAAAGTAAAAAATGGGAACAGGGAATAGCAAATGGAGGGTACTCGAAAAGTATACACCTTCCCTTCGCAGGAATTACCCTGTTCAGGTTCAACGGGTATTTTCTCAGCCGCCGTTTGTATGTCTCCACACAATTGGCAGCACCCCGAGGAATTGTAAGCTGCAAAATTAGGGAATCAATTAATGATACCCAACTGTAACTTTAGGGAGTTAATTTCGTTCAACATTGAAATAAGTATCATGAAAAAAATAATAATTGGGGTAATCATGAGTTTCGGCTTTCTCTTAACCCATGCCCAAAATGAAAAAAATATTGTTGTAGATGCCAATGTAGAAGTACGTTCAGTGAATTTATTTACAGGCATTGAAGTGTCTGGTTCCATTGATGTATACCTTTCTCAGGGAACCAGTCAAGGTGTGGCCATCAGTGCATCCTCCGATGACATTAAACAAAGAATAAAAACAGAAGTTAAAAATGGGATACTTCAAATATATTTTGATGGGAAGGGGTTAAACTGGAAGAATTGGGGCAATAATCGAATGAAAGCATACGTAACTTTCATTTCCCTTTCAAAAATAGAAGCTTCAGGTGCATGTAACGTGAAAGTAACGGAATCTATTAAATCGCCTGAACTCAAAATTGAAATGTCTGGTGCAAGTGATTTTTCAGGTTCTGTTAATGTTGAGAAACTAAGGATTGAAGCGAGTGGGGCATCTAATATCAAAATTTCAGGAACAACTCAAAATGTTTCCATGAACGCCAGTGGTGCTTGTAATATTAGAGGATTTGAACTCATCTCTGAAATGTGCCAAGCTGATGCTTCAGGTGCCTCTAATATTAAAATAACCGTAAATAAAGAGTTAAATGCCAATGCCAGTGGGGGTAGTGATATTCTCTTTAAAGGAAACGGATTAATTCGAAACATTAGTTCCGGCGGCGGGGCTTCTGTGAAAAGAAGCAACGACGAATAATCAAATTATATTTGGATACTAGGCTTCCTGCCCCTACTTTTGCACCCCAATACATCGCGAGGTAGAGCAGCGGTAGCTCGTCGGGCTCATAACCCGAAGGTCGGAGGTTCGATCCCTTCCCTCGCAACACTCTCAAAGGCCCGTTTGGGCCTTTTTTAATTAATAATTAGTAATTGATAATTAGTAATTACAAAAACTGTGTTGGTTTACAATTATTAATTACTAACTATTAATTATTAATTTCATTTAAGTGAAAGCAGGATTTGTAAACATATTTGGCAAACCGAATGCCGGCAAAAGCACTTTACTCAATGCATTAATTGGGGAGAAGATGGCGATTGTATCGCCCAAAGTACAAACGACAAGGCATCGTATTAAAGCTTTTTTGAATAAACCGGGTGAGTACCAGATTATCTTCTCCGATACACCCGGCATTATCGATCCTAAGTATAAGTTGCATGAGAAAATGATGGGCTCTGTAAAAAGTGCGCTAGAAGATGCAGATGTAGCCTTACTCATAGTAGATGCTAATGAGGATTTGCTAGAAGTAGATACCATTTTTCAATCCCTAAAATTAAAAGTGCCTTGTATTGTGGTACTTAATAAGATTGACGAAGCGGCAAATGGTAAAATTGCATTAGCGGAATCGTTTTTTGCTGATAAACCTTATTGTAAGCAATTGATTAAAATATCGGCCTTGCAAAAAGTACATCTTAATAAGCTATTGGATGCCATCATGGCATTCTTACCGGAAGGAAGCCCATTTTATAGTGAAGATGACATGAGTGATTTACCCACAAAGTTTTTTGTAGGAGAAATGATTCGTGAAAAAATATACCAATTGTTTGGAGATGAGATTCCTTATCATACTGCTGTTATGGTGAATGAATACAAGGAAAAAGAATCCTTGGTCAAGATCCAAGCAGATATTATTGTAAATAGAGAAACCCAGAAGTCAATCATCATAGGAGACAAGGGTAGTATGATTAAACAAATTGGAACGAGAGCTAGAATAGATATAGAAGAATTTATTCAGCAAAAAGTGTTTTTGGAGCTTTTTGTAAAAGTTCGTCCAAAATGGAGAGACAATGATATGCAATTGAAAGAGTACGGGTATAGATAGGGCAATTAATAGTTAGTAATTAGTAGTTAGTAATTACTAATTACTAATTATTAACTACTAATTACCAATTAATTAGGTAGATTGATTTATTTTTTATTTAAAGTAGTTTTCAAAAAAAAATATACATGAGTTACACAGTTGCCATTGTAGGGAGACCCAATGTGGGTAAGAGTACTTTATTTAATCGTTTTCTTGAACAAAGGAAAGCCATTGTAGATGATATAAGTGGGGTTACACGTGATCGTCAATACGGAGTTGCCGATTGGAATGGCAAGGTTTTTAACTTGATTGATACCGGTGGGTTTGTTCCTGCCAGTGATGATGTTTTCGAAACTGAAATTCGCAAACAAGTGAAAATTGCCATTGAGGAAGCAACTTCCATCATTTTTATGGTAGACGTGGCTACCGGCATTACCGATCTAGATGAGTCTATGGCCGATTTATTAAGAAGAGGCAATAAGCCGGTTTATGTAGTTGTTAATAAAGTAGACAACGGAACCAGAGAGTTGGAAGCTACCGAATTTTATTCTTTGGGATTTAAGAATAACTTCTTCATTAGCAGCATTTCCGGAAGTGGAACGGGAGAATTATTAGATGCCATTTCAGAAGACTTTATTGCTGTTGATGTAGAAGAAGCCATGAAAGATAGCGGTCTGCCAAAATTTGCCATTATTGGACAGCCGAATGTGGGCAAATCATCTTTATTGAATGCTTTGATCGGTGAAGAGCGAACAATTGTGAGTCCCATTTCCGGTACCACTCGCGACAGTATTCATACCCATTACAATTTATTCCAAAAGGAATTTGTGTTGATAGACACCGCAGGAATAAGAAAGAAAAGCAAAGAGAAAGAAGATTTGGAGTTTTACTCAATCATTCGAGCAATCAAAGCCATAGATGATGCCGATGTTTGCTTAATCGTTTTGGATGCTTTTAAAGGAATTACAGCGCAAGATATCAGCATTTTTAGTTTGGCTGCCCGCAAAGGAAAGGGGGTGGTTGTTCTAGTAAATAAATGGGATCTTGTTGAAAAAGAGACCAATACAGCTCGTGATTATGAAAAAACTTTAAAGCAAAAACTAGCTCCATTTACCGATGTTCCTATTCTCTTTATTTCTGTAAAAGAAAAGACTCGAATTTTAAAAGCGATTGAATTGGGCCTGGAAGTATTTGAAAACAAACAACGAAAAATTCCAACTTCTAAGTTAAATGATGTGATGTTAAAAGCGGTAGCTGCTTATCATGCTCCGGTGGTTAGAGGGAATTCAATAAAAATTAAATATATAACGCAACTGCCAACAAATACACCATCTTTTGCCTTTTTTACCAATTATCCTGATGATATTAAGACACCTTACCGCAATTATTTGGAAAATCAGCTTAGAACCCATTTTAAATTTACAGGGGTGCCGGTAAGGATATTCTTTAGGAAGAAATAAAAAGTGACCTAAAATTTGCAAAATTCAGTTATTTAAGTACCTTTGCAGTTCTTAAAAAACTCAAAAACAAGTACAAATGAAAAAAGTATTCGCAATTTTAGCAGTAGCCGGCTTTATGGCTTCATGTAACTCAGGTGAAAACAAAGAACAAGCTGCTGCTGATAGCACAAGAATTGCTGACAGCACTGCTGCTGCTGCTGCTGCTGATAGCGCTGCAAAAGCTGCTATGGACACTACGCACAAGATGGATACAACTGCGACTCAAAAGTAATTTTAGTACTTCGTTACTATCATATTACTTCTTGCAAGAAGTTCCTCCCGGTTTACCGGGAGGATTTTTTTTGTGCCAGTTTGTACCAATTTCTTCTTTTACAGGCCAATGGCATTAAAATTGTCTTATTTTACTATTCTTATTTATGTAAAATTTTATACCGGCCTTGTGCCATTTTGACCCAAGTTTAGCTATGTTAAAAGATAATATGTTTTTCCGTTCAGATGAGGATACTGATTTTATGCCCATTATTCCTATTAATGAGAATGAGGGTGAACAGGACTTGAATTTAGTCATTCCGGACATCTTACCCATTCTCCCCTTGCGAAATACAGTCCTCTTTCCGGGGGTCGTACTGCCCATCACAGTTGGAAGAGATAAAAGTATCAAAGCCGTAAACGATGCTTATAAATTAGATAAGTTGATTGGGGTTTTGGCGCAAACAGATCCCAATATTGAAGAACCAGAACCCAAAGACCTTTGCAAAATTGGCACCATTGCCAAAATTGTTAAGTTAATTAAAATGCCGGATGGGGGTACTACCATTATTATTCAGGGTAAGAAAAGATTTGAATTACAGGAAATGATCAGTGAAGACCCTTATTTTAAGGCTTCTATCGTACTTTTTGCAGATGATGAAATTCCTGACAATGAAGATTTTAAGGCCTATATCAGTACCATTAAAGATCTAGCATCTCAAATCATTCAATTATCTCCCAATTTGCCAACAGAAGCGTCTATCATTTTAAAAAATATAGAGAATCCTTCTTTCCTGATCAATTTTGTTAGCAGCAACCTGAATAGTGAATTAATTGAAAAGCAAAGTTTACTCGAGATCAATGATGTACATCTAAGAGCGGAGCGATTAATATTCATACTCCAAAGAGAGTTACAGTTTGCGGAGTTAAAAGATAAGGTAACCAATAAAACCAGAACGGAAATTGACAAGCAACAGCGTGATTATTTCCTACAACAACAACTAAAAAGCATTAAAGATGAACTGGGCGGAGATTCCAATGAACGGGAAATAGCCGATATGAAGAAAAAAGCGGAAGCCAAAAAATGGCCGGAAGCTGCAAAAACTTTATTCAACAATGGCATTGCCAAGCTGGAAAGAATGCATCCCACAACACCCGACTATTCTGTGGTATACAATCATCTTGACCTAATGCTTGATTTACCTTGGTTGGATTATACTGCGGATAACTACGACTTAAAAAATGCCAAAAAAGTGTTGGATGCTGATCATTATGGCATGGGAAAAATCAAGAACCGAATTTTAGAATATTTAGCCGTGTTGAAATTAAAAGGAGATATGAAAAGCCCTATTTTATGCTTTTTAGGTCCTCCCGGAATTGGAAAAACGTCCTTGGGTCGTTCTATTGCGCATGCCATTGGTAGAAAATATGTTAGGGTAAGTTTAGGGGGATTACATGATGAAAGTGAAATACGCGGCCATCGGAAAACATACATAGGCGCTATGCCGGGACGCATTGTTCAGAACATACGTAAATGTAAATCTTCCAACCCGGTAATGATATTAGATGAGATTGATAAGATAGGGAGTGATATGCGCGGCGACCCATCATCTGCGTTATTGGAAGTACTTGACCCAGAACAAAACCATACATTTTACGATAATTATCTTGAGTTAGAATATGATTTGAGTAAAGTATTGTTCATTGCCACAGCCAATAATCTTCAAAATATTCAGCCTGCATTAAGAGACCGGTTAGAAATCATTGATCTTAGTGGATATGCCGTTGAAGAAAAAGTAGAAATAGCCAAAAGACACTTATTACCCAAGCAGAAAGAAGCCCATGGTTTACAAAAAGTGAATTTTAAAATCAGTGATAAAGTACTCGAAAAAATAATTGAGCAGCATACGCGAGAAAGTGGCGTTAGACAGTTAGATAGACAACTAGCTTCCATTATGCGAAACCAAGCCAAGGAGTTTGCCACAAAAAATAAAGTAAAGTCAACAGTAACCGCTGTAGATGTAGAAAAAATATTGGGTCAATCGAGATATAGTAATGAAATCTATAAAACAGCCAACATGCCCGGAGTAGCAGTTGGCCTTGCTTGGACCTATGTGGGAGGAGATATTCTCTTTATTGAAACCATTTTAAGCGATGGAAAAGGGGAATTAAAATTGACAGGTAACCTGGGAAATGTGATGAAAGAGAGTGCAACTACTGCACTAAGTTATCTTCAAGCAAATGCAAAAAAATTAGGTGTAAATCACGATGATTTTGCAAAAAAGAATATACACATCCATGTACCTGAAGGGGCGGTTCCCAAAGATGGGCCTAGCGCCGGAATTACCATGCTAACTTCTTTAACCTCTGCTTTTACTGGTAGAAAAGTAAAGCCATTTTTAGCCATGACCGGCGAAATTACTTTGCGAGGACAAGTTTTACCGGTAGGAGGGATTAAAGAAAAAATATTGGCGGCAAAAAGGGCAGGGTTAAAAGAAATTATCCTTTGCTCACAGAATGAAAAAGATGTAAATGAAATTGATAATAATTTTATCAAAGGGGTAATTTTCCACTATGTCAAAACTATGCAACAGGTAATTGAGTTAGCGTTAGTATAGCTGCTAGCTTTTAGCTGTAAGCTGCGAGTTGCAAAACCTAAAATATTAATCAGAAGTTATTATAAATTGACCTTTCGTTTTGTGATACAATCATTTTTTGATGCTGGCTAACAGTTAGAAGCTAGCAGCTTTCCCCCCATTCCCTTAGATTTGACTAAGAATTCAATTCATGAGGGGAATTTATATTGTAATAGGATTTTTTTGCATTTGCAGCCTTCAAGCACAGACCTTGGGCGGTAATGCTGTGTTCAATTTTCTTTCACAGCCCAATACTGCTCAATTATCGGCATTGGGTGCTGTAAATGTGTCAACGATAGGAAATGAAGTGGGTATGAGTTTTCACAATCCTTCATTATTAAGGGATAAGATGCATCAACAAGTAAATACTTCTTTTAATGCTTTTCTTGCCGGGATTAAAAATTATAGTTTAACCACAGCATACCACTTGGCTTCTGCAAAAACCAATATAGCCTTGGGGGTAAACTATTTTAATTATGGCACTATCACACAAACGGATGCATCTGGCAATATCATGGGAACATTTAGACCTGTTGATTATGTAGCACAAGTGATGGTTTCAAAACAATACCATGAACGGTTTTGGTTTGGGGCTACCCTTAAATACATTAATTCCAGTTATAGCCAGTACCGTTCATCCGGATTAGCAATGGACGTTGGCGTTAGTTATGTTGATTCTGTACATCAATGGCAATTGAGTGTGGTGGCCAAAAATATGGGTACCCAATTAAAAACATACGATGGAAGTAATCAAAAAGAAGAATTACCATTTGATCTGCAAGTGGGTATTACCAAACGATTGGAAAAAGCCCCTTTGCAATTTTCACTTACGTATCATCATTTACATCAATTCAATACATTGTATAATGATACAAGTTTTCGGGCCAATGAGGGAGACAATGGGTATAATGGAAACAGCTTTGCCCGAAAAATATTTTCACACCTTGTATTTGCCACAGAAGTATTTGTAAATGACAAATTTGAATTGATTGCCGGCTACAATTTTCAACGAAGACAGGATTTGAATGTATACAATGTTACAAATGGCGTGAATGGTTTGTCTTTAGGAGCTGTTGTATTGCTTAAGAAATTACAAATACGATATGCCACCGGCTTTTATCAAAGCAATTTATTTCATCAATTATCTTTGAATCTGAATTGGGGTGGGGGGATTCATTAGTAATGAATAGTTAGTAGTTAGTAATTCATGCAATTTGAGTTAACTATTATTTGCTCCAGTTGAAGAACGTTATTCCTCAGCCCCAATCGCTACATACACTATTAGCCGCAATAGTATTCGAGACTTAGGAGTTTTTTAGGAGAGCATCAACTGAAAGATCTTCGTCAATCAATGGCCAATGAATTCCATAGCCAGATGGAGAAATTTTAAAAAAACTTCTTTGAATATCATTTGCGTCCTCCAACTTTTTTGACACTTTGGCGATTGGTAATTTGATAAGTTGACCGTTAATTTGAAGACAAATCAAATTCTTCTCAAAAGAAACTGCTTCTATATTGTGTGTTAGTACCATTTGAATTAATTGTTAAAGTGATTGTTCCAAGATTCGACTATTAAATCAAAATGTTGATAAATTATTTTTTTAATTTCTTTTTTAGCGGTTGGTGTTAAATTAAACGAAAATGCTTCTTGAATCTCAACCTCTTCAATTAGTAACCAAAATTTACATTCCATATCACTTTTTTCTGCATGAATATGTATCGGTTCAGATCCTTCATTCGAATAAAAAAACAATCTCCACCCATGTATAAATAATATCGTTGGCATATGTAAGGCTCACTTGGAATAAAGGTAGTAAAAATAGCTTACTTAAATTCGGTAGTCAATTATTGCGGCTAACTAACTACTAACCACTAACTTACTTAATGGTAAAGTTGATGTAAATAATGGTAGAATCTTTGCTGCACATACGTCTCCCTTCAGGATTTTGACTTATTGATAAAACAACATGATCAGAGCCGGTTGTTTTTGACGTGGAGGAATAGTGATAAATGGTGGTAAACAATTCATCAATGTTTTCGAGTTGACTGATAGCGGAATGATTCCCTTTTTCTAGTATAGTAGCCACGTCATCGTCTTTACCAAAAGATGCCAAATTGAGGTAGTAATGAGAACCGGCTGAAATGGTAGTATCAATTGTTATCTCTTTTATTTTTTCACTTTGTAGCACATCTTTAAAGCATGATTGGAACATAAGCACCATGAGTAAACTAAGTGTAATGGTGAATACATTTTTTTTCATCATCTGGTTTTTTAAGTTCCTAATTTATTAGATTCTCCTACTTTACCAAATGTTGCCTGTATTGTTAAAAAAAATAAAATGAGGCTTTGAGAGACTTGAAAGGGTGAGGTTTCAAACAAAATGAAAACCATCCAATGGCTGAGTCTTAGAGCAGATTTCACATTTTAATGAAAAAAACTTCATTCAAAATGGAATCAGTAGCTATTTGATTAGGTTAAATAGGGAAAGCGTGAAACTTACGTCGAGAGTAATAATATGTGATTAACATTAACCTCTCATGGAGATATAGAAATACAAAAGAAGCCGGTTGTATATAAAAAGCAGATGCTTTTTATATAGGAATTGCAAAAAAACATTCATAAATCAATAAACTACCCGGTCTCTTTTTTCTTTGTTGGGGGAGGCATTTCAGCTTTTTTGATCTTTGGTATATTGGCAGGAGGTGCTAACTGTTGGTTTTTATCTTTTGGGTTCTTATTGTCTTTATCAGGAGTAATTTTGTTTGGGACTCCTTTTTTTTCATCTTTGGGAAGAATATCTGATTCAGGTCCAATTTCTACCACTGAATTGTCTTTTGCCAAGCCATAATCACCTTCAGTACCTGTACCGGTATTTTCTCCTTCTCCGCCTAACACAGGTACCGCATCATAATCGATGAAAATGTCATTTTGCATAACATCCGGTTTCATAAAAGTACTATTTGCATCTATACCGCAATTGGGATCGGCTGCCACTTTATTCATAAAATAAGCCCATATAGGCATAGCGGCTCTTCCCCCTTCACCGTTTTTGCTTTCAGTACTAAAATGCATCATTCGATCATCGGCACCCACCCATCCTCCGGCAAGTAATTGTGGGGAATAGCCCATGAACCAGGCATCACTATTGTCATTGGTGGTTCCTGTTTTTCCGGCAATTTCCATCCCTGAAGGCATATCGTAAGCCCAAATGCCTTGACCTGTACCATTGGTTAATACACCTTGCATCATTTTAACTACTGAGTAGGCTGTGGTTTCACTGATCACTTCTCTACGATGTGGTGTAAAATTGGCCAAAACATTACCCATCCTGTCTTCAATGCGCGTGATGTACATAGGTTTGGCATTAAATCCTCTTCCGGGAAACATACTGTAGCTTTGCATCATTTCGAACAATGAAATTTCACATGCACCTATGGCAATAGATGGATACGGTTGCAGTTTCGCCTGCAAATCACTTTTTCGTAAAAATTCTATGAAACGTTTGGCTCCATTATTACCATTATTGTCTAACTGCTTCATAATATAAGCAGTTGCACAGTTTCTGGATTTGGCCAATGCCAACGCCATGGGCATGGCTGCTCCTGTGCAGGTTTTTGTGGTTGCAGGCACTTTACCATATTCGCCAAAGCTTTGTTGATTATCATACACAATGGTATTGGGCGTAAAGCCTGCTTCTTCAATGGCAAGACTATACAATAATGGCTTTATGGTAGAACCCACTTGCCTTTTTGTGTTAGGATTGGCATGGTCGTATTTGAAAGTTTTAAAATCAATGCCACCAACCCAGGCTTTGATTTGTCCATCCAATGGGTCCATCACCATAAAACCAGCTTGTAACATTTGACGATGGTATTTGATGGAATCATAAGGGGTCATTAAAGTATCTTTTCCCCGTGAACTGTTCCAAGCAAAAACGTGCATTTGTATTTTTTCAAAAAACGTTTTTTTAATTTCATCATCATCAGCCCCTTCTTTTTTTAGATTTCTCCATCGATCACTTTGTTTCATCTGGGATTCAATAATATTTTCATATCCTTTCCAGACAGATCCTTTTGCTATGTTTTCTTGCCTGTTAAATAATTTTTGCAAATAATTCATGTGTTTGGCAACTGCTTCTTCGGCATATTGTTGCATTCGTGGATTAATGGTTGTATAGATTTTCAATCCATCTCGATACAGATTGTAATAATCACCATTGTTTTTTTTGTGCTCTTTACACCATTTTTTCAAATCCTCCCCTAGAATCATTCGGAAATAAGGGCCAAGGCCGGTTGCTTCATCTAATTTTTTATAACTGAGTTCAATGGGCTTCCTTTTCAGTATTTCAGCCTCTTCGGTTGGGAGATAGTTTTTACTTACCATGCGATTTAAGACCAGGTTTCTTCTTTCCAATGCTCTTCTTGGGTTTGTGCGGGGGTTATAAATACCGGGTCCATTAATCATGCCAATTAATACAGCGGCTTCCTCAACACTGATACGATCAGGTTCTTTTTGAAAAAAAGTTTTTGATGCGTTTCTAATTCCAAATACATTATCACCGAAGGCGACTGTATTCAAATAAAGCGTCAATATTTCTTCTTTGGTGAAGTTTCTTTCTAATTTAATTGCAATCAATCCTTCTTTTAGTTTTTGTATAATTCTCAATAAGAAATTCTTTGTGCTCCAGTTTTCTGTAAAAAGATTTTTGGCTGTTTGCATGGTGATTGTACTGGCACCTCCTTCACTACCCAGATACAATAAGGCCCTGGCCAATGAAAAGCCATCAATACCGCTATGGTCGTAAAAGCGTTTGTCTTCTGTGGCAACAAGTGCGTCAGTAAGGTATTTGCTGATATCTTTGTATTCAACATTTATTCGATCTTCAATATAATATTTCCCCATTAAAGTGCCATCCTGCGCATATGCCTGACTAGCCTGTGAGGCTGTTGGGTTTTCAATATCTTCCAGATCAGGCATGGAACCTAACCAACCCCAGTTAATGATCAGCATTAACAAAACAAAGAAGGCAAATCCTCCACCAAAAGTTTTCCAAAATATCTTTACAGACTTAGTCATATGTGTTGAATAGGGTATATCTATTAATTATTTAAAAAGTAGCAAACTATTTATCTTGTTCATTTACATTTAAAATTTATCCGGAAAAACTTCATGTATAAAAGTACGGTAACTATCAACATCCTGTGTACTCAATAGCACGTTTAAATTTGCATTGCTAATAATGGAAAAACTAAATTTATCTGCCGATAACCAAGGAACAATTCGGGAAGCGGCCGCCGGCCTTGTTTTATCAATATAAGTGATGGCGTCTGCAGCATTTTTATAAGGGCCAAATAATAAAAATTGAAAACGAGCATTGATTCTTTTAATGACAATGTCTATTTTGGTATCAGAAAACCTGTCTTGATTAAAACGATTAAAAGCGTTTCTTCCTTCTGATACAAAAATGGGATCTACATTATCCAATACAACTACTGCATATTGGGTATCTGAAGGATTGAATGAGAAAATTTTATTATTAAAAGTTTTGTTCTTTGTTTCATTCAATATCTCTTTCGCTTTGATGAGGGTTGGCAATTTTGCTAAAGTGTCTTTTTTGGCAAAAGGAGGCGCACTGGTTATCGTATTCGTATTACTAAGATCTGCCAATTCTTTTACAGGCATGGCAATTACTGCAGGCTTGTTTGAAAGGCTGTCGATTTTAATATCATTTATTTTGGTCGGGTTTGTACTATTTAAATCTACCCCTCTGGTAACCATGTCAACAGGTCTCTCAACTGATAAATTTGAAAGATAGAACTCAATTTCGTTTCTTCTTTTTAAAACATCAATCATGGTTTCAGCTTTTTCTGCCAATGCTGACTTACCAAAAAGGTTAACAATATTTTGCAACCGATCAATGGCTACACTATCTTCTTTTTGTTTTATATAATAAACAGATTCAATGTACAACAATTGTGGAGTCCAATAATTTTTTCCAAACGCTTTGTCCGCTAGAATTTTAGCTTCTTTGGCCTGATCAAATTTTCCCTCAATAAACATTCGATAAATGTTCTCATACTTTTGTTGTGCAGGATCTATTTTCTTCTCTGT
>JANOVY010000140.1:0-23133 GCA_031417635.1 Bacteroidota bacterium | reverse complement strand
CGGGAAAGAAAGTCTCATGGCGGGATCGCCTAACAGGGTAAATTTTCGGTTATTAATAATATCTCCAAAATTCTGCATAGTCAAATTCTTTGTTCTCCTAACAGACTCCCCAAGCGTAAGATACTTCCCGTTCGGTTCAATTAAATACTATCAATGGAAAGCCATTTAGTGGGAAAGATACTTTGCGGGCTTTGGAAAAATACACTTTTACCGGTTTTGTCGCAGACTTACAAGGGAATGCCCTTTCAAATTTTAATGGAACCTTGCTTCCTACTGTATTCGACAAAACACAAAATGTTACCACATATGGAAATATTCCAACAAGTCCGGTAACTAATTTTCATCAACAAGCCAATGTGTTATACAAAGGCAAGGCAACAGTTACCAATGGTCAATTTAGCTTCTCATTTATTGTTCCAAAGGATATCAACTTTCAGTCGGGCAGGGGCCGAATCAGTTTATATGCAGATGACGGAAAGATGGATGGAAATGGAGTAAATACCTCTTTTTTTGTAGGTGGTGTTGGAACGGGGTTAGCCGATAATACGGGTCCCACGATTACTCCTTTTTTAAATGATGAAAAATTTAAAAATGGCGGATTAACAAGTGAAAATCCGGTCTTATTGGTTAAATTATATGATTCATCGGGAATTAGTACATCCGGCAATGGGATTGGACATGATATTACGGCCATTATTGATGGAAATGATCGTAATGTATTGATATTGAATGACTTTTATACTGCTTCACGGGATAGTTATCAAGAGGGTCAGGTACGATTTCAGTTACCTACTTTATCGGAAGGAAGGCATTCGATCAAAATAAAAGCTTGGGATGTGGCCAATAATTCAAGTGTGGAAACTTTGGATTTTGAGGTTGTAAAGCAAGAAGTGCTTAAAATTACGCAGGTTCGAAACTATCCTAATCCATTCACTGTCAATACGATATTCGCATTTGAACATAACCAACCCAATACTGATTTAGACGTAACCATTGATATTTTTAGTACTTCGGGCATATTAATGAAGCAAATAAAGCAAAAGATAAATACCGGGGGAACAAGAAATTGTCAAATTAATTGGTATGGGGATAACCAAACAGGTGCAAAACTCACAAAAGGTATTTATATTTACCGAGTAATTGTTGTTGCCGGTGGCAGCAAAGCTGAAAACACCCAACAATTGATTCTATTCTAAAATTGTCTGAATGGCTTGATTTCTACACTTTTTTTCTTTTTTTCGTTTGTTGTATTAAATTCAATGTATAGTAGTAAAGTTGATTTTGAGAAAAAATCAGTCGGGACTATTTTTGAGTAATCAAGAATTAGGTTTGAAATAATCTTTTTATTGTCGGCAAGCGAATACAATACTTTAATGCTCTTTTATGTTAATTAATTCCATAATCAAATAATTTTTGATGAGAACAGTCTTAAAAAAAGTAACGATTGGCATTGTTGCCATTTTGTTTGTAACAGTTTCAACCTATGGGCAAGCGGATTCAATCAACATTGTATCGACCGCAGTACCATTCTTGAGAATTTCACCTGATGCAAGAGCCGGGGGCATGGGCGACCTTTCTATTGCCATTTCTCCCGATGCCAATTCACCTTTTTATAATCTAGCCAAAGTTCCTTTTGCCAAGAAAAAATCGGCCATTGCTTTAAATTATACGCCCTGGTTAAAAGATTTGGGTTTGACTGATGTGTTTTTAGCCAGTGTGGCCGGATATTATAAAGTAGATGACCAATCGGCTGTTTCTTCATCAATTCGTTTTTTTAGTTTAGGAAATATTCAGTTAACAGATTTTTCAGGTAATATTTTAAATACAGTAAGACCAAGCGAATTTTCAGTCGATTTGGGATATTCAAGGATTTTGAATGAAAAATTAAGCATTGGGGTGGCATTACGATATATTAATTCAAGATTAGTAACGGGCGATGTGGGAACCGGTGTTGTATATAGAGCAGGAAATGCAGTTGCAGGCGATGTTTCATTGTATCATAATGGAATGAATGCAGATGGCGCCGGTATCAACTGGGGTTTAACCATTTCGAATTTAGGTAGTAAAATTGGATACACAAATGATTCTCGAAACAAAGATTATTTACCCGCCAATTTAGGGATTGGAATGATTTATGGGGCATTGATTAATGAAAGTAATAAAGTGACTTTTGGAGTGGATGTAAATAAATTATTAGTGCCGGCTTTACCTGTTGCAACAGGTAACTATTCGGTGGATTCAACAAAGCTGTCAGATTATAGAAGTACCAGTGTGGTTTCTAGTTGGTTCAAATCATTTGGCTCTGGCAATGCACCAACAGCTTCTTTAGGTGCAGAGTATAGTTATATGGATCAATTTCTGGTAAGAGCGGGTTATTTTTATGAAAGTCAAAGTAGTGGAAACCGAAAATTCTTTTCCGTTGGAGCCGGTTTTAATCTGGATAATTTAAGCATCAACTTTTCATATCTGGTTCCATCCGGCAGTGGTGTAACCCGAAATCCATTATCCAATACTATCCGATTTGGAATTATTTTTAATTTAGCGGGAGAATAACCTCACCCCCGCCCCCTCTCCATTTTATGGAGTGGGGGCGGGACAACTTTACCCCCTCTCCATAAAATGGAGAGGGGTGGTAAGCGAAGCGTTGCCGGGGTGAGGTGGGTTGATGGGGAAATTTAATTTTGTAAACATGAGTATACGAATAGGTTACGGCATCGATTTTCATCAATTAGTTGAAGGGCGGGATCTTTTTATTGGCGGGGTTAAAATACCCCATGAAAAAGGGGCATTGGGCCATAGTGATGCGGATGTTTTGTTACATGCAATTTGTGATGCATTGTTAGGAGCCGCTTGTTTGGGGGATATTGGGGTACATTTTCCGGATACTTCAGCTGCATTTAAAAATATTGATAGTAAAATACTTTTACAAAAAACATTTGAACTCATAAAAGCGGAAGGCTATTCTATCGTAAATATTGATTCAACACTTTGTTTGGAAGCCCCTAAAATTAAACCGTATGTGTTGCAGATGCAAGAAGTAATTGCTTCTATTTTAGGCATTACAATAAAAGATATTTCTATTAAAGCCACTACTACTGAAACCATGGGGTTTGTGGGAAGGAAAGAGGGGTTGGTGGCGCATGCGGTTTGTTTGTTGCAGTGGTAGGCGAATTGACAACTTTCCCTTGTCCTAATTACTGATTCAGTGAGCCATTCACAATGATTTTGCTCAAAATTCGTTAATAGCCAGAAGGATGTTCTACTGCACAAAGGCAGAAAGAAAATGAATATCTGGTAATTGTAATCAATGGTTTCTTTATAAAGAAGTACTTCAGGTGTAATAAATATTAGCCTCCTTAGAATATTCAGGTTAAATTTGATTATCAGACAAGAACAGTATGTAAGTTAGGTTGGCGGAGCCATGCATACTCATCAAAACAATCTTTATTTTTTCGTGCGACAATTATAGAAAAAAATGGCAAATGAATTTTGAAGTAATCAAAAAACTGCTTTGGATTCTTGATAAAAAATTCAAAAAGAGCGCAATATTTTTACAAATTTATCTGATCATTGGGGTTCTTTTTGAATCATTAGGGTTAGGAATGCTTGTGCCACTGGTTAAAGTGTTTACAGACATTGAACATGCCAACAAGAATGTATTTGTTGGTTTTGTATTGAATATTACAGGAAATGTTTCAAACACTTATCTAATCCTTTGTGTGCTGGGTAGCTTCGTTCTATTTTATTTTATAAAAACTTTGTTTCTTTCTTTTCTGATTTGGAAACAGACGGAGTTTACAATGGGAATATCCTACAATATTTCTTCGCGGATGAATAAAGGGTATTTATTTCAGCCCTATGCTTATTTTCTAGATAAGAATTCGGCCATCTTAATTAGAAATATTCAATCTGAAGTAAATTCTGTAACCAGTTATGTCCAAAATTTAATGTTTCTACAGACAGAGGTATCTGTTTTGATCGGGGTGGTTGTAACCATTTTCTATCTAGAGCCATTTGGCGCAACTGTTGTATTCTTTTTTGTGGGGGGTGTAAGTTATCTTTTGTTTAGTTTTTCTAAAAGAAGGATTTCTCGTTGGGGTAAGGAAAAACAGGTACATGACGGGTTTCGGACAAAAAATTTATTGCAAGGGTTTACTGGGGTTTCCGAGTTGAAATTGTTTAATAAAGAAAAATATTTTTCAGATAAATTTGATAAATCTACCGGAGATTTTTTTACGATTCAAAGAAAGTTGCTATTTCTGCAACAGGTGCAAAGGGGGTATCTTGAATTTGTTTTAATTGTAAGTATCGCATTACTTTCCTTAGTTGTTTTATTCAGGGGTAATTCAATTAGTTCGATTCTACCTTCATTAAGTATTTTTCTTTTTGCAGCATTGCGGATGCTTCCATCTGCTAACAGGATCATCATAAGTCTTCAAACCATGCATTTTACAAAAGCGGGAGTGGAATTGATCCATCATGAGTTAAGCAGTTTCAGGAACGAAAAATTAGTGGAGAACATCCATCCGTTGGATAGCATTCTTTTGCCCAAACAGTCGGTTGTTTTTCAGGATATTTCATTTGCCTATCCTACTTCAGACATAAAATCGCTTGACAATGTTAATATAGAAATCAAAATTGGTTCAGTAGTGGGTGTGATAGGCCAAAGCGGATCAGGTAAAACCACTTTGGTAAACATATTAACAGGTTTATTAACGCCTAGCTCAGGTAAAGTTTTTGCGGATGGCATGGATATCACTGACAGGCTTTATGAACTTCGAAAATTCATTGGGTATGTTCCTCAAAATATTTTTTTACTGGATGACTCATTAAAGAACAATATTGCATTTGGTTTGCCGGATTCGGAAATAGACCTTGTTCAACTGGACGCAGTTATTAGCGCAGCACAACTTGAAGCAGTAGTAAATAATCTGCCTGACGGAGTTGATTCAATTGTTGGTGAGCGGGGCATCAAACTTTCGGGAGGCCAGCGACAAAGAATTGGTATTGCGCGTGCTTTGTATAATAATCCCACTATTCTAATACTCGATGAGGGAACCAGTGCACTGGATAATGAAACAGAAACGTATATCATGAGTTCTGTTGCAAAACTCAAAGGGAAACTAACCATCATTTTGATAGCCCATAGATATTCTACACTACATTTTTGCGATATCGTTTATAAGATGCATGGCGGAGCTATTATTGGAAAAGGCAAACTGGAAGAGCTGATTTAATTCAAGAAATAATCACGATAGTCAATTAAAGCTGATGCAACCTGATCTTTCTGTCAATTACACACCCGGTTTATCGGTAGTAATTGCTACTCTTGGTGGAGATTGTCTCGAATTAACGATTAAATCCATTCTAAGCGGAACAAAAATACCCGAAGAAATACTAATTTGTATTCCATCTGGGTATGAAGACAGTGTGTCTTATTTGAAGAGTGGTAAGGTGATAATAATAGTTACAGATAAAATGGGGCAAGTAAACCAGCGGACAACCGGTTTTCAAAAAGCCAGCTATGATTTTGTTTTGCAACTTGATGATGATATTATTCTGGAAAAAGATACAATCAAAAGTTTAACAGAAATGCTATTACAACTGGGGCCGGGTAATGCAATTGGCCCTTTGTATTATGATTCCCAGACACAAAAATGTATTCATAAGATACCAACGGGAACTGCAGGTTTCTTTAAGAATAATTTTGATTGTATATTCTGTGCTGCACCTTGGGGCATACGAAAAATGGGAAAGGTTACTTCAATTGGGATTAATTATGGAATTGATGATCTTTATTGTACCACAAACCCTGTAAAAACAGAATGGCTACCTGGAGGATGTGTGCTTTCTTATCATAAAGACCTGATCCTTCAAGCTTTTTTCCCTTTTGAAGGAAAAGCATATTGTGAAGATATCTATCATTCTTATTACCGTTCAATAGCTAAAATAAAATCATGGGTAAATACCGAGGTTAAAGTATTCATTGAAGAACCCAAGCCAGCATTCGAAATAACAACTGTTAAAAAAGTGATATCTATCAGGAGGTTTTATTTGAAATTAACCCATGGGCCACAATGGCGTTTATATCCATATGAATTTTTCTGCATTATCCGAAGCCGGATGAATGATTTTTTCGGAAAAAGAAAGGATGAATATGGGTACTGATTTTTAAGAACTATTTTCCAATGCTTGTAAATATTATATCTTTTTCAGTGGTTATTCCGGTTTTGAACGGAGAAAAATTTATTTCAAAAGCAATTGAAAGCTGTCTTTCTCAAACTGTTCAACCCAATGAGATTGTTGTAGTTGATGATGGGAGCACTGATCAGACAGAAGCAGTTGTCAGATCAATTGATTCTGGTTTGGTCAGATTCATAAAAAGTGAAGAAAAAGTAGGCCCTTCAGCTGCCAGAAATAAAGGCATACGCTCAGCAACATCTTCATGGATTCTTTTTCTGGATGCTGATGATATTTTTCATAGAAGAAAAATTGAAATCATCTTACATTGCATACAAAATAATAAAACTATTCAAGCCATTGGGCATTCCTTTGCTATCATTGAGGATCAAGAATTTGGAAATGATCTGGTCCGACTATCTGATGCTGGATTAATTAGGAAACTTTCTGTTTTGCAGGTCCTTATGAGAAACCCAATGGTAACCCCTTCATTGGCAGTTGCAAAAGAGAATGGAATTTTTTTTAATGAAAAGCTATCGTATGCGGAAGACCATGATTTTATTCTCCGCACAACCCAAAATTTTGGATTTTGGTATATAGATGTTCCTTTATGTTATCTGCACAGACTTCCGTTAACTTTGGGTGGCTTAAGCAGTAGTAAATGGCAAATGCGTAAAGGAGAGATGCGCATGTTTATTGATTTCTGTAAAAGGAGCCATTTGTATCTCTTGATTCCTTTTTTTCTTCTTTTTTCCTTAATGAAACATATACGGAATGCTTTTGTTCTCTACAATATCAGATAAAGCAGATAAGACTTTGACAGCATAACCTCTTTAAGTAAAACATTTTTTTAATTCTGAATGAACGACAAAAGTCAACGCCTGCCAAATGTTGCTGTACTTATGGCTACCTATAACGGCGAAAAATTTCTTGAAGAACAAGTTGAATCCATTCAGGCTCAAGAATCTGTGAATGTGTATTTGTACATCAGAGATGATAATTCTTCAGATAATACGGTTGAGTTGATATTAAAAATGAAAGAAAAGTATACCAATATATTTTTACTCGATTCAATAGCCCCTCAATTAAGGGTTACCAAAAATTTTTATAGTATTGTCCGGGATACTAACCTTACTGAAATGGAATATATGGCCTATTCAGATCAAGATGATATCTGGATGAAAAATAAATTATCAGAAGCGCTGCGAGAAATGGCGAATAGAGGTAAGGATTGTTATGCTTCTAATTTGATATTAGGTGATGATACTGGAAAGATCATTTCCGGTCGATCGTTTTTTTCAAAATTGATGGGTATTCTATTGAATAAAAAAAATAACCAACAAACTTTATATGACCATTATCTGGAAGCAGCCTCAGCGGGTTGTACTTTGGTTCTTAGTAAGGATGCGGCTTTGTATTTTCAAAGAAAGGTAAGAAAAATTTATAATGAAATCCCTCCTGATGCATCGCATGATTGGTCAACCTATGCGATTACGAGACTTGGAAAGTTTAGTTGGTTTATTGACAAACGTTCTTTTATCATTTACCGTCAGCACGGGCAGAATGCATATGGTGCCAATAGGGGAATGGGAGGGGCTTCCAAACTGCTTGAACTTTTTCGTTCAGGATGGTATCGCAGACATATATTAATGATAGAAGACCTCTATAACGATGGAAAAATACATCCAGCATTTATTGAAGATATCCGAAGCTTTCAATCTACATCAATTGTATCAAGGTTCAAAACAGCTTTTGCTTTGGCCGGTTACCGCCGTAAACTTTCTCATAGAATTCTTTTATTCCTTCTAATCATTTCAGGGCAATTCAAATAGTGAGTCATAAAAAGTATGTACAAATTATTTTTTAAAAGAATAATGGATATTCTCGTATCTCTGATCTTGTTGATTTTTTTATTTCCCATTTTTCTAGTTCTTATGATTTTACTTTTCTGCGATCTGAGAGGCAATCCATTTTTTTCTCAAATGCGCCCTGGTAAAAACACAAAACTGTTTGCATTGTTAAAGTTCAGGACTATGAATAATAAGAAAGATGCCGCAGGTAACCTTTTTCCCGATTCAGAAAGGCTCACATTATTTGGCAGGGTCTTACGAAGATTTTCACTGGATGAAATACCGCAATTATTTAATGTAATCCTAGGTGATATGAGCCTGATAGGGCCAAGGCCGTTGCTACCAGAATATCTTCCCTTATATACTACAAGACAAGCGAGAAGACATGAAGTCTTGCCGGGAATTACTGGATGGGCCCAGGTAAATGGAAGGAATCAGATTAGTTGGCAATCAAAGTTTGAATATGATTGTTGGTATGTTGACCATATCTGTTTTAAAATGGATTTGAAGATTATTTATTTAACGGTAAAAAAAGTAATTTCCGGTGATGGTGTAAAAGCCAGTAAAGTGGTTATTATGGAAAAGTTTACCGGAACAACTAATACCTGAGTGTATGGAAAAGAAATATGGAATTATCGGAGCAGGCGGGCACGCTAAAGTAGTGCTTGAAATTATTGAGCAAATGGGAGAATTAGTGGTGGAGGTTGTAGATAAAAACCCGTTAGTGAATGAATTAATGGGTTATAGAGTTTCCCACGATTTACCGGCTGAAAATCTAATTTTGTTGATTGCAGTTGGGGAAAACAGGGTGAGGAAAAAAGTCGTTGCAGAAATTTCCAACAGCTTTGGTATAGCCATTCATCCAAAAGCTAATCTTTCATCCCGTTGTACTGTTGCAGTTGGGACTGTTGTAATGGCCGGTGTATCCATCAATTCAGGTGCTAAAATAGGATCACATTGTATCATCAATACAAATGCTTCAATAGACCATGATTGTGAGATTGCTGATTTTGTGCATATCTCTCCCGGTGCTTCCTTAGCGGGAAACGTATTGGTTGGAGAAGGAACTCATATAGGGATAGGAAGTAGCATCATCCAAGGGGTAAGTATTGGGAAGTGGGCGACCATTGGTGCAGGATCTGTCATTGTCTGTGATGTCCCCGATTATGCCGTGGTAATAGGGGTTCCTGGAAAAATTTTAAAATATAATAAAGACTGAAAGGTTTATGGCAAACAAAATCTGGCTGTCCTCGCCCCACATGGGAACACATGAAAAAATCTTCATCAATGAAGCATTTGACACCAACTGGGTGTCGCCATTAGGTGCTAATGTGGATGGTTTTGAAGCCGATATCAGTCGGTTTACAGGTATGTTGAATGCTGCTGTTCTAAGCTCGGGTACGGCAGCTATTCACCTCGCATTGATCATTTTAGGTGTAGGAAAAGACGATATTGTTTTGTGCCAGAGCTTTACATTTTCCGCATCGGCCAATCCAATTATTTACCAGGGTGCTACGCCTGTTTTTATTGATTCAGAAAAAGACACATGGAATATGGATCCGGTGCTAACCGAAGAAGCGATAAAACATTATATCTCTAAAGGAAAAAAGCCCAAAGCCATCATCCCGGTACACTTATATGGAATGCCGGCAAAAATAGAAGCGATCATTAACCTGGCAGCAAAATATGAGATACCTGTTATTGAAGATGCAGCCGAGGCATTGGGATCTACCTGTTACCAAAAGCCCTGTGGCACATTTGGTGATATGGGTATACTTAGTTTTAACGGAAACAAGATTATTACTACTTCAAGTGGTGGAGCATTGATCTCAGGTAATGCGGAATGGATCAAAAAAGCAAGGTTCCTGGCAACACAGGCAAGAGATGCCGCACCACATTACCAACATAGTCAGATTGGTTACAATTACAGGATGAGTAATGTGCTTGCAGGAATTGGACGTGGACAGATGATGGTTTTGCCGGACCGTATACGCCAGCGCAGAGAAAATTTTATTTTTTACCACGAGTCATTAAAAGATATACCCGGGATCTCATTTCAACCGGAGGATCCAAATAGTTTTAGTAACCGTTGGCTAACCTGTATATTGGTAGAACCTGCAAAAGCAAATGGATTAACCCGAGAAGATATCAGGCTTCACTTGGAAAAAGATAATATTGAATGCCGGCCACTGTGGAAACCCATGCATCTCCAACCCATATTTGCGGATGCGCCTTTTTTTGGGTCAGATGTATCTGCTCAATTATTTGAAAATGGATTATGTATACCATCCGGCTCCAATCTTTCCGCAGAAGATCGTATCCGGGTTGTAGAAAAAATAAAAGAAATAACTATTTAGAAACCTGTGTAACAGACTTTTGGAAAACCCTATCATACCCTTGCTTATGTTCAAGCGAATTAATATTTTACCGCAGTGGGCTATTTTTTTTATCGACACCTTTATATCGGTCATATCCTTGTGGATAGCCTATCTCATTAAAAATGAATTTCATTACACTCAAATAGGTAATGGTATCTTCTTTAAGAATGCTGTTGTTTTGGTTACGATCAGTACACCTGTTTTTATCCTTCTGAAAACGTATGCCGGAATTATACGACTCGCAACTATCCAGGATGCGTTCAAGATGTTTGTTGCGGTGGCATTGATCAATGCGGGATTCATTATCGTTTACCTCGTAGCTTCTGTCTTTTTTCACAAATCATTTATTTCAATTACAGTTCTTGTTCTTAATGGATTTATCGGATTTGTATTATTAATTGGATATAGGATTGCGATTCGGCATTTGTTTGCTTATTTCAAGAACCGGCTTTTTTTAAAGGACGTTACAACAGACAGTAAAACCGTTATCATATTTGGTGCCAATGAGGAAGGTATCGCAGTCAAGCGAACCTTAGAGCAGGATTCTAAGATCATTTATCGGGTGGTCGCTTTTATTGATGAAGATTCGAATAAATGGAAGAAATCGATTGATGGTGTCAAAATTTACCATCTTTCTGAGCTCTCTGAACTGCTTTTTTCAGAACGAATTGATGAATTGATCATTGCAGCTGAGAACCTTTCTATCGAAAAGAAAAATGAAGTAGTAGATGTTTGTCTAGATAAAGGTATCAAGATTTTACTTACACCACCGGTAAAAGCCTGGATCAACGGCCAGCTTTCTGCCAAGCAGATACACAAAGTGAAGATCGAAGAACTATTGGAAAGGCCCCCTATCATGATCAACAATGAAATCATAGAAAACCAGCTTGCAAATAAACGGATACTGGTTACCGGTGCGGCCGGTTCGATAGGGAATGAAATCGTTCGCCAGCTGTCGAGGTTCTCTCCTTCAGTGATCATTCTTGTTGATATGGCAGAATCAGCACTATATGAATCTGAACTCGCATTGACAGAACAATTTAAGCACACCAGCTTTCTCTATTTTATCGGCGATATCAGGAATTTCAGGAGAATGGAATTTATATTCAATGAATGTAAACCCCATTATGTTTATCACGCAGCTGCGTATAAACACGTTCCTATGATGGAGATGCATCCTTATGAAGCCGTTGCCACCAATGTTATCGGAACAAAGAACATAGCAGACCTTTCTGTACAATTTGGAGTGCAGAAATTTGTGATGATATCTTCAGATAAATCTGTCAATCCGACCAACGTGATGGGTGCAACCAAAAGAATTGCTGAAGTATATGTTCAGTCATTGTATCATCATTGTCTGGCAAAGATTGGTAAAGAAAATAATGATCTCAAGGAATCGGTTACGCGTTTTATTACCACCCGCTTCGGAAATGTACTAGGGTCAAACGGATCCGTAATTCCGCGTTTTGAAGCACAGATCAAAAACGGCGGGCCGGTAACGATCACACACCCCGAAATCAGCAGGTATTTTATGACAATACCCGAAGCTTGCCAATTGGTACTCGAAGCGGGTAGTATGGGAAAGGGCGGCGAGATATTTGTGTTCAATATGGGGAAGTTGGTAAAGATCAAAGACCTTGCCACTAAAATGATTCGCCTCTCCGGGTTTACACCCGGCGTGGATATTGATCTTAAATATATTGGACTCAGACCCGGAGAAAAATTGCATGAAGAACTATTGAACACCGAAGAAAATACCATACCTACTTATCATAGCCAGATATTGATCGCAAAAGTTCGTGAATATGATTTTGAGGAGGTAAACAGGAATATGGATGATTTAATTGGCCTTATACAAACAGTTAAGGGAGAAATGGAAATCGTGAAAATGATGAAGAAGATAATCCCCGAATACCTAAGCAATAATTCGGTCTTCGAAAACCTCGATCCTAAATCGGATAGTGACCTGACGATTGTTAAACAGTTATTGTAAAGAAATAAAGTCTAACTGTGTTTTTTAAGTAACCTTTTATTACGTTTACAGATATGATAATAAAACATTTTCAGGAATTTTAAATAAGGTGAATTGGATAAATATAAAATTGGGGTTTTAGGACTTGGTTATGTTGGTTTGCCCCTAGCTATTGCTTTTGGCCAGAAATATAGAGTAAAAGGGTTTGATATTAACAGTGCGAGAATAGCTGATCTGAATCAGGGTAGAGATTTTACAGGAGAAGTAAGTGATGAATTATTATTGGCACTGAAACAACAATACCATGAAGCTGATAACCATTCTGGCATCTGTTTCATCAAGGATTCTCATGATCTGGCAGATTGTAATGTGTATATTATTACTGTCCCTACTCCGGTAAATACGGTTAACGCACCGGATCTATCATTACTCATAGAAGCAACACAAAAAGTTGCTTTGAATTTAAAAAATGGTGACCTGGTCATATATGAATCAACTGTGTATCCTGGGTGTACAGAAGAGATAGCAGTACCCTTATTAGAAGAAGTTTCAGGCCTAACATTTAATGTGGATTTTTTCTGTGGCTATTCTCCTGAACGGATTAACCCAGGGGATAAAACAAGAACCATTTCTCAGATCCGGAAAATCACATCCGGCTCAACACAAGCAGCTGCCAATCAGGTAGATGATTTGTATGCTTCTATTATTACTGCCGGCACCTACCAAGCCCCTAGTATCAAAGTTGCCGAAGCTGCCAAAGTAATTGAGAATACGCAACGGGATATCAATATTGCTTTTGTTAATGAATTGGCCAAGATTTTTGAACGGTTGGGTATAGACACCAAAGAGGTATTAAAAGCCGCAGCCACTAAATGGAATTTTCTTCCATTTGAGCCCGGGTTGGTTGGTGGGCATTGTATTGGGATTGATCCTTATTACCTGGCTCATAAAGCATTGGCCGTTGGCTACAGGCCCGATTTGATCTTAGCCGCAAGGGCAATGAATGACAGCATGGGCGAGTATGTGGCACTTCGGGTAATAGAATTGATGGCTAAGAAGGGAATCCTAAAGGCAGGGGCTGAAGTATTGGTCATGGGGATCACTTTTAAAGAGAATTTTGCTGATGTAAGAAACAGCCGTGTGGTAGATATTGTAAATGCGTTAAAAAATTATCATCTCTCATTAACCATTTTTGATCCCATTGCTTCACCTCTGGCCGTTAAAGAAACCTATAATTTGGATTGTTGCCAACAAATTCCTGTTTCGAAAAAATACGCTGCTATTGTAGTGGCTGTTAACCATAAGGAATTTGCTTTCCTCGACTATTCGCTATTATTGCAGGTTCCGGGTGTTTTGTTTGATGTGAAAGGCGTTTTGACTGATATTAATGTGGATGGTAGATTGTGATTGCATTGGATATGAAAAAACCTTTATTTTGCACAACTTTAAATAAAAATATTAATTTTTTCCTTATATGAAGAAAGCATTGATAACCGGTATTACCGGTCAAGATGGGGCTTATTTGGCTGAATTGCTATTAAAAAAAGGCTATGAAGTTCACGGTATCAAACGAAGAAGTTCACTTTTCAATACAGGAAGAATCGATCATTTGTATGAAGACCCGCATGTTCCCCATCGACATTTAGTACTTCATTATGGAGATTTGACCGATTCAACGAATCTAATACGGATTATCCAAGAAGTGCAACCGGATGAGATTTACAATTTGGCAGCAATGAGTCATGTTCATGTTAGTTTTGAAACGCCTGAATATACAGCGAATGCAGACGGTATTGGGACATTGAGAATTTTAGAAGCAGTAAGATTACTGGGTTTAACAAAAAAAACAAAGGTATACCAAGCATCAACTTCTGAGTTGTATGGTCTTGTTCAGGAAGTTCCTCAATCAGAAAAGACGCCTTTTTACCCGAGGTCTCCATATGCCGTTGCTAAAATGTATGCATATTGGATAACAGTTAATTACAGAGAAGCCTATGGTATGTTTGCCTGTAATGGAATCCTGTTTAATCATGAATCCCCTCTTCGCGGAGAAACTTTTGTTACTCGTAAGATTACCCGTGGAGTAGCCAAAATTGCATTGGGCTTACAAGAAGTTTTGTACTTAGGTAATCTCGATGCAAAAAGGGATTGGGGACATGCCAAAGATTATGTAGAAGGAATGTGGCGGATTTTGCAACATGATACGCCCGAAGATTTTGTGCTGGCTACGGGTATCACAACACAAATCAGAGATTTTGTTAAAATGGCTTTTCAAGAAGTGGGGATTGAACTTGCATTTGATGGAATAAATGAAAAAGAAATTGCAACTGTAAAAGCTTGCAATGGCAAATACCAAGTGCCCATTGGAAAAGTTGTTTTGAAAGTAGATCCACGTTATTACCGGCCTACGGAAGTGGATTTATTGATTGGTGATGCAACAAAAGCACATGATAAATTGGGATGGAAACCTAAGTACACCCTGGACGAAATGATAAAAGAAATGGTCGAATGTGATCTTAAAATATTTGAAACGCAACAGTTCTTGAAAGCAAAGGGGTTTGATATTAAAAATGAGTTTGAATAATAAAAGCATAAAATAAATCAATTAAAAGTAAGTTCATATCAAAAAAAAAACGGAAACATTCTAGATTAAAAAATGGAAAAAGAAGCTAAAATTTATGTGGCCGGTCATAATGGAATGGTCGGAAGTGCCATATGTAGACGATTAAACAATGATGGGTATAAACATATTGTTGTTCGAACTTCTGCGGAACTGGATCTTCGTAACCAGCAGGCGGTGAATGACTTCTTTTCCAACGAAAAACCTGAGTATGTATTTCTCGCAGCAGCTAAAGTGGGGGGTATCATGGCCAATAATACCTTCCGGGCTGATTTCATTTACGAGAACCTGCTGATTGAAGCCAATATCATTCATGCTTCCTATATCAATCAAGTAAAAAAGCTTTTATTTCTGGGTTCGTCTTGTATTTATCCGAAATTGGCGCCACAACCTTTGAAGGAAGAATATCTGCTATCGGGGTATTTAGAAGAAACCAATCAGCCCTATGCCATTGCCAAAATCGCCGGTATTGAATTATGCGATGCGTATAGGTCTCAATATGGTTGTAATTTTATATCAGCGATGCCCACAAACCTTTATGGTCCAAACGACAATTATGATTTGGAAAAATCACATGTATTACCCGCTTTACTTAGAAAATTTGTTACAGCTAAGAAACAGCACTTTCCTTCTGTAACGTTATGGGGAAGTGGTACTCCTTTAAGAGAGTTTTTACATGTTGATGATCTAGCCGAAGCTTGTCTTTTTTTAATGGATTGTTATCATGAAAAGGGGCCGATTAATGTTGGTAAAGGAGAGGATATCTCCATTTTCGAATTGGCACTAATGATAAATGAAATAGTAGGATATAAAGGTGAAATAAAATTTGATACAACCAAACCCGACGGGACCCCTAGAAAGTTAATGGATATTTCAAAACTTGCGACATTGGGTTGGAAAGCCAACATTGAACTTGCATTTGGATTAACAGGTGTATATAACGATATTAAACACAGATTTGAATAGGAAATAACAATTGTGTTTCCAATTTATATATCTGTATTTCTAATTGTGTTTGATAAAAATGGTTGTTGAACTTAATAAATATCATATTCTTAAGAATAACTTTTTACTTTTTCGAAAGTTTTATTTTTCATCATATATACCACTATATTTGCACACATTTTCAATGTTATCTATTATAGTAAATGAATTATAAATTATTTTTTATAATGTGTAATTCATTTAAAATTAATTTTTAATATATTGAATTATATATCATATTTCATTTAATGTAATTCTTACTTTAAATGTTCATTCTTAAGCGTAATTATGTGAGTGAGATAGGCGTAGCTTTGCTTTATTTGGTAATTTATTATTTATCAATTAAAACGAAAAGTTTTAAGAACTGGGTAAAAATCCAAAATATTTTAAATGCAGCTAATTTATTTATTCATATGATACTTTCTATTTTTCAATATAAACTTTTAAAAAGTCGAATAGACTTCAAATCGGCTTTGCGTTTTACTTTTCTTTTTATAGGGGTCATTTTACTTACTTTTTCAGCTATTTCTCAACAAAAGACTCAACAAAATAATAGAACTGATACTACTATCGGTCCATTGAAACCAAAGAAGATTGATACGGATAAAACAAAAACTGAGAAGTTTGAAATTGACGAGAAAGGATATCAAAATGATGAAGAAATCCTAAAGACCAAGAAAACCTCGGATTCCATATTGTTACTTGAAAAGAAAATCTTTGGATATTCTATTTTTCATAATGTGAATGTAAATTTTACGCCTAATCTTAATATGGCAACTCCTGTTAGTTATGTGGTAGGGCCTGGCGACGAATTGAAATTACAAGTTTATGGTGTAGCTCAAAGTAGCTACACACTTAAGGTTTCTCCGGAAGGCTCCGTTACTATTCCAGATATTGGAATATCAAAGGTTAGTGGATTCTCCATTGACGCAGTGAAAACGATTTTGCAAAATAAATTGGCTATACGTTATGCCGGAATGGGTGGTACAAATCCAACAACATTCTTGGAAGTTACTTTGGGAAACCTTAGAACCATCAAAATTAATGTTGTTGGTGAAGTAGAAACTCCTGGTACATACAATCTTCCATCGTATGTGAATGTATTTAATGCCCTTTTTGCTGCCGGTGGACCAACGCTCAAAGGTACTTTTCGTCACGTACAAGTGTATAGGGCCGGAAAGTTAAAATCAGAAATTGATATTTATGATTTTCTGGTAAATGGAAAGACAAACCAAAATATTCGTTTAGAGGATGATGATGTTTTATTGGTCAGACCCGCTACCAATAGAATTGAAATTGAAGGAGAAGTAAGAACACCCGGGATATTTGAGTTTAAAGAAAAAGAGACTTTTTCAGATATCATAAAATTTTCGGGTGGGTTTTCAGACAAAGCTTATAAGGATAAAGTGAATCTAATACGTAATGGCATCACTGAAAAGCAATTGGTTGATTTATATAGTAATCAATTTGGAAAAGCGAATTTGAATGACGGTGATTTATATACCGTTGGATTAATTCTTGATCGGATTACCAATCGAGTACAGATTTCCGGATCTGTTTTCAGACCGGGTAGATATTCATTTACCACAGGAATGAAAGTGAAAGACCTTATTCAAAAAGCAGAAGGTTTAAAGGGTGATGCTTTTCTTAAAAGAGCTATTTTATACAGGACAAAACCAGATTTCAAACAGGAAATCATAAGCCTAGATTTAAATAACATAAATGATGAAAAAAGTGCCGGATCTATTCTTTTGGAAAGAGAAGATGTGATACATATTGCTAGCGTTTATGATATCCAAGAGGAATATTATGTTCAGATATCCGGTGAGGTCAATCAAACCGGGGTATACCCATATGGACAAAATATGACGCTGGGGGATCTGATATTAAAAGCCGGGGGGTTCAAATATTCGGCTTCAGGTTCTTTTATTGAAATTGTTAAGCGGTCCAATGACGAGAACAAAGTAGCAGAAATTCTTAATGTATCAATTGATAAAAATTTAAATATTTCTGAAGAAAATAAAAGTATCATATTAACACCTTTCGATCATATTTACATAAGAAATATAGCAGGGTTCACCCCCCCCATTTCAGTTTCAATACAAGGGGAAATCCAACATAGTGGAGTATTCGCTATCGATAAAAAAGAGATGCGTGTTTCAGACCTTTTGAAAAGGGCTGGAGGTTTAACTAAGTATGCATATCCGGAAGGCACTACTTTGCTTAGAAGGACTAAAAATTTCATTTCTCCATCACAGAGTGAAAGAGAAAATAATTATTTAGTTGCATTAAAAGAAAATTTATTAAAAAATGAAATTTTGAGTGAGTCGGAAAGTAATAAAGAAATTATTAAGAGGATTGACATAAAAATCTCCCAAAACAATTTAGCCATTGCAAAGGAAGTTGAAAAAAAGGAGCAAGAAAAAGCCAAGCAAGAAATTTTTAAAGAGAATACTTCAATTTTAACATCTAATAATTCAACTTCATTTCTTGAAAAAGAACAGGAATTGGTTGCTATTAATTTAGATGAGATAATTGCGAAACCTGGGTCTAATGCTGATTTGGTGTTGAAAGAAGGCGATATCATTAATGTTCCTGAAAAGTTAGAAACGGTAAGTATCAAGGGCGGGGTTTTGTTTCCGGTGTCAGTACGATATGAACCAAATAGAAATTTTAAAGAATACATAGAAAGATCGGGTGGTTACAGCTCTCGTGCAATAAAGGATAAGAGTTATGTATTGCAGGCCAATGGCCGTGTAGAGACGGTGAAATCATTTCTATTTTTTAAGTCCTACCCGAAAATTTTGCCCGGCGCTGAAATTTTTGTTCCTTCTACCCTTGTTGATAAACCTCCTTTTAATTATGCCCAATCACTTGGTTTTATTACAGGTTTGATAACAAGTACCTTAACTTTAATTATACTTCTTCGAACGTTATAATTTTATTTTAGTTGAAAAAAAGAGTAATGGCAAAAACATCTAAAAGTATAAGGGCAATTTTTTCAGGAGATGAAATCTCTTTGGTTGAAATATGGAATCTTTTTTGGGACAGGAAAAAATATGTAATTATTTCGGTTATTGTATTTGTGATTTTAGGCTATATCGCTGCAAAAACATCTCCAATTGAATACCAAGCCAAATGCGTAATGCTAATGTCAGACAAGGGTGGTGCTGCAGGTGCTGCTAATAACCCCTTATTGGGCCTTGCCGGATTGGGAGCTGGGACTATTGCGGCAGGAGGAAATTCTGGCAATGACATTGGAGCAGAAATCTATCCCATCATCCTAGGGAGTAAGCCATTTCTTATTGAGCTGGCGAATGATAGTTTTTTTGTCAAAAATACAAGTCAGAAAACGACACTAAAAGAGTACTTCAAAAAAGGGATAAAACAGAATGCAGTTGCAAGGGCAAAAGATTTCATCCTTGGAATACCTGGAATGTTTATAAATCTTTTTAAAAGTTCACCAAAGCCTTTAGAACCTATGGTTCGAACGACTACTGCAAAGGAAAATGCCAAAACGAATACCGGGAATACTTTGTCCAGCAATGTTGATATAATTCAGCTTTCTAATGAAGACAAATCAGCCGCTGGGTTAATGGTAGATAGGATATTGTTAGTCCGGATGGCAGATCAAATAACCCTTACCGTAAAAATGCCTGAAGCCTGGATAAGTGCACAGGTTACTCAAATGGTGTTAGATAAGCTTGTAAAATATGTAACAAAATACAAAACAGGCAAACAGCTGGAGAATGTTAATTTCCTTGAAACAACTACTGCAGAAGCAGAAGCCGCATATAAAATTAACCAACAGAAAGTAGCAGGGTTCAAAGACAACAATTATGGTGTTGTATTTCAAAGTGTTCAATCGAGAGAACTATTATTGCAAAATGAATTTACACTTTCTTTTACATTGTATAATAGTCTTGCCACACAGTTACAACAAGCAAGAATTCAACTAAAAAAAGATACACCACTGTTTACTTTATTAGAACCGGTATATGTGCCAGATGGTCCGTCTGAACCAAATCCTTCAAAAATTATCATTTCATATATATTTATTGGTTTGTCAATAGGAATACTAATTATTCTTTTTCAAATTGGATTCTTATTTTTCAAAAAAAATCCAATCAATAATGAAATGTAATATTTAGGTGTATAAAATAATTTTGTCTTTGATTTTGAACATCGCTGTAAAAAAAATATATTGTTTTGTCAAACAGTAATTTTTCGAATGATCTCAAAGTTTAATAGATTGATTATTTAAAAAGTTGCTTAATAAATATGATTAGTAATACAACGTTAATGACTCAAAAAAAAATTGAGGATTGGGACTTGGTTTTATTGCCTCAAAAAAAACTTTTTGACCTTCAGCTTATCAAGGTTTGGCGCTATCGTGATCTTTTGATGTTACTGGTAAGAAGGGATTTTGTATCCTTTTATAAGCAAACCATTTTGGGGCCATTATGGTTTTTTATTCAACCTTTAGTTACAACAATTACTTTCACTGTTATTTTTGGACGACTTGCTGGAATTTCTACCGACGGGTTGCCCCAGCCTCTTTTTTATATGGCTGGCATCACAACTTGGAATTATTTTTCAGATTCACTTACCAAAACATCAACGGTATTTAGGGACAATGCCGGCATTTTCGGTAAGGTGTATTTTCCAAGGTTGATAATGCCCTTGAGTATTGTTGTTTCAAACCTGATCAAGTTCGGAATTCAGTTATTATTGTTGATCATTATGATGGCTTATTTTAAGCTTAACGGGTCTTCATTTTCTCCCACCATTTACATTTTATTATTTCCCATTTTGATACTTTTAATGGCAGGACAGGGCTTGGGGCTTGGTTTGATCATTACTGCCATGACAAACAAATACAGGGATCTTGCTTTTTTAGTGTTGTTTGGTGTTCAGTTATTAATGTATGCCACGCCGGTTATTTATCCTCTTTCAACCGTTTCCGAAAAGTACAGATGGATAGTTTCTCTTAATCCGATGACTACTATTGTTGAAACTTCCAGATTGGGTTTGTTGGGACAGGGATATTTTAGTTGGTTAAATTTTACCTATACAGTGGTTATTACAATGGCAATTTTATTTGCAGGTAGTGTTATTTTTAATCGGGTTGAAAAAAGTTTTATTGATAAAGTATAATGAACACTGCAATAAAAATTGAAAACTTGTCAAAAGCCTATCAAATAGGACAATTTGGTACAGGAACTATTTCGCACGATATAAATCGTTGGTGGGCATTATGGAGAGGGAAGGAAGATCCCTATTTAAAATTAGGCGAAACAAATGATCGCTCTACAAAAGGGACAAGTGACATTGTATGGAGTCTGAAAGATATTAATCTTGAAGTAGAACAAGGTACGGCTGTTGGAATCATAGGTAAAAATGGAGCAGGGAAAAGTACACTGCTGAAGATACTTTCACAAGTAACAACACCAACAACCGGGTCATTAAAAGTAAGGGGTAGGATAGCTTCTTTATTGGAAGTAGGAACCGGGTTTCACCCTGAACTTACTGGTCGGGAAAATATTTTTTTGAATGGGGCCATCCTTGGAATGCGAAAAAGTGAAATCAAAAGCAAGTTTGATGAAATTGTTGATTTCTCTGGTGTTGAAAGATATATTGATACCCCAGTTAAAAGATATTCTTCCGGTATGTATGTTCGACTTGCGTTTGCAGTGGCAGCTCACTTGGAAAGTGAGATACTCATTGTAGATGAAGTGCTCGCAGTAGGTGATGCGGAATTTCAGAAAAAGTGTATGGGAAAAATGGGAGATGTTAGCAAAGAACAAGGTAGAACCATTTTGTTTGTTAGTCATAATATGCAGATGGTTTCTGCATTATGTCCCCAAAGTATTATGCTTAAAAATGGTGAAATAATTGCTAAAGGATTGACAAGTGATATAATAAATACTTACCTTAATCCGGATACGTCGGATGTCACTCTTACGCTTAATGATTTTCGGCCTTCTGGAGGAAAGCAAATCCGGATCGAATCCATTAAGATTGATAACCCCCTTAATTCTTTAGATTATTATCAACCGGTTACTTTGCAAATCGAAGTGCGTTCCCTGATGAAACGGAAAATGGAAAATCTTAACTTTTCTTTTGGCCTTAATGATCTTAGGGATAGACCAGTTTGTAACAGTTGTACATCAGATTCATTTTCTATTGAACCCGACGGGCTAGTAAAAATCAGGTTAACAATCGATAAAAATAAGCATCTGATGCCGGGAAAATATAAAGTTGCGCTGAATCTGATTGAAGGTTACCAGTTCGGAGGTATCTATGAATCAAAAGATATGATTTATGGATTTCCTGTTATTGAGATACGGCCAACTGAAAGTATTGATGGCTATGCGGACTCTTATAGATGGAACCAAGGGTGGGGAAGTATATTGTTCAACAACCATATAGAAGTTACCCCCTTGTAATAGACGTTAGCAGATTATGCACGATGGAACAATTGGAATAGCAGAAAGGCCCCGTCAGGCGGTTATCCTGGCCGGAGGATTAGGAAGCCGTTTACGCCCTATCACTGATACAATACCCAAACCCATGATCCTATTTCATGGTAAGCCATTTTTGGAATACATCATCGAAATGCTCGTTGAACAGGGGTTTACAAAAGCGGTCATTTTACTGGGTTACTTACCTGAGAAAGTACAGGAATATTTTGGTGATGGAAAAAAATGGAATATTGAAATAATATATTCAGTTTCTGAAGTTGAAAATGATACCGGTTTGCGGCTTCAAAAAGCAAAACATCTTTTCGAACCGATCTTTGTTTTACTTTATTGTGATAATTACTGGCCGATGGATTTTAACAGTATGTGGAAGGTTTTTACTGATTCCGCAGCTGAGGCCCTAGTTACTGTTTATATGAACAGGGATGGATATACCAAAAACAATATCCGGATAGGTTCTGACGGATTTATTGAAGTTTATGATAAGACCCGTACTGCTGACAACCTACAAGGTGTTGATATAGGTTTCTTTATTCTGAAGAAAGAAGTAATACACCTGATTCCGCCGGGGAACAATAATTTCGAAAAAACGGTTATCCCTCAATTGGTACAAAGCCATTCAATTGTAACATTTCCTACAGAGCATAGGTATTACAGTGTAGGATCT
>JANOVY010000139.1:0-3815 GCA_031417635.1 Bacteroidota bacterium | reverse complement strand
CTGTAACCACTCTGCCAAAAGATGCATTTTCTTCATTTACGGCCAACGCAAAACAACTCACCCAATCTAGGATATAGGTAAAATCGTTGCCGCCATTTTTAATGCACTGGATCCAAGATTGATAATCTGTATAGGTTTGATGCTTCAGCAATCTTTTATTGAGGTCGTATGCCCTGCGTCTTACTTGTAAGCCACCCGGTAACTCTCCTTGGGCATGGCAACCCCGAAATGTACATTCTTTCAACGCATTCCAAATTTGTAATACCCCTTTTCTGGTTTCGGCTTCAGAACGCCAAGCCGATTCGTTTTCCATCACTACCTCATGAATGGCCATGCCTTTCATACACCAATGCAAAAGATCTGCGGCTGTATTAATCGGAAAAGGAAGCACTACGGCAGATTTACCGGTATTCTTTTCTCCTTCTTTTACAACAAAACCACCGCCAATAGAGAAAAAAGTTTCACTCCAGCTCTCCCCTGTTTTCAATGCAACCAAAAAAGAAAGTCCATTGGGGTGAAATGGCAATGTTTCATTGTAAAGAAATTGTACTTGCTCCGCTATATCAAAGTCTATCCGGGCTTCTCCACCCAATAGCATTTTTTTATCATCATGAATCGTCTTTATTTTTTGGGTAATGGAATTTACATCGATGGTTACAGGATCCTCACCACATAAACCTAAAATAACAGCAATATCCGTTCCATGACCTTTGCCGGTTTTTGCTAAAGAACCATAAAGCAATATTGTGATAGATGCAACATTCGACAGACTTGTTTTGGCTGTAATGGTTTCTAAACACCTAAGCGCGGCTCTCCATGGCCCCAATGTATGTGAACTGGATGGACCTACACCAATTTTAAACATGTCAAATACTGAGATGGCTTCGTGAGGCATAGATGGGTATTGTGTATCAAATTTACATGGTTTACAGCATTGGCTATGATTAAGAAAGACATTTGCTAATTAATATTTTGAAGAGAACGTATTGATGAATATAATTAAAGAGTGAGAAGCTGTTTGAGTTAAGTATTTTTAATTGGTTATGGTTTTTTTGTTAATTGTTTTCTCTGCGAAAACTCAGCTTCTCTGCGGCTCAGCGGTGAAAATAAATCTCAATTCACCGCTGAGCCGCAGGGAACGCAGAGGTTGCGCAGAGGTATCTTAGAATGAAATTAATTAACTCAAACAGCCTCTAAGTAAATTATTTGAAGCCCTTTCACTTTACCTTGCTTTTTTGAGTGGGGCAAAGTGAAAGATGGGTTGTAGAGAAAATCTATAAAATGAATCTGCTGAAAACTTATTGATACGCAAACTTTCTATTATTATATTATACTGAAACCCATCGAAGCTTTTTATATTTGAGGATGCGAAGAATGGGCTTGCTTTTATTTTGTAGTTTCTATTTGATTTGTGGCAATGCCCAAAAAAAAGGGAATGATCAAACTTCATCCAATATGATAGAAGTATTGTTATCATCACATCCCGAATACTTTAAAAACATACTAGCTTATCCGGATAGTTTTGGCGTACAAATTGTATATACCCAAATTAACCGAGATAAAAACAACCGGCCTTCATTTAAAGAATTCACTTACGGCAAACAAAAGAATTCCTACTTCTACCCCGCCAGTACCGTTAAAATGCCGATTGCTTTTTTAGCATTAGAAAAATTAAATGAACTGAATTTAAAAGGGCTTGACAAAAATACCACCATGGTTACGGATAGCAGTTTTGATGGTGAGGATGTTGTGTACACCCACCCACAATCTGCTGATAGTCGCGCTACCATTGCTCATTATATTAAACAGATTTTTTTGGTGAGTGACAATGACGCTTTTAATAGACTATATGAATTCTTAGGGCAGGAATATATTCAAAAAAAATTAACCCAAAAAGGTTATCCGGATGCGGAGATCAGGCATCGACTCAATATCAGCAAAACAGTTGAACAAAACCGACATACCAATCCGGTGAGTTTTTATGATACCCTGTCACATTTACTTTGGCAACAACCGGGTATGTTTAGCAAAGCTGTGTTTCCTAAAAAAGACATCAGAATGGGGAAAGGCTATTACAGCAAAGGGCAGTTAGTGAATGAACCCTTTGATTTTTCAGATAAAAATCGAATCTCGTTGCAAGACCAGCAACATATTTTACAAAGTGTTTTGTTTCCTGCAGTTACCCCACAAAAAAATAAGTTCAATCTTACCAAAGAAGACTATTCATTTGTAAAGCAATGGATGAGTGCCTACCCCAAAGAAAGCAGCTATCCTTATTACGATTCCACCAATTATTGGGACGCCTATTGTAAGTTTTTGTTGTATGGTTCTGAAAGGGGCTCATTACCTGCCCATATTCGAATTTTTAATAAGGTGGGCGATGCCTATGGCTTCTTAATTGATATCACTTACATCGTAGATTTTGAAAACCATATAGAGTTTTTATTAAGTGCGGTGATTGCCTGTAATAGTGATGGAATATATAATGATGATCATTATGACTATGAGACGGTGGGTTTTCCTTTTATGAAAAACCTGGGTCAGACTATTTATGAATATGAATTAAAAAGACCTAGAAAATACAAACCTGATTTGCGTGCATTCCAATTGAATTATTGAACTAGATTTCCCGGTGTGCTTTATGTAATCTTGTTGTAAAACTTGCTGCTATTTGGATAGTTTTCCCGAACTTTGCATATCAAAATGAACAGTATTAATTTTTCTTTTAATGTAATCTTTTTATGCTAATTTCTTCTCTTTTAGACAGGTTTAATGAACCCGAAACGCTTAAAATGGCCAAATTAGGTCGCGAATTGGCTGCGAAAGGGTTTAATGTGATTAATTTAAGTTTAGGTGAACCCGACTTTGATACTCCACAACACATTAAAGATGCCGCCATAAAAGCCATCAATGATAACTGGAGTCATTATTCGCCTGTGGCAGGCTATTTAGATTTGCGGGAAGCTGTTTGTACTAAATTAAAACGCGATAATAACCTGGATTATCAACCCGAGAACATCGTTGTATCTACCGGCGCTAAACAAAGTTTGGCCAATGCCATTCTTGCATTGGTAGATGAAAACGATGAAGTAGTGATCCCAACGCCTTATTGGGTTACCTATTCAGAACTGGTAAAAATTGCAAGAGGAAAAGTGGTGGAAATTAGAACAACCGTTGAAAATGGCTTTAAAGCAACCCCCGAACAATTAGAAGCCGCTATCACAGATAAAACCAAGGTGTTCATGTTCTCATCGCCCTGCAATCCATCAGGGGCTGTTTACAGTAAATCTGAATTAGAAGGATTGGCAGTAGTGTTTAGAAAATATCCCAACATAACCATCCTCGCAGATGAAATTTATGAGTATATTAATTTTGAAGGAAAGCATGAAAGCATAGCCCAGTTTGATGACTTAAAAGAACGCATCGTAATAATTAATGGCTTAAGCAAAGGATTTGCCATGACCGGTTGGCGCTTGGGTTATATTGCTGCCAGTGTAACCATTGCAAAAGCTTGTGAAAAAATACAAGGACAATTTACCAGTGGTCCTACATCCGTTACGCAAAAAGCGGCGGTAGTGGCATTAACAGGCGATTTGCGCCCCTCACAAGCCATGACAGCAGAATTTACGCTTAGAAGAGAAAAAACGCTTGAATTGATAAAAGAAATACCCGGGTTTACCTGTTTTGCTCCCGAAGGTGCTTTTTATGTATTTCCGGATGTGAGTGCTTATTATGGAAAATCAGACGGGAAAGAAACCATAAAAAATGCAGCTGATTTTAGCATGTATATTTTGAATACTGCCTATGTGTCCTGT
>JANOVY010000138.1:0-48862 GCA_031417635.1 Bacteroidota bacterium | reverse complement strand
AGTAAAGGTAGTTCCTGTACTTAGCGCTGTTCTATCGGTTGTGGTGCTATACCATTCATAGATACCGCCCGGTGAAGAGGCGATAAGTGTGGCAATTTTACCCGTACACACAGAAGCGTTCTGAACTGCCGGTGCAGCAGGCAAGGGATTGATAAAAAGGGTTAGGCTATCGGTGGCGGCAATACAAGGACCGGAAGGATCGTCGGTTGTTACATAAAGTTTTACAACAGATTCGTTATTGGCCGGTTTGTATTGCGTAATAAGTTGCGAAGCATCTGTAAAAGTACCCGTTCCGCCCGACCATACACCTTTTGTTGCGGTACCGCTGATACTGCCATTGAGGGCAACGACGTTTCCTGCACAGATAGTTTGGTC
The DNA here is from genome assembly GCA_031417635.1 of Bacteroidota bacterium. Lineage (GTDB taxonomy): Bacteria > Bacteroidota > Bacteroidia > Chitinophagales > Chitinophagaceae > Sediminibacterium. Next base: position 48,487 of record JANOVY010000138.1, on the reverse strand, counting down.
CAATCCGGATGCAGCAACCGGTGCCTGTAATACGGTTACCGTATTGGAAGCAGAAGCAGCAATACAACCACCGGAAGCAGCAATCGTATTTGTAACAGTATAGATACCGGGTGTGCTTTTTTGCAAACTGATCTCACCTGTACTGCCACTAAAAAAAACAAGCCCTGAAGATCCTGCACTAAAAACGCCGGCACTGGCACCCGATAAAAAATCGGGAGATGCGATAGTTTGTTGTGTACAGTAAGGACCATTGTAAGAAAAGGCAGCAGTGGGGAAATTGGTGACCGTAATTTGTGCCGAGCTGCTGTAAACGCAAGGGCCGTTAGTGGTGAACTGTATCGTATAGTTTGCTATGGCACTGGCAGCCATATTGATTTCTCCGGTGGCGACGCTAACAAAAACCAATCCGGCAGGCGTGGCGCTGAATACCCCTGAAGCATCTGTAATAACCGGTGTTGCATTACCACCACTTTTACAAAAAGTTCCCGATGCATATTTGAAGGCAGGGAGCTGTATAGGTATTACAGTAGCGGTTACCGCCGCTCTTGAACTGGTACAACCCGATAAGGTTGTTTGCACATAATACACGGTTGTTTTATTCAATACGGGCGTTGTATAACTGTTACCTGTAGAAAGTAAGATACCAGAAATGGGTCTGTCATACCATTGATACACACCGCCCGGACTATTCACACTAAGTATTAATGAATTTCCCGCACAGGTACTTCCTCCGGAAGAACCCGGTGCTGCCGGAACAGGATTAACGGTAACCGTAACCCCGGTTCTTTGTCCTGTGCAACTGCCAATAGTAGACTGAACATAAAAAGAAGCGGTATTGTTAAGGGCAGACGTTGTATAGACAGAACCCGTAAATAAAAGATTTCCACCTGAAGCTGCATCATACCATTGATAAGTGCCACCGGGTGCAGTAGCTGATAGGCTGGTGGCCGATCCTGCGCAGACGGTAGCCCCCAATACAGTAGGAGCCAAAGGTGAACTTATTACGGAAACGGTTGCCGAAGATCTCGATCCTGTGCATCCCGCCACGGTCGTTTGAACATAGTAAATAGTTGTGTTATTGAGCAGAGGCGTAATAAAATTGGTGCCGGTATATAAAAGACTACCACCAGCCGCTGCATCATACCATTGATAGGTGCCACCGGGGGCAGTAGCTGTAAGAGAACTGTTGTTCCCTGCACAAATCGTATTGCCTAAAACAGTTGGTGCGGCAGGCAAAGGAGTTACATTGGCAGTAACAATTGTTCTTGCACCGGTGCACCCTGATAGGGTGGCTTGTACATAATATTGTGTAGTGGAAGTTAAAACGGGTGTGTTATAGGTAGCCCCTGAAAATAAAAGGGTACCACCGGAAGCTGCATCATACCATTGATATGTGCCACCGGGTGAGGTGGCGGTTAAAGAAGCGGTATTCCCTTCACATACAAAGACCGATGAAGCGGTTGGCGCGGAAGGTGCTGCATTTACCGTGATGGTTACAACCGTTCTGCTACTGCTGCATCCCGACAAATTGGATTGTACATAATAGTTCGTGTTATTGGTAAGTATCGGTGTGGTATAACTGTTGCCGGTTGTTAACAGGTTACCGGCAGAGGGAGCATCATACCATTGATAGGTAACTCCACCGGTAGAAGAGCTTGCGGTTGCCAACGCAGCATTGCCAGAACATATAGCAGTGGCTGATGCGGTAGGTGCAACAGGTACCGGATTAACTGTTACGGAAACAGTTGTCCTGCTGCCGGCACATCCCGAAACTGTCGTTTGTACGTAGTAATTTGTATTGGAAGTTAAAGTGGGTGTTGTATAAGAAGCACCTGTTTGCAGCAGGTTGCCACCTGAAGCGGCATCATACCATTGATAAGTTCCACCGGGAGAAGTGGCTGTTAATACAGTACTAGTGCCATTACAAATAGCGGCATTGCCCGCCACCGGTGCAGATGGCAGAGCCGTTATCGTTACAGCAAGGGCTGTGCGGTTTCCGGCACATCCCGAAACCGTTGTTTGTACATAATAATTTGTATTGGAAGTTAAAGTGGGTGTTGTATAAGCAGCACCGGTTTGCAGCAAGTTGCCACCCGAAGCGGCATCGTACCATTGATAAATACCGCCCGGTGCTGTGGCTGTTAAGGAGGCTGTACTTCCGGAACAGATCATTGTACCCAATGCGGTGGGTGTGGCAGGTAATGCGGTAACAGCTACGGTTACTGCTGTTCGGCTACTCGAACAACCGGATACGGTGGTCTGGACATAATACGTTGTGTTGCTGTTCAGTGCGGGCGTTGTATAGCTGCTTCCTGTAAATAATAAATTGCCACCCGAAGCTGCATCATACCATTGATAAGTACCACCCGGTGCGGTGGCTGTTAAGGTTGCCGTAGTTCCTGCACAGATGGTTGTACCGGATGCGGTAGGTGCCACAGGTGTGGATGCTTGCGTTACTGTTGTGGTTGTGGTAACCGACGTACATCCGGTGGTATTATCCGAAACCGTTACATAATAAGTGCCGATGGTACTCGCAGTGATAGTTGATGTGGTTGCTCCCGTACTCCATGCATATGTATAGGGAGGATTACCGCCCGAAGGACTGGCCGTTAAAACCACACTGGCACCGGAACAGATAGCAGGATCAGCCGGCGAAATCGGAACTGTGAGGCCGGGAGTTGTATACACGCGAATGGTATCTGCTTTTGCAACACCACAGGATGACGTGCTACCCGAAACCCGATAATCAATATAAGCCGGGGATCCTGTCTGAGGAGTAATTGTGGTTGAACTGCAGCCTGATTGACAACTCAGGTAATTGTTATATTGCCCGGATGTACCGGGGTATATCGAATTCCAGACAACCGATGCTGCCTGTAAACCGGTAACGCTCATTGTGCCGGAACAGTTCTGTCTCAAATTCATATCAGCAGATCCTTTTACTAAAGAGGATGCTGTAATGGTATAGTCGTATTGATTTCCTCCTGGCTTACAAAAAGTGACGTATGCTATGGATAAACCACTTATGCAAGCTTTAGTTGCTAAATTATACGTAGTACCGCAATTGACCTGATAAGTTGCAGCGCCTAACGCTCCGGCACCAGCTGCGTCGAGACTAAGTTGATCTGAACCTGGATTCAAAATAATTTTAAATACAATACAATTATTTCCCCCACAGGTATCCCCGTTTCTGGAAATGTCTTTTACTATAGTAGTAGTATCTTTTGTACCGCTGAAATCAATCGTGATGGTTCTAACGAATTGTGAGAAAACGGTTAAGGAAAAAGAAAGGGAAAAAATGATCAGCAGCATAATTTTCCTCACGCATGTTCTATTCCGCTTTTGTGGCTTTTGATTAGCTAAAAATGGAACATTCCCGATCATGCGATATTGGATGTGTGACTAGCTTCGTTAAAATATAAAGATAAATCCAATTTCAACACACTTTGTTTTGTTACGGATGCAAAAAGTTACATAATTGCTTCTTACTAGAAAATCCAGACAAACAGACCCCTAATACCAATTTGCGCTGGCGAATAGGTGGTCAGACATATTGGATTTTGCAATAACGGTAACTTTTAACAAAGGAATTCCGGGAAGCTATTCCTGAAAACCGAACCCCTATATACACATCAACAAACTACTTTATGAAAAGAATACAACTATCCACACTTTTTATTCTCTCAGTTCTTTTGGGATAGAGTCAGTAAAAAAACTTTATTGATTAGCCCTATATTGAAGTAATATAGAAAAGCAATTGTTTTCTGAAAACAATCTTCATTCAGAATACAAACCGGCAATAGAAACGCTTGGATTGATACCCCGGGCATTACTTCTAAAACCAAGCGAAGAATAATATCCGGGGTAACCACGAATTTGATTCATTGGGCAACAATCGAGTGCAAAAATGACACGATGAATGCCAAGGAATAGGAGACACAACTCGTATAGATAAAAAAGAGTCATAAAATAAAAGTACCAAAAGGAAACAAAAACCGAGTCTTTCTGTTTACGGTTTACGAACAAACATTGCTCAATGGATTTTTTAAAATTATCGGAGAACCTCTATCAAAAACTTCTTTCGGAAAAAACCAAAAGAAGGAGTGAAAAGGGTATTTTAACAATCGCCATTGCCAGTTTTGTTATCCACTTAGGCATTATTTATTTGGTGGACCTGGGTATTATTTTACCAAATGACTCTTCAAATTTACTTAGCAATCCCATTGCGGCTATTTACACACCTTTTTCATTTATTCTCCTTTATGAGGTATATCTTTTGATTTATTATCTCCCCAAATCTTTTACTACCTATATAACGAAACAATACGAAATAATTACGCTGATTGTGATTCGAAGATTGTTTAAAGACCTCTCTACGCTGTCGCTCACTACCGACTGGTTTTCTGTTAAATATGACCTACAATTCACCTATGATTTGGGAACATCTATATTGATGTTTTTTCTTATATATCTTTTCTATTTGCAGAGTAATATACGATACGGCGTAGATAGGTCAGATAAGGTTCAAGCGGTAGCGAAGTCTGGATTTATAAAAATAAAAAAAGGGTTGGCTAGTTTTTTAGTGCCCGTGTTCATTGTTCTCGCCATCTATTCTTTCGCAAACTGGCTTATCAGCACAGGGTATCCGAAGGCAAGTACCATCAACTCATTTTCGAATATCAACAATATATTTTTTGAGCAATTTTTTACAATTTTAATTTTTGCAGATGTTTTCTTATTGTTGTTTTCATTTTTTCTCACAGATGAATTCCATAAAGTGATCAGAAATTCGGGTTTTATTATTTCTACCATACTTATTCGATTATCATTTTCTGTCACCGGATTGCTTAATAATTTATTGATTTTATGCGCCATCATTTTTGGACTTTTGATAATTATTATTCATAATAAATTTGAAAAACAAAAAGAAGTAGAAAAAAACAGGGTACATGATACCGGGGAATACTAGTTTTATGAAATTTTGGAATTTCTATTTTTGCAATATAATGTCAGATGTAAAAGTGGTATGCAGAAAAGAAGAATTCTAAAAAAGTAGCATTAAGAGTTGCTTACAGAAGAAGTACTGTTGAGAAGAATTTTAGAACCGGATACAATTGTCGGTTGACAAAAAGATTGTGATTCTTCAATAATTAGGATGATTTTTTAAACAAGGTTGCAGTTAATAAGCGGGCTTTTGCAAAAAGGGCTACAATACTTGATACAATGTAATTTTCTTTTTTTTGCCCTTAACAGTTCCCTGTCCCCAAGGCTTTGTTGAAATCAATTCTTTTGTTTTTTCATAAATCAATTCACTGATGAGAATGGTATTTGCATGGTTTGAGGTTAAGGATTCAATTCGTTTTGCCGTGTTTACAGCATCACCTGTAATCGCATAGGTAAGCCGATCGGCAGACCCGAGATTTCCGGCGATTACCGGTCCATAATTTACCCCAATACCGACTGTTATTTTCTCAGTTAAAATATCTGATAATGCATGATTGATGACCTCCATTCTTTCAATCATTTTGATAGCACAGTTAACAGAAGAAATTTCAGGATTTTGAATGGGTTCGGGAGCACCAAAGGTTGCGAAAATTTCATCGCCAATAAATTGATTGATTACCCCGTCGTGTATTTTAATCACATCAGCCATATTCGAATAAAAGGTATCCAGCAATCTTACTACCTCAGCGGGTGTTAACTTTTCTGCCAAAGGTGTAAACCCCCTAATATCACAAAAGAGCAATGCCACATCCAATTTAATACCTGTTTTGATACCCGGATTGGTATCGGACAAAGCGCTTTTTATCACTGATTCGGGTACGTATTTAATAAATAGATCTAAGGTTCTGCGTTGCTTTTCTGTAACAGAATGAAGTTTGATATTGGTTTGTTCAATTTCTTCAACCCTTTTCAATTCTCTTAGTTTTGACTTCTCCAGTTCGTTTTTGATGCGTACATTTTCTGTTATATCACTCTGTACAGCCAGCAATTTATGAACGATACCCTGTTTATCAAGTACCGGGGCAATAGACCAAGCCATATAAAATTCGGCTCCGTCTTTTTTGTAATTAATTGTCTGCCCTTCCCACACTTTATTTTGTTGAATAATGCTTCTTAGGCTCTGAAAAATACTCAAGTCGCTTTTGGGCCCTTGCAAAAATCTTGGGTTCTTACCAAGCACTTCCTCTCTGCTCCAACCGGTCATTTCCTCAAAAGCCTTGTTTACATAAATAATATATGGGCCGGGAAGATCCAGCTCGGGCGTTGTAATCAAAATACTTTGCGTCATTGACTCCAACATCGAGAGGGAGTCGTCTGTATGCGATGGTAGACTGTTCATTAATAATTTAAGATACTATTTTTCTTACAATGACTCGTAATGGCATGCAAAATTAGCACTTATAGGCCTATTTTTCCTTGTGATTAATTTACAATACCGTTGCAACGAAAAATCCGAAAATAATGTTAGACCCCTAAATTTTCAGCACAAACGCAAAATCGGAATATTTTAAAATCGAGCATTTAAAATTGAATAGTAATTTCCTCCAATAACCCCCCTTAGACCTTTGACCGGAATTGACAATCCGTATAGAAACCGGCTTAATTATTTGCATTCAATCAACACATTGTAATATTTGTTAATCCGATTTACCTATTCGTCTCCTTTTGCGTATATTTAAGCAACGAATTTGCTTTTTTCGTAAAAGCGTGTTGTAAGCAACTTCTGTTAGATAAATTCTTTACATAAAAAATAGCTGAAGACGGTTTTGTACAGATAGAATTATTCAATAGAAAAATTAAAACCAACATCAATGACTGTTTACGCAAACATAGCTCAACTTATCATTGCCTTGTCAATCGGGTATGTTTGGGTATTTCGCTTTGATAACATTGTAAAAGAATTTAATAATTATGGATTAAGTGAACTAACCCGAAGTGCGGTTGGAACAGCTAAAATAGTGTTATCAACATTGTTGGTTGCCGGAATTTGGTATGCAGACCTAGTACTTATTCCGGTATTGCTTATTGCAATTTTTATGTTATGCGCACAATATTTTCATTTTAAAGTGGGCAACCCCTGGCAAAAGCACCTGCCCTCTTTATTACTATTCATTTTGAGTCTTTTCATTGCCGTAGTGTACCTAAAAGTAATATAGCGATGAATTTTCTTACTAGCTTGATTCTGCTTTCCAGCTTTTCTTTTATGGGTTATGGAATCGCTTATTTTACATCACCCAAAATGAAAACAGAGTTTAAACGATTCGGACTGGGAAAAGCCGGAACTTTAACAGCGATACTTGAGCTTTTAGGGGCAGTGGGTCTGCTGGTAGGCTTGTGGGTTCTACCTGTTTTATTGATTTCTGCCGGAGGACTTTCCCTTTTAATGTTATTGGGTGTTGCAGTCAGAATAAAAGTCAATGATAGCCTTTCGAAATCTTTGCCCGCCTTATTTTTTATGATTATCAACGCAATTGTTTTTTTTATATCACTTCCCTAATAAAACAATCTGTCTTCTGCTGTGCCGACCGGTGGCGGTTTCGGAATGAAATAGCTATGGATACTTTTGAAATCAAAAACGAGGTCTTTTTATTAGACTAGCTTTATTTTATATATTTACAGAGAATATTTTCAAAACTCTTCATTCAAAAAAATAAAATTATGTTTGAAAAATTTACAATTACAGATAAGTTATTATTTATCTCTGCATTTCTTTCGTTGATTTTTTCCGAAATTTTGTATTTCAAAGGAGAAGCAGACGCCGCCATATTTATTGGCATTTGGGTTCCTTCCATACTGGCTTTCGGAATTTATTTAAAACTCATAAATAACAAAAAAAATGACTGAAATAATACCTTATTTCGCCGGATTCATTACGCTATTATTTGCGGCGGGGTTCTTGTTTGCATTGAAAGAAATGAAAAAGCAAAAAAAATAATTATTCAATCCCCCAAATCAATGTTTACGATTTAGGGGGGTATTTAGATAATACTACAGATTTCTTGAAAAGTTCAAAAAACCATATTGTAACCTAACAATAAAGGCTACTGGGGGTTGTATAACGGTCATTTACCAGACATAGAGCTTACCCTTAAACTGTCTTTTGCTTGTACCTACAATTCGGGATGCTTTATAAACAAATGACTCCCATAATTGTTATTGTTATAAATAATCAATAACAATGCAGCAATACTTAATCATCGGGGGCTCGAGTGGCATAGGACAAGAACTTGCTAATCAACTATCTCAATCAGGGAATCAGGTAATTGCCACTTTCCATAAAAATGAACCCACGATAGAAGACCCCAATATCCGCTATCATCATCTGAATGTTTTAGCGGAAACCCCCTCTTTAGATTTTTTACCCGATGAGTTGGCAGGGTTTGTATATTGCCCGGGTAGTATTAACCTCCGACCTTTTGAAAGAATAAAAGCAGCAGATTTTGAGTTAGATTATCAACTTCAAGTAATTGGTGCCATAAAACTTCTTCAGCTAGTTATGCCCAGATTAAAGAAGTCTGCAAATGCTTCCATCGTTTTCTTTTCTACTGTGGCTGTACAAGCCGGATTACCCTTTCATACACAAGTAGCAACCTCCAAAGGTGCAATAGAAGGACTCACCAGGGCACTTGCAGCAGAGTTTGCTCCTAACATACGGGTAAACTGTATTGCTCCATCATTAACGGATACGCCATTAGCAGCCTCCTTACTAAATACCGAACAAAAAAAAGAAGCCAATGCACAAAGGCATCCGCTCAAAAGAGTCGGCACCACAGCAGATATAGCAAACATGGCTTCCTTTTTACTTTCTGAAAAAGCCGGCTGGATGACAGGGCAAATTTTACATGTAGATGGCGGTATGTCATCTATAAAAAGCTAAGCAGTAAAAGCGAATACATTTATTTTTAAAAAATGATGGATACTTTTTTATCGGCCAGATGGGAAAATTTAATTATGGCAAACTATGCCATCGATCCTGCTATATTAAAAAAGTATTTACCAAAAGGTGTTGAACTTGATTTTTACAACAACGAAGCATATGTAAGTCTGGTGGGTTTTCTATTTAAGAAAACCAGCTTATTTAATATACCCATCCCCTTTTTAGGAACATTTGAAGAAATCAATCTGCGCTTTTATGTGAAAAGAGTTGAAGGAGATACGATAAAGCGAGGTGTGGTTTTTATCAATGAAACGGTTCCCTATCAACCGGTAGCCTGGTTGGCCAATAAATTATATAAAGAACACTACATAACGATTCCTACAAAAAGTGTAATAGCCAATACTGAATTTAACAAGAAAATACAATATGAATGGAATATTGATAAAAAATGGAATCATATTAAAGTGAATGTGGCAAAAGAAAATGAGCCGATGGAACCGGGTAGTGTAGAAGAATTCATTTTTGAACATTATTATGGATATACAAAAATCAATTCGGAACTTTCTCAGGAATACAAAGTAAACCATCCCAGATGGCGTGTGAATAAATTGCTTGATTATTCCATTGATTGCGATTTTACCTCTATGTATGGAAGCGACTTCAGTTTTTTAAGTAATCAACAACCCAACTCTGTTATTGTAGCCGAAGGATCGCCGGTTACCGTTCAATGGAAACGTACCTCTTTCTAAATATTATATTGATGGAACCAAAAGATATTGATAGAATTATTGAAATGGCTTGGGAAGACAGAACACCCTTTGAAGCCATTAAAATGCAATTTAATTTTTCGGAGGCCAATGTAATTGCATTAATGCGAAAAGAGTTAAAAAGAAGCAGTTTTCATTTGTGGAGAAAAAGAGTGAATAGTGGCATTAGTCAAAAACACAGTGAAAGAAGAAATCCTGCAATAAGCCGCTTTAAGTGCACGCTTCAAAAAACCATTTCAATGAATAAAATAAGCAAGCGATAGATGCATCTACAATTTGAAACCCATTATCAAACCATCATTGAAAAGATAGATCAAATCGATCCAATCAAATATGGTAAAAACCGGAATTATGTTGATGGAGGGGTTACTTATTTATCGCCGTATATTTCAAGAGGTGTTATTAGTACCCGTCAAATACTGCAAACTGTTTTAGCAAAAGGATATAAAATAGATCAGATAGAATCTTTTATCAAAGAGTTGTGCTGGCGCGATTATTTTCAAAGAGTTGGACAAGTAAAAGATTTGAACATTGAAATAAAACAGCTGGCATCACCCATTTCAAATCATGGAATTTCTTCTCAAATTGTAAATGCGGCAACGGGAATAGAAGGAATCGATACGGCCATTAAACATTTATACCAATCCGGCTATATGCACAATCATTGTAGAATGTATACGGCCTCCTTGGTTTGTAATATTGCCAAATCGCATTGGTATTATCCGGCACAATGGATGTATTATCATTTACTTGATGGTGATTGGGCCAGCAATGCCTGCAGTTGGCAATGGGTGGCAGGTGCCAATAGCCATAAAAAATATTATGCCAACCAAGAAAATATTAATCAGTACACGTACACAAATCAGGTGAATACGTATTTAGATAAGCCCTATGCATTGCTGGAAAGTATGGAAACGCCTTTTCCATTATTAGACATACAAAAACCAACGTTTACACAGGAAATACCTGAAACAACTGCCACACAAGTCAATCCCGAGTTGCCAACATTTATCTATAATTATTACAACCTCGATCCATTGTGGCATAAAGCGGCAACCGGCAACCGGATTTTATTGATAGAGCCCGATGTTTTTTCCAAATACCCGGTAAGCAAAAAATGCATGGATTTTATGTTGGATTTGAGTAAAAATATACCGGGAATACAGATTTATGTAGGGTCTTTTACAGACTTCGCAGACAAGTATCATATAAAAAATATCCATTACAAAGAACATCCGCTCAATATGGGTTATTTTGGGAACAAAGAAGAAAGAGATTGGATTGTTAATGAAGTTTCGGGCTATTATCCAGCCTTTTTTTCTTATTGGAAAAAAGTAGAAAAGTATCTATACCATTAAATTTAACAAGGTGATCTTACAAAAACAAGACATAGAACAATTAGAACAACGATATAGAACCGCCTTTGTAAATTCTTTGGCCGGTTTCAGACAGGCAGTGTTGGTAGGTACTAAGTCGGCAAGTGGCCTTACAAACCTGGCTATATTTAATTCACTGATACACTTAGGCGCCAATCCGGCTTTATTTGGATTCATCAACAGACCGGATAGTGTACAGCGGGATACTTTACAAAATATTCTTGAGACAAAAGAATATACGCTAAACTATATTCATGCTTCACAATATGAAAAAGCACATCAAACATCCGCACGTTATGATAGGGGCGTTTCTGAATTTGAGAAAGTAGGTTTTAGTGAGGTGTACCATCCATCGTGCTTTGCCCCGTTTGTGGCAGACGCTGTAGTAAAAATTGCCATGAAGTTTGAAGACAGTATCCCTATCCCCATCAATGGAACCATATTGATTGTAGGCAGTGTAATGCAGGTTGAAATAGAAGATTCAATCGTTGGCACGGATGGATTTGTTGCTTTATCTGAAGCCGAGGTTCTCATCAGCCAGGGACTTGATGCATACTTTGTTTCAAAACCAATCGGTAGACTCCCATATGCCAAACCGACAATCTAAGGAAGGTTAAAAAGACTGTTTTGAAAAATAAAAAGAAAGCATTTTTGCCTCAAAAGATTTGTGTTGTATGTAATCGCCCATTTTCTTGGCGTAAAAAATGGGAGAAGGTATGGGAGGAAGTAAAATATTGCAGCGACAAATGCAGAATGAGTAAACATAAGATATGAATAGGACGGGTATTGTTTTTCCGCATCAATTATTTGAAGAAAGCATACTGATTTCTACATGCGATACTATTTATTTGGTTGAAGAAAGGCTGTTCTTTACACAATACAATTTTCACAAACAAAAAATTGCTTTTCACAGGGCAAGTATGAAGTTTTATGAAAGCTACCTTCAATCTAAAAATTGTAAAGTCGTTTATATTGATTCATTCACAGAGATAGCTGATATAAGAAAGCTGATTCCTTATTTAAAAAAGACAGGCGTCGATGCTTTGGAATATATCGATACATCCGATGAATGGCTTGAAAAAAGGATTTACCAAGCAGCTAAGGCAAATGAGGTAGTATTGAAAAAAAACGAAACGCCTTTGTTTCTAAACTCCTCAAAACAGAACACCATTTATTTTTCTGATAAGAAAAAAATGTTTCAAACGGAATTCTATAAACACCAACGTATCAGCAGGGGTATATTAGTAGATAATAAACAGAAACCCATTGGTGGTAAATGGACTTTTGATGATGAAAATCGATTAAAATACCCAAAAGGAATTAAACCCCCTACAACAAATTTTTTGCCGCCCAATACCTTTTATTCAGAAGCAGCTGTTTATACAAAAAAACACTTTCCTGAAAACTACGGTGAACTTAATTCACAGTTTATTTATCCAACTACTTTTGCAGAAAGCAAAAGTTGGTTACAAGACTTTTTCAACACAAGATTCTCTGCTTTCGGTGCTTATGAAGATGCCATCCTTGTTAATGAAAATATTCTTCATCACAGCGTAATAACCCCAATGCTCAATGTAGGGTTATTAACGCCTCAATTTGTTATTGAAGAAGCGTTACAGTATGCCGACAAGCATAAAATTCCATTCAATTCATTAGAAGGATTTATTAGACAAGTGATTGGTTGGAGAGAATTTATTAGAGCTGTATATGATTTGAAGGGAAGTGAAGAACGCACCAAAAATTACTGGGGGTTTACCCGAAAAATTCCCCCCTCATTTTGGAATGGAACTACCGGCATTGAACCCATCGACACAACCATAAAAAAGGTGTTAGAAACCGGTTATTGTCATCATATCGAAAGATTAATGGTATTGGGGAATTTTATGTTGTTATGTGAATTTGACCCAAATGAAGTATACCGTTGGTTTATGGAACTCTTTATTGATGCCTATGATTGGGTAATGGTGCCCAATGTGTATGGTATGAGCCAGTATGCCGACGGTGGCATCATGGCCACCAAACCATATATAAGTGGGAGTAATTATTTAATGAAAATGAGCGACTATAAAAAAGGCGAATGGCAAAATATTTGGGATGGATTATTTTGGCGATTTATGCATACCCATCGGGACTTTTTCCTACAAAACCCCCGGCTAGGAATGTTGGTAAGAAGTTTTGATAAAATGTCTGAGAGCAAACAAAAGGCACTTATCAATCATGCAGAACAATTTCTTGCCGAAGTGTAAATGATGAATAATAAAGGCATCGTATAATTTTTTGTAAAAAATGCCATTTACCTTCGGGGTAAAGGCTGTCTATTTTCGGATACAATTCCAATAAAATGAAACTATATTTAATATACACTCTATTTTTCCTACTGTATTCAAGTGAAACTGTTTCGCAAAACACAAGAATTTCTCACTATAACAACATTGGTTGGTATGCTTATTTTGGTACTTTTAAATTGAATGACAAATGGGGTATTCATACCGAATATCAATGGCGAAGAGTAAATACCATTTCGGATTGGCAACAAGGTCTTCTACGTGTAGGAATTAATTACAATATAAACCCACGCGTTTTGGCTAGAGTGGGTTATGCTAATGCAGAAACCTATCCATACGGCGAATACACCATCAATGGTTTCGGTAGAAACTTTTCTGAACATAGATTTTTTCAAATGTTGCAATTATCTCATAAAGAAGGAATTTTTGACTTCTCTCATCGTTTTATGTTAGAGCAAAGGTTTGTAGGAAAATATAGTAATGCCAATGCAAGTACCCAAGATGAATTTCCCATGTTGAATAGAATGCGTTATATGGCAAGACTGCAAATACCATTGGCCGGAAAAAACATCATCGACAAAACGCCCTATTTTGCTGTTTATGATGAGATATTAATTGGCTTTGGAAAAAATGTAAATGCAAACGTATTTGACCAAAATAGATTGGGTGCATTATTTGGATATCGTTTTAATAAAAGCGTAAGAATAGAAGCCGGATACCTTAATCAAATAATACAGTTTGGGCGCCTAATCAACGGAAAAAATGTGTTTCAATATAACAATGGATTCATTATGAATGCCAATTTTAATTTTGATGTAAGCAAAAAAAAGAAAGAATAAACCGCTAAAAACTAGATAAGCAAGTCCGCAGGTAATACCCCTGATGAAGAAGAAAATGCCGGAATCATTTTCCTTTACAAAAGGATGATTTACATTTGACACGTATTTAATAAAAGCAGAGAGAAACATTTTGATAACATCCAACTTAGATATCGCCTTACAAGCATTGAACAACCAAGAAATCATTGCCATACCCACAGAAACGGTGTATGGGTTGGCGGGCAATGCTTATAATGAGATGGCAATTGAAAAGATATTCAAATTAAAAAAAAGACCCTTTTACAACCCATTAATTGTACATATCAAATCAGCCGATTGTTTAGATGATGTTGCATGCGATATTCCGAATGTTGCCAGATTAATGGCTAAAGAATTTTGGCCTGGGCCTCTTACACTGGTTCTAAAAAAACAATCTCATATCCCAGATTTGGTAACCGGAGGAAAAACAACGGTGGGCATCAGGGTTCCCAATCACCCCCTTACTTTGCGCTTATTAGAAAAATTAGATTTTCCATTAGCGGCACCTAGTGCAAACCCTTTCGGATCGATTAGTCCAACGAGTGCCGAACACGTTGCCAACTATTTTAAAGATGATTTGAAAGTAGTACTGGATGGCGGCAAATGCGAAAAAGGTGTTGAATCTACCATTGTTGGTTTTGAAGATCAACAACCCATATTATATAGGCACGGAGCCATTTCTATTGAGCAAATAGAAAGGGTTGTTGGAACGCTACTAGTAAAAGACAAAAATGATACTGACCCATTAGCACCGGGAATGCTATCACGACATTATTCTCCTACCACCAATACTCACCTTACAGATAATATTCAGGAAACCATCACTTTGTTTAAAGGAAAAAAAATAGGGCTATTGCTATTTACAGATGCTATCAAGGATGATAGCATTACCCATCAAGAAATACTTTCTGCCTCGGGAAATATGAATGAAGCAGCAAGGGAACTGTATGCAGCTTTACATCGTTTAGACAAACTAAATTTAGATGTGATCATTGCTGAACGCTTTCCTGATTCCGGATTGGGTAAAACAATCAATGACAGGTTACAAAGAGCGGTTGAAAAATAATTTACCGAAGAGAAAAAACCGTTTTTAAAACCTACTCGAAAGATGGCCAATTATGTTTACCAATAGAAAATTGCTGATAGCCACAAAGCACCAAAAAGAAAAGGTAATAGCACCCATTCTAGAAAAAGAATTGGGCGTGGATTGTTTTATCGATGAAAATTTTGATACGGATACATTGGGCACATTTACAGGCGAAATAGAAAGAGAACTTGACCCAATTTCAACAGCCCGAGAAAAATGTATCCGGGCCATGAAAAGTAACCATTGCGATTTGGGTGTAGCCAGCGAAGGCTCATTCGGATCTCATCCATCCATCTTTTTTGTAAATGCCGACGATGAGTTTTTGATTTTTATAGATACCATTAACCATATTGAAATAATTGTTAGAGAAATTAGCACCGAAACGAATTTTAATGGTAAGCAAATACAAAATCAAAAGGAACTTCTGGCATTTGCAGATCAAGTTCATTTTCCTTCTCATGGCTTAATACTTCGCAAATCAAAAAACGAAAATACTGATATTCACAAAGGGATCATGCATATTGAAAATTTGATCGAAACATTTGAACTACTCAACACAAAATATTCATCTGTCTATGCCGAAACAGATATGCGAGCCATGTATAACCCAACTCGAATGAGCGTGATTGAAAAAGCAACTCAGAAATTAGTACAAAGAATAAAATCCACTTGTCCCAATTGTGCCATGCCGGGTTTTGGAATAACAGATGCCAAAAAAGGACTTATCTGCAGTTTATGTGGATCACCCACCAACTCTACACTTAGCTATCTATCTGTTTGTCAGCATTGTCAATTTACAAAAGAAGAAATGTATCCCCATCAAAAAACAACAGAAGACCCAACCTTCTGCGACAACTGTAATCCATAAGAAAAGTACAACACCCATTTTGGATACAACACTTTCTAATGATTCCGAAAAGGGTAATTTTTAAATGTTGTTTTTTTTAATCGTCTTTATAATTTTCCAAATATCCTGGTATAACACTGCTTTTCGTTCTTCTGTCATAGCCCCTGCATAGTTCTCAAGTGCCAAGCGTAACAATTGAAGCTCTTTACCCAATTCCGGAAATTCGTTACATATTTTTTCCACCTTTCCTTCCTCTATATTCGTTAGTAGGCCGAGACAATAATCCTGTAAAATACCACTGCTTATATAATCCTCTGTATTCATTCTTTTTTACTCGTAGGTTTTAAAAATAGGGTTGAGCTAGTTTGCCACCCTTTACATTTTAGCCAAATGAAATTGTTTCGTAACATTATTGACTGAAAATATTTTTTAACAAACTAAGGCCCTTTCTAGCCCTGCTTTTTACTGTACCTAAAGGCAAATTCAGTAGCCTGGAAGTTTGTTCATGTGTACAGCCATAAATAAAAATCATATCTATTACAGCAGCATATTTTGAATCTAGTTGGTTGGCTTTGTTTTTCAATTCTTTGCTTTCTACTATGCAGATGTTTGCGTCAGTATTGCTAAGTTGATCTACATGATGAGCGTATGCTTCATTATCAATATGGCTCATTTGTTGTCGGTAGCAGGAAGAACGTAGGTAATCAATTGCCTGGTTTCGGGCAATTTGTAACATCCAGGTAAAAAGACTTCCTCTCATTGGATCAAACCCATCAATATTTTTCCATATTTTCACAAAAGCATCTTGTAGCAGATCTTCAGCTACATCTGTTCGATGTACTAATTTCTTCAGTATGCCAAACAATGCACCTGAATAATTGTCGTACAGTAAATGAAAACCTTTCTCATTTCCGGATTTGATCATTTGTACCAATGTTGCAGAGTCTACAAATGTTGCAGTAACCCGTTTTTGAGTAATAAAAGGGGAGAGATGTAAAGGTTGAGTAGTAAAAACATTGGCTGCTGTCATAAATTGATAATGGTTTTTGTTCGATGAATTAAATACAGCTTGCAATACAGGAACAAAACTAAGTTTGGATTTACGCTTGGGAAATAGTGAGAATCGCTATTTTTTTCTAAACGACGGAAATAAAGTAGATGGCAGCATATATTTAAATCTCTGATTGATGCAGAATAACAGTTTACAAAGGTTACAGGATGCAGATATTCTCTATAATAGAATTGTGGCCATGTCGGCCTCCTTTTTTGAAGATGATGATATTGGAGAAATAGAGGGATTTAGAAAAGAAGCCCATCTACTCCTAAATGGAATCAGGGGTACTGATTCAGTGATTGCAATTTTTGATCATCGCCAATATATGCCGGTGTTGGAAGTGGGGGAAAAGGAATTTTGGGGTACTTTACCAAAAGTGCCGCAGGAAGAACGGATGACACAAGTAATGAGCCTTCTTGAAATAGAATATAAACCATTCTTTACTGATTCTGTAAAATGGTTTACCGGCATATTGGCAAAAATTCCTTTTGAGCATAGTAAAAACATACAAATATTTCACTGCGGAATTAGATATCGCCTTTTGAATGATAAAGCGATTTGCATTTTTTCAAAAGGGTTGCCCATTCATTATGATGCAAACAGAAAATTTAGTTACACTTTCAACTTTGTTCAAAATATTAATCATCTGCTGAAAATAGAATTTCGACATTATTGGATTCGGATTTCATATGGTGAAAACAACGAGTTTGTGCATAGTTTTCATTCTGCGGATAAACAGTATTCTACAAAAGATTTATTATCTGTTCGGGAAAAAGAAATATTAACATTGGTAGCTGATGGTTTTGAAACCAAAGAAATAGCCGAACGTCTTTTTATAAGCCCTGCAACAGTTGGAAATCACAGAAGCAATATGATTGAAAAAATGGGAGCAAGAGACACTACCGCTTTGGTACAATTGGCTAAGATGGCTGAAATTATTTAAATAGATTTTTCTATAATACCGCCTATTTATTACATGCTCTCAAGAATGGTTTTTTAGAATCCTATACATATAAGTTACTACTTATCCGGTTCAATAAATTTTTGTCTTCAAAACATTATTTTTAAAAATAACACATCAGTATGCATGTTTAATAAATGACCTTCGTGTTATTATTTAACCAAAACGAATGACCGACATTTACATATGAATCAAATACGAAAATTATAGGAAAACATATTTTTAACATAAATTATTAATCCACATTTCATACTGTAACAGAAAAGGAGTAACTTATTTTTCATTTTTAACCCTAACGATGCGTCTAATCAATATTCTAATTTTTCTACTTTTCAGCTGTGCTAATATTTTTGCACAACAAACACAGTTTTCTAACGCTGAAGTAGGAACAGGTATTTATGATATTCAAGACAATCTTTTAATAAAAACAAGAGATGGCGCAACCATATCTGCAATAATGGTTCGAAAAAAAGGAGATGAAAATGCAAAACCCGTTTTACTACAATCAACCATTTATGTAAGAGACAAGGGTAGGGATATGATATCCTTACAAGAGTCAGCCGATAATGGATATGTAGGTGTGATTGCCTATGCAAGAGGAAAAAGATTTAGCCCAGACCAAATATTACCTTACGAAAACGACGGAAATGATACGTATGATGTAATTGACTGGATAAGTAAACAGTCATGGTGTAACGGAAGTGTTGGCATGTTTGGCGGAAGTTATAACGGGTTTACTCAATGGGCCGTTTGCAAAAAGATGCATCCGGCACTTAAAACAATTGTTCCTTATGTCGCCAATCGACCGGGAATGGGATTGCCAATGGAAAATAATGTATTCATAAATCCAAATTATGAATGGTCTTTTTTTGTAGGCAATAATAAATATTTAGACACATTGGCTGGAAACGATAGGCAACGATTTAGAAAAATGATGTTCAGATGGTGGGATATAGGCACCGCATATAATACTTTAGACAGTATTGATGGGACACCCAATTATCTTTTTCAAAGATGGCTCAGCCATCCGTCGTTTGATAACTATTGGCAATCGATGACTCCTTATGGTAAAGAATTTGCAAAAATAAATATCCCCATCTTGGTTATTGATGGATATTATAATGATTCTCAAAATTCAAGTTTATATTATTTGCGAGAACTTCAAAAATATAACCCTACAGATAATCAATATTTAATTATCGGCCCATATAGTCATTTAGGAGCTCAAAGAGAAGGTGAAGCAATTTTGAATGGCTACCAAGTAGATTCTAATGCACTAATCAATACCAAAAATATAACGTATGAATGGTTTAATTATATTTTAAGAAAAGGACCTAAGCCTGAAATCTTAAAAGATAGAATCAATTATCAAGTGATGGGGGCAAATGAATGGCGTAGTGCACCTTCATTAGACAAAATGAGTAATGGTTTTCTAACGTTATATTTATCCAACAACAAGTCTGATCGATTCTTTTCTTTAGATACAAAAAAACCAATTAAAAAAGAATACTTAAGGCAGGAAGTTGATTTTGCTGATAGAGGAGTTAGCAATAATGACTATTATCCCAACCCAATTATTCGCAATGAAATTGACACCAGTAATGGGTTTAATTTTATAAGCGAACCCTTACTTGAGTCCTTGTTAATAAATGGATCTTTTATTGGTGAAATCAAGACTAGTATCAATAAAAGAGATATGGATATTGGCGTAACTTTATATGAAGTAATGCCAACCGGAGAATATTTTCATTTATCTTATTTTATTGGTAGAGCAAGTTATGCGAATGATATTACAAAAAGAAAGTTGTTACAACCCAATGCGATAGAAACAATTTCATTCTCAAATACCCACTTGGTAAGTAAACAATTGCACAAAGGAAGTCGTTTATTGATTCATTTAAATGTAAACAAAAATCCATTTTCTGAACTGAATTACGGAACCGGAAAAACGGTATCAACTGAAAATATAAGTGATGCAAAAGCACCTCTACTAGTAAAATGGTATAACGACAGTTTCGTAAAAATCCCCATTTGGAAATAGGGGTTGTAAAAAGAAGCAAGAAATTTCTGTAAGAGAATAAAACAACCCTATATTCGATTATTCATTGTCTCTCTTTTACTATTTGGTAGAATTGAAAATGCAAGAACAAGAAAATTAAAAACAATGCTAGCCCTATGAAAAAATCAATTTTCATTCTTTCCATATTTTTCAATCTATGTTTATTCGCTACTTCACAAGAAATTAATTTGAATAGCGATGGATTCGGCATTCGACTATCTGCCAAAGGAAAGATCATTGCATTGAATGCTAAAAAAAATTATCTAGCTATTAATGAAAAAGCTCCTTTGTTGCAAATTCGGGTGAACAATGTTTGGTATGAACCTTCTGAAGCCACATTCAGATCGGGAATCATTTCACTCGTATATCAACCTACAAATATTACGGCCCAAGTAAAAGTGATTCAAAAGAAAACACATGTAAGTTTTGAATTGGTGAAACTAAGTGTTAACAACAAAGTGAACGCAGTAATTTGGGGCCCGTATCCCTTAATCATTAACAAAACAATTGGCGAAGTGGTGGGAATTGTACGTGATGGGGAATACGCAATCGGTATTCAATCTTTAAATGCAAAAACAATTGGTGGTGTCTTGAGTAACTCGGAAGGTTCTAATGAATCTCGAGGTTCAACGGCGCTTCCACAATCCTACGGTAGTAGCCTGCAATGCTTTAGTCTTGATCGTTCAAAAGAAAGAAGTCTAACGGTTTGGGGCCGTCCCGAAATGCCGGTAAAAGCCATTTCTAACGAAACAACCATTGGTTCTAAAATTGCCATTTTTGGTTGTGAAGAGTTACAGGCCTTATCTCGTATTGGGGCAATCGAAATAGAAGAAGGGCTTCCTCATGCACTGATAAATGGTGTTTGGTTTAAACAATCCCCGGAAACAGGCAGAGCGTATTTGATAGCTGATTTTAATGAGAAAAACATAGATGCTATGTTGGATTATACCCAACTGGCCGGATTGGTTTCACTGTATCATGAAGGACCTTTCAAATCTTGGGGGCACTTTATTTTAGATTCCACTTCTTTCCCGAACGGACTCGCAAGCATGAAAAAATGTGTAGACAAGGCAACGAAAATGGATATCCGAATAGGCGTTCATACACTGAGTACTTTTATAAATACAAATGATCCTTATGTAACACCCATTCCCGATAAACGCCTCTCAACAACGGGTTCATCTGTTTTGGCAGACAATGTGAGTGCAACGGCAAAAGAGATACCGGTTCTTTCGAATCAGTATTTTAAAAATATTGCCACCAGTACGCTGCATGCCGTAAAAATTGGAGATGAGATTATTCGCTTTAGTAAAGTTTCGGAACAAGCGCCCTATCAATTATTAGATTGTCAACGTGGGGTATATGGAACAAAAGCAACTGATCATCTCAAAGGAGAAACAGCAGGCATGCTATTCGATTATCCCTATAATACCTTGTTTCCAAATTTCGAATTGCAACAAGAAATTGCCGGTAACCTTGGACGGTTCTTTACCGAAACCGGCGTTTCTCATATGGATTTTGATGGGCACGAAGGTTGTTTGTCGGCCGGTGAAGGCGATTATGGAATGCAAATGTTTGCCGATAAAGTAATCAAAGACACCAAACATACTTTGGTAAATGGCACCAGTCGTTCTTATCATTACTACTGGCACCTAAGTCATTATTGGAATTGGGGAGAGCCCTGGTATGGTGGATTTCGAGAATCTCAAGGCGATTATCGTTTAGAAAATCAACCCTTTTTAGAACGCAATTATATGCCCAATATGTTGGGTTGGTTTTTGCTTTCAGCAACCACTACGGCAGAAGATATTGAGTGGATGATGGCAAGGGCTGCAGGTTATCATGCCGGTTTTGCATTGGTAGCCCGGTATGAAAGTCTGACAAAGAATCCGAACGCTACTCAACTGCTTGCATTGGTGAAACTTTGGCAAGAAGCTTATCGTTCAAATATTTTTACAGCCGACCAAACCGCTCGATTAAAAAATCCCGAAAACGATTTTCATCTCGAAAAAAACAATCAAGAATGGAAACTGTATCCATTTAAGAAATATAAGTTTACGCATGAGAAAAAAAGTCTTCAACCCGGAGAACCTACTTTGTCGCAATGGGAATTTGAAAATACAGAAGTTGAGCAACCTTTGAATTTTACGTTAACTTGTATGGGCAAAGATGGAAGTGTAAGAAACCCATGGATAGAATTGGATGGTTATTTCAGGTTGGAATTGGCCGGTGAATATGAGGCCGGGTTTTCGGTGGTTTGCGATGGAACCGGTATTAAAGTGTACAACAAGAAGGGAGGTTTCGTAAAGGAAATTGCATTAACCAAGGCCATTCCAATAATGAAAATTGGAAAACACGTCATAAAATTTGATTGCGAGTTTCCAAAAGATAAGGAGTTGACAAATCGGTTTATCATTAAAACCATTAACAAACCGGAAATTATTTTGAAATAATTCTTTTCATCATAGATCAGGGGGGCAACGGGTTACAATGGCGGCATTCGTTTTCCAAATCTTCACATGCTATTGTAAAATAGAGTTCAATAATGAATACCTTACAGAGCAATAAAAAACCTATTAATAAAACTTGGCACGTTTCATGTTATGGTAATTTAGCTTGCGCACCTCTATTTGTTAAACCAATAGCCAAATAGGATATAGTGGCCATTACTTTGACAGGATTATTTAGTCACAGAATGAAACATTGTATACTTCAAGATCGTCATCAGAAAAAACAATCAACCAACATCAAAAACAAAAGATAAATGTCATGAAAAAAGTAAAACTATCAGTCCTTTTTATTCTCACAGTTATATTGGCACAGAGCCAAGAAAAAAATTTTATTGATCAGCCTTATATTGAAGTAAGCGGCAATGCAGATACTTTAGTGACCCCTAATGAAATATTTATTAAAATCCTTTTATCAGAAAAAGATACCAAGGACAGAGTTTCCATTGAAGAACTTGAATTAAAAATGGTTAATGTTTTAAAAGCATTAAACCTTGACATTGAAAAGGATTTGACCACTTCTGATATGACAAGTAATTTCAAATTCTATCTCTTAAAAAGCAAAGACGTTATCAAGACGAAACTCTATACACTAAAAGTAACAAATGCAATGAAAGTAAGTCAGGTTTTTATACAGCTTGAGGAAATGGGCATATCAAATACATCCATTGAAAGAGTTGACCATACGGATATAGACAATATTAGAAACCTAATGCGGACAAAAGCGATCTCAGATGCTAAGACAAGGGCCATTGCTTTAACAAAGTCAATTAATCAAACAGTAGGCCAAGCCATTCATATTTCTGACACAGAACAGTTTAATCAATCTATGAATTCACAATTTGCAAAAATTCAATTACGGGGAATATCAACTATTCAAAATACTGATAGCGAAATGCCAAAGATTGAATTTGAAAAAATAAAGGTGTCCGTCAATATCAATGCTAAGTTTGTTTTAAAATGACCTACATTCTTAAACATACTGTTTAATGCAAAAAACTATACGGAGTAAGATGCACAAATGATCAATAAAACCATACCAATGAAAAATGGCGTATTCGTTTCAATTGGGGTATGTTTATTTTGTACCCTTCTTTTTTCACAACATAAACAACCGGACAATGTTTATTTACGTAAAAACGAAGAGCAAATAAAATTAAGACGATTTGACTCGGTAATTGTTTTAGAAGAAAAATCAGAAACCTCAGCAAACATTTCTTTTGCCGATTTAAACGGAGATGGAAACCTTGATATTGTTCTTGCAAAAGGAAGGCATTGGCCACTATTTAATAAAATTCTGATTAACAATGGAAAGGGAGCATTTCCCAATTCGATCGATTTAGGAACAAAACCGGACAATACTTATTCAACTGTTTTAGCAGACTTGGATAAGGATGGGGATATGGATATTGTAGTAAGTAACGATAAAGATGATAAGCTTGTTTACTTCAATAATGGGAAAGGTGTTTTTAGTATTTCTCAATCCTGGGGCAATGCTAAATGGAATACACGATATGCATCTATAGCGGATCTAAACAATGATGGAAAGCCCGATTTGATTGTTGCCAATCGTAACTCACCCTCCTATTATTGTTTGAATGATGGATATGGTAAATTTCCAAACCAAGAATTTAAAGTGTTAGCTTCAGAATCTGCTACCACCATTGTTCCGGCCGATTTTAACAATGATGGATTTATGGATCTTGCCATTCCACATCGCGATGGCGGAAAGAGCCTTGTTTTTTATAATGACGGCAAAGCAAACTTTACAAAAACCATACCATTTGGCCCCGCAAAAAACAATGCCAGAACCGGCACTGCTGCCGATTTGAATGATGATGGATATATGGATTTAGTAGTGGGTGATGAAGCAACAGGCACTTTTATCTACATCAATGATAAAAAAGGCGGATTCAATGAGCCCATCTCTTTTGGTGAAAAATTGGTTCCTTATTCAATTGTTATTGGCGACTTAAATAATGATAAGAAGCTTGATATTGTTGTGGGATATGTAGCTTCTAAAACAACCGCTTTTTTTTATGTTGGAAACGGTGAAAAATATACCGAAATAAAGTTTGGCGACGGTAAGGGAAGCGTGTATGGGATGGCACTGGGTGATATTAACAAAGACGGTTTTCTTGATATAGGCGTAGCTTGTACGGATGCCAGGAATGTGATTTATATTAGTCAAAAACAATAAAGTAAAAGTAATTTTTGTGTATTGTTACACCACTGAATTCATAAAAATAGTAACATGACATCAAAATTTCCATATATCCTTGCTGTGCTGGTAGGGCTCTCTATTCCTTTTATTCCTGAAATAGAACCTTTCCTAATTATATTGGGAATCATATTTCTTCTTTGTGGAAGTGTATTCGGTTTTCTTTGGCCAAAAGAATCATGGCGCTGGGGATTGTGGATTGTGGGTCCTTTATTTTTATTAATTATGGTGAGTGTACTTTTTGCAGGGCAATTAGATATCTTTTTGAATAAAGATTTACCAAAACTAATCGTTGCGATAGTCTCCACATCTATTGGAAGTGCAATATTGTCACGATACCAAAAAAGCAGAACCCATAAGGGCGATCAATAAAAAAAGGTGGCCATGTATTGGACCACCTTTTGGTAATAAAATTAAGAAACAGAATTTAAGCAAGATCGAATCGATCAAGATTCATCACCTTATTCCAAGCACTTACAAAGTCTTTTACAAATTTCTCACTAGCATCTTCAGATCCATACACTTCTGCAATAGCTCTTAGTTCTGAGTTAGAACCGAAAATAAGGTCTACACGGGTACCGGTCCACTTAATTTCGCCTGTTTTACGATCACGTCCTTCAAACACATCTTGTGATAACGAACTAGCTTTCCAAGTCGTATTAAAATCAAGCAGGTTCAAGAAAAAATCGTTGGTAAGTACCTCGGGTCGCTTGGTAAATTCTCCGTGTGCAGACAGACCGAAATTAGTATTTAGCACACGCATGCCACCAACGAGTACAGACATTTCAGGGGCTGTTAGTGACATCAGTTGAGCTTTGTCTACAAGCATTTCTTCAGCGGAGGATTTGTGTATAGGTTTATAATAGTTTCGGAAACCATCAGCAGCGGGCTCTAATATATTAAAAGAGTCAATATCTGTTTGCGCTTGTGTTGCATCAGCTCTACCCGGTGTAAATGGAACCGTTACTGAATGTCCGGCATTTTTAGCAGCTTTCTCTATACCCACACAGCCACCCAAAACAATGATATCAGCAAGTGAAACTTCTTTACTGCCCGATTGTTTGCTGTTAAAGGCAGATTGAATGCCTTTCAATATATCCAACACTTTTGTCAATCGAATAGGATGGTTCACTTCCCAATCTTTTTGAGGCGCTAATTGAATGCGTGCACCATTTGCTCCGCCGCGTTTATCAGAATTACGAAATGTGGATGCCGAAGCCCATGCTGTAGAAACGAGTTGTGAAACCGTTAATCCCGAATCAAGTATACTAGCGGTAAGTGTAGCGATGTCTTTATTGTCTATGTCTGCTTTGGTTTTCGCCGGAATGGGATCTTGCCAAATCAGCTCTTCGGTGGGTACTTCAGCACCTAAATAACGTGCAATCGGACCCATATCACGGTGTGTAAGTTTGAACCATGCTCTGGCAAAAGCGTCAGCGAAAATTGCAGGATTTTCAAAAAAATGTCTTGAAACTTTTTCATACGCCGGATCTACTCTTAATGCTATATCAGAAGTAAGCATAAATGGAGCATGACGTTTGGTAGAATCATGTGCATCCGGAACGGTACCTGCACCACCATCTCCTTTGGGTTTCCATTGATGTGCGCCTGCCGGACTCTTAGTCAACTCCCACTCAAATCCAAACAAGTTCTCAAAATAATTATTGCTCCATTGGGTAGGTGTTGTTGTCCATGCACCCTCTAGTCCGCTTGTAATAGTATCGCCAGCATTTCCGGTTCCAAAACTATTCTTCCAGCCAAGACCTTGCTCCTCTATGCTTGCAGCAGCCGGTTCTCTGCCAACATATTTGTCGGCATCAGCAGCACCATGGGTTTTACCAAATGTATGTCCGCCGGCTATCAAGGCCACCGTTTCTTCATCATTCATCGCCATTCTGCCAAAAGTTTCGCGAATATCACGAGCTGAGGCAAGTGGATCAGGGTTAAAGTTAGGGCCCTGTGGATTCACGTATATGAGTCCCATCTGAACAGCGCCCAATGGATTCTCCAATTCTCGGTCACCGGTGTAACGCTTGTCGCCTAACCATTCAGTTTCAGAACCCCAATACACATCTTCCTCCGGCTCCCAAACATCTTCACGACCACCCGCAAAACCAAAAGTCTTGAACCCCATTGATTCAAGGGCACAATTGCCGGCAAGAATCATCAAGTCGGCCCAAGAAAGTTTCTTACCATATTTTTGTTTGATAGGCCATAATAGTAATCGGGCTTTGTCGAGATTAGCATTGTCGGGCCAGCTATTCAAAGGCGCAAATCGTTGTGTACCCGAACCGGCACCACCACGACCATCAGAAATGCGATACGTTCCTGCACTATGCCATGCCATTCTAATAAATAAAGGCCCATAATGACCATAATCTGCCGGCCACCAATCTTGTGAATTGGTCATAAGCGCTACAATTTCTTTCTTTACCGCCGCCAGATCAAGCGAACTAAATTCTTTTCCATAATTGAACGATTCGTCCATTGGATTGGACAAAGTAGAATTTTGGCGAAGGATATTCAATTTTAATAAATTCGGCCACCAGTCGCGGTTACCGGTACCGTTACCGGCACTTTGTTTTAGGGCACCTCCGTTAAAAGGACATTTACTTTCTGTGTTATTTTCCATTTGATATTATTTTATACGTTGATGGGATTGCAAATTTACAATAAACGTTGTTTACACAAGTGATCATTTCCGAGTACAACAAAAGATTATAAAATACCGATAAATGATAAAACACCTTTTACTTAGGATTGTTTACTACAATTGTAAATCTTATTTATTCGGTCAGGGCTTTAAGCAGTTGGAACATGCACTTCCGTCAAGCCTAGCAACTGCCGCTGAAGAAATGTACAAAAGCTTAATGACATACCTGCCGAAAGGCAAGTTCTACTGACGAGCCGAGTTGGGTCGCCTTGAAGCTGAAGCTGGGATTTGTACTGATAATGAAAGATATATGCGACAAGCCCCAAATGCTTGAAGCCGATGTTTGCGGTTTGAGCCTTTCAGTGGTTAAGCCACACTTAATTTTAAGTGCCCGCCAAGCCCTTCTTTTACAATACGCATAAGTGTTGACAGTCTAATGTCGCTCGCATTATTTTCTATTCTTGAAATATAGGATTTGGTCGTACCGCACTTTAATGCAAGTTGTTCTTGCGTCAAATTTTGTTTTTCCCGCATTTCTTGGATAAAAACGCCAAGCTTGAAAGCCTCGAAGCCTTGTTCATAGTCTTCTCTTTTTGCTGTACCGCGTTTGCCATATTGTTTGGCAAGATGGTCAGCAAAAGATGTCAGGTTTTTATTTTTTATTTTTTTCATTGAAATATTCTTTTTTAATTTTTTTTGCTAATTCGATTTCATTTTTAGGTGTCTTTTGTGTTTTCTTTTGAAAGGCATTTGCCACAACAATCAGTTGTCCTTCGTCAAAAAAAGCAAACGCTCTGAAAATATTGCTTCCAACTTCAACTCTTATTTCATATAATCCAACTGAGCCATCCATGTGCTGGAAATATTTCTTAGGTACACGATTAATTGTGGCAATAAGTTCCAAAGTCCAGTTGAACTTCTTTTGCACTTCTTCCGTCTGCACATCAAAGAACTCCAGGAAGTAATGCTTATAATAAAATATGTTTCGAATAAAGTTTTGGCTCACAAAGCAAAGTTAGCTAATTAGACAACCTTTGTAAAATTATTTTTTTGGCTTAAAATTTGTCAAACTTTGTTCAATGTGAAATTTAGAAAGACCGAAATGGCATGACCGCTAAAAGTTATCTATTTGAAGTTGATGTTCATATCAACTCTCCAATTCGAAAAAATAAAATGCAGTAGGCGTATCTTTATATGGTACATTCAAAAAACAAAACAATACCATGAAAGAAAACAGCCGCAAATGCTTGATTTTATTCTTGATTGTAATCAGCGTATCTCTTCCGGCACATTCTCAAAACAGGCCCAATATCGTGTTGATATTTCCCGATAACATTGGTATTGGCGAATTGAGTTCTTATGGAGGAGTGCGTGGTGTACCAACTCCCCATATCGACAAAATTGGAACCGATGGAATTCGCTTAACCAATTTTAATGTTGAGTATTCGTGTACCCCATCCCGTATAGCATTGCTTACCGGTAGATATGCTACCCGTGCCGGGGATGATTATTTTGCCGGAACTACTTTATGGGAAAATACAATGGCAGAGCAGCTAAAATCGGTTGGTTATGCAACAGCATTGTTTGGCAAATGGGATATTGGGGGCGAAAATTGGTTAGGCAAACGTGAACCTACCAATCAGGGCTTTGACGAATGGTATGGAATACCCGGCACCAGCCATTTATCTCAATTTACCTCTATGAAGGGTTTTCCGAAAGACCAAGAAATCCCGTACATATGGGAAGGAGTCGCCGGGCAAATTTCTAAAAAAGTAAAACCATTCGATTTAAATACGCGGAGAACCATCGACCGCGAATCGGCAGAAAAAGGGGTTGCGTTTATCCAAAAAAATGCGGAAAAAGGAAACCCCTTCTTTTTATATTATCCAATTACACAACTTCATTTTCCGGCCTTACCCCATCCGGATAAAGCAGGAAATACAGGAGCAGGTGATATGGGAGATGCGATGGCTGATATGGATTATAATGTAGGATTGATTTTACAACAATTAGAAAAATCGGGTGTTGAAAAAAACACCATGGTGATATGGTGTGGCGATAATGGTGCAGAATTAAGAAGACCCTGGAGAGGGTCACCCGGACCTTGGAGAGGTTATTATAATTCTGCCATGGAAGGGGGTATTCGGAGTCCGTTTGTGATTCGTTGGCCCAATCGTATAAAAAGCGGACAAGTATCAAACGAGATAATACACGAAGTAGATTTATTTGCAACCATTGCGGCTGCGGTAGGGATAACGAGCGTTGTTAACGTCGACCGAATAATTGATGGCGTAAATCAATTGGCTTTTTTTGAAGGAAATCAAAGCAAATCCAATCGAGAGAGTGTATTATTTATGAATCGAAGTGGCAATTTGATGGCAGTCAAGTGGCGTGACTGGAAATTATGGTATAACTATAAAACAGAATTACCAGATGCTGAACCCGATAACCTGGTTCGACTATTCGATCTACGTGTTGACCCCCAAGAAGAAATAGATGTGAAAGATCATTACCCTTGGGTGATGGGTATCATGGATTCGATTGTAAAAGACTATGAAAAATCGCTATTCAAGTATCCAAGGGTTTCCGCAAGTGCCAATGCCGCAGATCCATACATTCCTCCAATAGCTGCCGGTACGGGTATTTTGAAACCTACCTATACTCGTACGGATAGAGTTACATTGGGAATTAGAACACCTGCATTACCCAATCCGGACTTTTCCGGCAGTTGGTCAACAGCAGAATTAAGTACTGTTTCAGTAATCAATATTACTGACAAAGCTAAAACCCCCTCTTTAGGAAGCGGCTGGGGCGAAAAAATATCAATTATACATCCCAAAGAGAATATTGAAATAGAAAGAGTATTTTTTGGACCCAGAGAAGTTCAACCTTTAATCAATTATCGATATGCATTGGATGGTTCGGTATCAGAAAATAGCATCTATATGGGTCGTAGTGCCAAGCCACTCTCTAGCACTACCAAGTGGCAAGAAAACCGATTGGCGATCACTACAGTATACCCTTTTCAAAACCCAATAACCGGATCAAAGGAAACCTGCAAAATGATTCAAACCCTGTGGTTAGAAGCCCCCACTTTTGCACCATGGGAACCGGCATTAATAGTAGAAACCTATCGGGAGGGGGTTATGGGTGGATTTTCATCAACCAATCGCACAGTTTATCGAAAAGGGTATCGATAAGGTAAGTTTTAACAACAGGGCTTGCAAAAAATGGAATCCTTAAGTTGACAAAATCTACTGAGTCTATCACAGTATTCATTCTAGTTAAGGTTTCATAGTAAAACGCAATCTGATTGCTCCATTTTTTCGTATGTACTATCAAAATTTGCAAGTATGAAACATTTATTAGTCACATTGGTTTCCATCATTATCTTTTCTTCCTGTAAAAATGAAAAAATCACCATAGTTGACAAAACGTTTGTGAATAGCCTAATTAGTCATTACACAGTACCACAAGCGGTTACCATTAATCAAAAAGAGATTGAATTTTGGAAAAATAGAATTACAACGAATACGCCCGATTATAGCAATACCACAAAATATGCAGCTGCACTAGTTGCCAGATTTCACTTAACAGGAAATATAGCGGATGTAAAAAAATCAGACAGTCTTTTAATCAAGCTTGCCGGTGATTACCGATCAAAAGAAGTAGGTCCTATATTTTCAATGATTAGCCACTCCATTTTGCAGCACCGTTTTAAAGAAGCAGACTCTCTATTGAATATTGCAAAAACAATGGGCATTAAAAAGTATGAATCTGCTGCCACTTCCTTTGATGTTGATTTTGAGTTGGGTAGAATATTGGAAGCTAACTTACAACTCAAATCAATAAAGGTTGAAAACGATTTCGGATATCAGTTTCGTAAAAGTAAAATGATGCATTATCAGGGAGAGCTAGACTCTTCTATTGTTGCCATGAAAAAGGCCGCCGAAAATGCAGGTGGTAATCAATCATTACAATTATCAGCCTTATCCAACTTAGGAGATTTATACATTCATGCCGGAAAATTGAATGAAGCATATAGCTGTTTTGTAGACTGCATCAGGGCCAATTCATCGGATCTACATAGCATCATGGGAATTGGATGGGTAGCATTGGTAAAAGACAAAAATGATTCGCTTGCTGAAAAAATATTTCAGTTTGTGGCAACAAAAACGGCTTCACCGGATCCGCTTTTTAAATTAATAGCCGTTGCGGAACACAGATCTGATTCTACTTTAGAATGGAAATTGGCAAAGACATTTGAAGAAAAAGTTACGAATCCTTTATATGGAAATATGTATCATAAATATTTGATACAGTTGTATACGGGCATTTTACACGATCCGGCCAAAGCTGTTGTTATTGCCAAAAAAGAATTGGACAATAGAAATACACCTCAAACAAATGCTTGGTATGTATGGAGTTTGCTTTGTAATCAACAACAAGAACAAGCTTATCAGATTTACCAAAAAGAGGTGGCCGGAAAACCTTTAGAGGGATTGGAATTGTATTGGATGGGTAAACTAATGAAATCTATGAACAAAGGGTACAATGCAAAACAGTATTTTGAAGAAGCCAATAAAAATAGTTTTGATTTATCTCCTTCAGTGGTTAAAGACCTGGCTATCTTATTGAAAGAATAATCTCTCCACTACCCAATAAACAGCAATTGCGCTAATAATAATTGAGATGGGTATTACAATCACTTTTCTATAATAAGGCTTGTTGCCAAACCATTTTGCCAATAAAAACCAGGCGGCTACAATTACAGAAATTTGCCCCAGTTCAACCCCTAAGTTAAACATCAACAAAGAACTCAAATACGAATTTTGTGGCAAACCCAATTGCCCCAATGCACCGGCAAAGCCCATTCCGTGAATTAAGCCAAATAAAAATACCACTGTAATTCTTGAGGCTTTTAAAGTAGGCGAAAAGATATTCTCAAGCGCAACATATAGAATAGAAGCTGCAATCAGTGGCTCTATTATGTACGAGGGTATTGTAATGACATTGTACATAGACAATCCCAATGTTACCGTATGCGCAATAGTAAATGCGGTTGCTTGCCATAAAATGGGCTTCAATTTTGGGTTCAATAAAAACAAGCTCAACACAAATAGTATATGATCTAGACCTAGTGGTAGAATA
Source organism: Bacteroidota bacterium (assembly GCA_031417635.1). GTDB lineage: Bacteria > Bacteroidota > Bacteroidia > Chitinophagales > Chitinophagaceae > Sediminibacterium. The sequence continues at coordinate 15,781 of JANOVY010000138.1, read as the reverse complement.
TGTTCAAACCCAAGTTTAATATATAAAAATGCAGCATCTGTTTTACTCATTTTTTCTAAATCGACAATGCTGGCATGTGCAAAAATCGATTGACAAAAAAAGAGGCAAATAAAAACTAGTGCCACAGATTTAATTTTGTTATAATGTCTAGTTGCAATCATAAAGGTTAAGTAAACGATTAAATTCTCTTTTTGTTATTAGAAAAAAACCGCCAATTTCAATTTCGCAAAAAACGGTGTTCCGGGTGTGAAATTTAATTCTGTAACAGCAGCCGGTTCATTTTGTAATCTAGATTCTGTTGCGAACTGTGCTTCATTCCATTTTACATTAAAAACATTTTCAACCGCTACACCTATTTCATAAGACTTCTTTGTATAGTTAATCGTCGCATCTAATAAAAAATTACCTTTGGCTACTATTGAATTGTCTTCATTGGCCGGTCTGTTTTTTATATATCGATAATTGATTCCTCCATTCAACCCTGTCTGTGCTTTATAAAAAATACCGGCAATACTGGTAACGGTAGGTGCCAAGGGTATGTAATCAGCCCCTTTTATTTCTCCCAAAGCCCTTGGTTTGGTGATGTTAAGATTGGCGTTGGCAAAAAGGTGTTTCGACAATTGATACCGAGCAGTGATATCAATACCTTTTCTAAGGCTTTTACCACTAGGTTCTACATTTCCATCATCACCTACATAAACAAATTCTTGCTCAAGGTACAGTTGCCAAACAGCCATACTTAATAAAAGGTTATTGGTGGGTTTTATAACAATGCCCAAATCTGTGCCATAAGCTGCCGGTAAAATTTCTTTTCCTTCATTGGCAATCACAACGCGCGTATCGTTACTATGAAACCCCTTTCCCGCTTTTACAAACAGTTGAACTTGGGGGTTGAATGTGTATTGAATATTTATTTTCGGACTAACAATCGCTTTTTGTTGAGATGGCAGCTGCGTAGTATTTAATTTATCTACATAATTAAAATTAAAATAATCTACGCGTACGCCGGCATTCACACACCAGTTGCCGGCATTCAATTCTTGTTCAATAAATGAAAATGCATTTGTTTCTTGAATGTCCCCCAACTTTGTATCGCTTATAAAAGCTCGTTTTACTACATTGGATAATCGGCTATTATTTGTTTCATCATGCCTAAAACCTATGCCGTATGATGATTGCAATGTTTTTGTTCCCCAAAAATATTTTTTATTAAATTTTGATGAATATCCTAACAAATTCCTTTTTTCTGCTTGGTTTATTTCATCACCATTTATCGGATCATTCAAGTAAAATGAAAAATTCGAATACAGATTAAATTTATATTTTGTAAAGTACAATTGATTTTCTAAATAACCATTGTTTTGAAAGCGATGTTTTACAATCAAGTTTGCATTTTGTCTTTCTGTATTCCCACCTTCTGATGGATCAATACTCCCAAAGCGATCAATCATTCCGGATTCTACAGCCCTGGTAGGCAATTGACCACTTGCATTCCAATTACTTTTAAAAGCAGAAATAGAAAAACTTACTTGTGTTTGATCAGTTAGGTGTAGGTTATATTTTCCAAATACATTGTAGCGGCTAAATTTTTGTGGATACAAAGTGGGTCCGTCTGTGTAATTAAACTCGGCAGCCATGTAGGCACTCTGTTTATCTTTATTTTTTTTGAGTAAGTCGAACATACCCAAAGTGCGTACAGTATTAAAACGACCTGCTTCAACCTGAATGAGGCTTTTTGGAATATTTTTAAAAGTGGCAAAAGATATATACCCGGCTGTATTTAAATTTCCATGTTCTGTATAATATGGACCCACGCCAAAATCAATATGATTGATTGTTTCAGGAATAATAAAATGAGCATCTGCATAACCTTGTCCGTGTGCATGACTAACCATATTCACCGGCATTCCATCTACACTAACCTGAATATCTGTTCCATGATCAGAATCAAAGCCGCGTAAAAAAATCTGTTCTGCTTTTCCTCCACCGGCATGTTGTGCAATAAACAATCCCGGAACTATTCGAAATAGCTCCTGTGTATTTTTAACCGGGTTAATATGTAAATCTATTTTAGCAGTAGTAGCAAAGTTTGCGATTTTGTTTTTTTGTAAAACCAAATCTTTTAAACTAAGAATGGAAGGTTCTAATACAATTAAATTATGCTCATTGTTTTGAACAGTTACCAGCGTTGTTTTATAACCTATATACGATACCCTTATTTGATTTCCGGATTTCAAACCAAAGTTTCCATTTTGGTCTGTAGTAGTATTTATGAAGGGGCTGACTGCAGATGTAATCAATGCAAATTCCAAGGGCTGTCTATTTTGAGCATCCAATACTCTGCCCGAAATAGTTTTTTGAGCAAAAAGAGTATTTACTACAAAAAACAGAAAGATAAATGCAAAAGCAGGGGTTTTCATTCTATTCAAATATTTAAATAGGTAAGGCTGTTTGATCATCCAAAACCATCCGTTGGTATTTAAAAAGCCAGAGATACATCTCTGGCTTTTTATGTTTTTGATTTACATTCATTTTATTACCAAGGCGTTGCCAAATAAGGAAATGAGGTTGAAAAAGTTTTGTCATTCGCATTTACATTATCCTTTGTAAGGGTTGGATTACTTGCACCGGTGGGTCCACCAAATATTAGTAACAATTCCACATCTATTACATCATCGTTTAATGCTCTACCGGTTAGAACATTGGTTCCATCAAAAAAAGTGGTTACACCTGTGGTAGATACGCCTAGTACATCAGTAGCCAATAAACCGGTAAATGCAGCAGCACTTTGTCCCAATGCATTGGTTGTGTAACCGGCATTTAAAGCCAATAAACGCGTTTGAAATTTGGTTTGAAATAAGGCACCCATGGCGCTAGGTGCCGTAGTGTTAAAAACATCTTTGTCTGCCGCTGCCGGTACAAAAACGGTGTTAATAGCGGGCCTAGCCATTTGGTCTTGTATTTCATAAAACACAGTAGGCGCGGGTGTATCATTTTTGCTGCAAGAGATCATTATTAGACTACTTGATAATAATACAGCGGATAATTTAGTGATTAGTTTCATTTTGTTTTATTTAGAAGGTGATTTGATTATATTTTCTTTTTTGTTTCTAACCATACATTAATATTGCCTGTTGCACCAATAAGTGTTTTTGGCAATTCAACAACCACACTTAAAACATTGGTTCCTGCAAAAGTGTCTGTACCGGTGCTTGAGAAGCCCGGAGCAGTGCCTGCTAGGATGGCTTTGTAACGGTTTAAATCAAAAAAGAAAGGATCATCTCTTGGTCCGGCAAATACTTTGATGCCCGTAGAACCTGTGGCAGAAGTTGCTGTAGCACCATAGGCGGTAACGGCTACTTCGGCACTAACACTTCCTTCCAGTTTGCTTTTTGTGCCGGTTGCAGATGGCGCGATAGGACCATAGATCTGCATTTTATTTGATGTGGCATCATATTTACACTGAATAACCAGGTCTTCCACGTTATCACCTGTTTTATCAATGTTAAATTCCAACACCGTGTTTTCATCAAATTTCAGGCCTGTTGAATTGGCCGGACTCGTTAAACCTTGGCTATTAGCTACAAATACCAAGGTACTGGGGTCGGAGCCACGGAAAACATACAGATCGGTAATGTCTGTGGGTTGATTGGTTACTGCAGGTGTATCAACATGATCTGCTGCATAAATAATTCCACCGATGATCAATGCTGCGCCAATTATGGCCGGTAGCACTAGTTTTTTACGTTTCATTTTAATCATTTTAAGTTAAGGATTGGGTTTGCTATACCTTACTTACGAGGAATGAATCATCTTGGATTGAAATAGTAAAAAAATAAAATAGACGGGAAAGTTGTATCGTGCAGTTACATCAATCGGCAACAAGAAATTGGTTCGTGGGTAACTAATAGAAAGTGTAGGGCGGTTGTATTAGATAATTTTTCCGATACTAACCACTACTGTGGGGCTGGTACTACCGCCGGCTTTTTCTAATGAGATGGCAAAAGCTTCTGCTTTTCCAAAAGATTTCATTTTTTGCATGCGGTATTTTGTGCCGGATTCGCCGGTGATAATCAAGCCTCCATCAACCGGTTTGCCATCCACAATAGCCCAAAACTGGTATTGCTTTCCGGCGGGAGCCAAGGGTAAATTGCTGGCATCAATCCTAACTTCTCCGGTTTGTTGAAACCAAAATATTTTTGCAGTCGCATTTGGGTTTGTTTCCAATCCTTTTAATGAAACCAATACATTGTTAGGATCTCTTACAATGTCCCAATCATTTTTCAGCTCATTGCTATGTTGTTGTTCTTTTTCCAACAATTGTTTTGTAATGGCCAGTGTATCATTCACACTTGTCAATTTATTAAAAAAGACTAGGTTAAAAGTGGCACTCACTAGTAAAACAATTATTGAAGCCGCTGCCATCCATTTCCAATTTCTCAACATTGACACAACCGGGGTTGATTGCATTTCAGGAAGGGTTTGCGCAGTTTGATGTAATAGATTCTGTTCATTAATTTTTGCAAAAATCTTTGCCTTTACACTCGGATCCGGTTCTATTGCATTGGCTTGGGCAAATTTTTCCATGGCAAATTGAATAGCTTTTATTTCGATAGCCACCTCGGGGTATTGTTTTGCCCAACGCATAATATCTGCATTTTCTTCCGGGGAAGTAAATCCAAGAACATATTGTTCTAAAATGCCTGATGATATGATTTCGTTACTATTCAATGTATTTTATTCTACTAGTTTTCTTAATTCAATAATGGCAGCACGCAATCTGGACTTTACCGTACCCAAAGGCAGCTGTGTTAGTTTTGAAATTTCATCTTGTGTAAAGCCCTGAAAATAAGCAAGTTCAATCAAATTTCTTAATTCCGGCTTCAATTGCTGCAGCTGTTTTTTTAAACCCATGGAATCGTATTTTTCAGGCAACCTGCTATTATCTGCAAAGTTACTTACGGAATTTTCATCAGAAGAGATTAACTGCTGCTTTTTATGACCCTTGCTTCGCAAAGTATCGATGGTAAGATTTCGGGTAACATTTAGCATCCAGGTAAAAAGACGCCCCTTACTACTATCAAAAGATGAAAAATTATTCCATATTTTCAGAAAAGCCTCTTGTAAAATATCTTCTGCAAGGCCGGAATCCGTTACCATCCTTGATATGGTTCCATTTAAAATAGCTGAATAATTATCGTATAGATAAGAAAACGCCTTTTGATCCTTATTTCTAAGGAATTGAACCAGCTCTTCTTCGCTATATTTTATTTCATTCATGAAACCTTGTTAATTTTAGCAGTGGTTAAAAATAGCTGTTTTTTTCTAAGACACCATTTCTTTACCTACAGAACCGGAAAAAAATGAAAATAGTAACATAACCGTTACGTTCGATCAGCTGCTGCGATACGTGTTATTCAAGAATTATTAAAGCAATAAAAAATAGATCGTATTTTAAAGTAAGAAAAAGCAAAACTTTTTACATGGACAAACCCAATTCTTATTGTGAAGCAGTTAGTAAAATGGAAAAAACAAACCTTCATCGAATATATCACGATACTGCCTACGGGTTTCCTATCGAGTCGGACAATGAATTGTTTGAAAGATTGGTTTTAGAAATTAACCAGGCGGGATTAAGCTGGACAACCATTTTAAACAAACAAGCCAATTTTAAAAAAGCCTTTCATCAGTTTACTATTAAAAAAGTAGCTTCCTATAAAGAAGCAGATCGACAAAGGTTATTAAATGATACCGGCATTATAAGAAACCGATTAAAAGTAGATGCCGCTATTTATAATGCCAATGTAATTCTTGGTTTGCAAAAAGAATTTGGTTCTTTTAAAAAATGGTTAGATCATCATCATCCTAAAAAGAAAGACGAATGGGTGAAACTATTTAAAACAACTTTCAAATTCACCGGCGGTGAAATTGTGAATGAATTTTTAATGAGTATCGGATATTTACCCGGCTCGCATGTGGCGGGTTGTAAAATTCAAGCCAAAGTAATGAAAGCCAAACCGGCATGGTTAATAGAAAAAAAATAGTCAAGCACATATTTTTTATTACAGTAAAAGAAAATTAATTCATGTTTTCTCCACTAAGGAATCATATTGAAAAATTCATTAACCTTTCTGATCAAGATTGGGATTTACTTGCATCACATTTACAAATCAAAAAGTTACAAAAGCACGATTTACTATCCGAAATTGGAAAAGTTTCTAATGTAGTGGGTTTTGTAATGGATGGGATGTTGCGGCATTATTATATACAGGATGGCGAAGAAAAAACAACCTATTTTTATTTTGAGAACCACTTTGTTACCTCTTATATTAGCTGTATTACCCAACAACCCTCAAAACTTTCTATTGAAGCCCTGAGTGATTGCGTGTTGATTGTATTTCCCTATAGCATTCTTCAAAAACTATATGATAAAAACAATACTTGGCAAAAATTTGGTCGATTAATAGCGGAATATATTGCGATGGGGTTAGAGGAAAGAATGGTGGGATTGTTGATGCTTAGTCCCGAAGAAAGATACCTTGAATTAATAAAGGGCAATAAAATGAAAATCATTGAAAGAGTTCCACAACATTATATTGCCAATTATTTGGGTATTACGCCGGTAAGTATGAGCCGCATCCGCAAACGACTGGCAAAAAAGAAATAGCTTATTTGATTTTGCCGATCCTGCCAAGGTGTGTATTCGAAAAACTATCCGAATATTTTAGGCCATATCCCCAGACTCTGTCAAAAGAAGCATGAGCAAATAAAAGTATGCCAGTGGCTGTAAGTATATCATATTGAAATAAATAACCCAAAATTGCAAGGACAATGGCTATCCCTTTGTGATGAAACAGATTGTAGGTAACCCCTCCAACTTTTGCGTTTATCAGGTATCCCAGCATGGAAATATCAGGTGCAAAGAAAAGCAATGCCCATGCCCGACAGACAGTCCCAGTTGATAAGGGCTGAGGAAGTAAATACCAATAGCCGCCATAGCAGCTTCTTCTAATTTTAATATTGTTTTCATGCTAAATAATTTTCAACAAAACTACTATTAGCGAAATGGCTTGTTGTTAACATAAGATAATAAAATGAAACCTGGAGAAGTGCACAAGTTTGCGTTTAAAATAATTAATCCTAAACAATCATTTCTCTTTGATACATCGGATACTAGTAAGCATGCCTACTTGTCTGTACAATAAGACATACAAACAACAGCCGGCGAGGCATGAATTGAAAAGAAGCGAGCTTCATCGATAGGGTTTCTAACATCGGCGTTTCAAATCATATGATTGATAGGATAGAATTTGTGCGTATACAGCCCACCCCAAAACTATTCTTTTGAAAATTTGGTTATTGTGTGTCGGCTTTGTGTGCCTTTCAAAAGTGCCTGACTTGGTGCAAAGGTCAAGTGGGGTTGTCTAAATTTCTCACAAATTTTAGTTTTAACTTTGTCACACTCCCATAATCATAGTTTATTGCAAAAGCATCATTAAGTAATGTTTGCTGTATATGACTAATTACTGAACGGATAACACCTGCATGTGTTATTATAATTACTGAAGCGTAATTACATGTTTTAAGCAAACTGAGAAATTGATTTATACGTTGATGAAGTACTATAAAACTTTCGCCACCCGGTGGAGATTGATTTACAAAATCATCCATCCATTTTTGTAAATCAGCTTGGTTAATATCATTCCATTTGTGATTTTCCCAATCTCCAAAATCTAACTCTTTTAAAAGTGGTGAATATTTAATTTCGGCATGATGGTATTTATTTTGTAGCAGATATTCGGCCAGTCTACTGCATCTCAATAATGGGCTGCTGTAAATGGCATCTGTGTTTGTTGGCAATGTTGTTAAAATATCTTTTGCAGTTTGATCAAATACACTTTCATCAACCGGAATATCAGATTGCCCATAGCAAACATCTTTTCCAATTGCCGGTTTGGTATGTCGTACTAAATAAACTTCCATAATGCCAAGGATGATAAGTAAAATATAATTTCACATAGTTGCTGCGTTGCCCCCAGGCAATCGCCGGTGTAGCCGCCAATCCATTTTTTAAAATACCAACCTAAATATATTTTCATTAAGTAAACCGGAATGATTAGCAGAAAAGCATACGCATTTCTAAACAGTAACAATGGCAAAATACCAAACAATGAAGCGATTAAAAAATGGGTAAGTAAAAACTGTTTAGCAACCGGTTTTGCCTTACTATCTTCATTCTCCCTTACATATTGATGCGTAAGTATAAAAGTAGATGCAGCCCATCTCGATAAAGCATGTGCAGCTATTAATATAAAAGGTATTTGTGTTACGGTAAATGAAAGCAGCACATAAAATTTCAGTGAGAGCATAAAGATTGTTCCAATTACACCATAAGCTCCCACACGGCTGTCTTTCATTATTAGCAGAATCTTTTCTTTTGTCCAGCCGCCACCAAAGCCATCACAAACATCTGCAAATCCATCTTCGTGAAATGCACCGGTTAACAACACAGAAGCAGCCATCGAAAGTATAATAGCAATGGAAGGATTGAACAAATAATTTGCTCCCATAAACACCAAAGCAGCTACAGAACCTGCTATCCAACCAATGAGCGGAAAATATTTGGTGGCTTTGTTTAAATAGTCAGCATCATGGTTTACCCACCTTGGCACGGGCACACGGGTATAAAACATGACAGCAGTTAAAAATATTTGCAGTTCTTTTTTCATTACTATTTATTGCTTACACCAGCAGTTTCAAAACTTGCCATTTCATTTAAAAAATTTACAGCACTTTGGATTAATGGTATTGCTATTGCAGCACCAGTACCTTCACCCAAACGCATTTGCAAGTGTAACAATGGTTTTGCCTTTAAATAGTATAACATTTTTTCATGCCCTTGCTCACCGCTGGTGTGTGCAAATATGCAATTCACTAAAACACGTTCATTCATTTTGCTTGCAATAAGTAATGCGGCAGTAGCAATAAAACCATCTACTACAATTATCATTTTTTGTTTTGTAGCTTCAAGGTATGCGCCCACCATCATGGCTATTTCAAAGCCGCCAACTTTTTGTAATATTTCTAAGGGCTTGTCCTTTAAGCTATCCAAATGCTGCAACTGAACTACTTTTTTCAGCGTAACAATTTTCAATGCCAACTGTTCGTCATTTACTCCTGTTCCCCTTCCTGTACATTCTTCCACATTTATTTGCAGGATGCTGCTCATAATTAATGCAGCGGATGAAGTATTACCAATACCCATTTCGCCAAAGCCAATGGTATTGCAACCATCTGTTGCAATAGTTTGCACAATTTCTTTTCCTTTTTCTATAGCATAAAGAGTTTCACTTTCTGTCATTGCATCTTCTTCAAGATAGTTCTTAGTGCCATGATTGATTTTAGCCGCAATAAATTTCTTTGATGCAGCAATACCTTCAAACTCATAATTAACCCCGCAATCAACTACTTTCAATTCAATATTGTTTTGCCTGCAAAAAACATTGATGGCTGCGCCACCATTAATAAAATTTAATACCATTTGTGCCGTAACAGCCTGCGGATATGGGTTTACCAACCCCGTAGCTGCTATGCCGTGGTCTGCGGCAAATACTACAATATGTGGTTTATTAATTTGTGGAGACAAATTGTTTTGAATTTGTCCAATCTGCAAAGCAATTTCTTCTAACCTCCCCAATGCACTAACTGGTTTGGTTTTAAAATCAATTTTATGTTGCAGTTCTTTTACTAAAGTTGATATAGCTATTTCCATTTTATAGATAGTAAGGTTGAAGTAATAAATCACAAAACCAAAAACCTTTGGTACCCACATCTTTAATGGGTGTGGGATGGTCTTTGGTTTTTAATTGTAATGCTTTGTATGTTTTTTCACCTGTGGTAATATTTATTTTTGTTTTAAAGATGGGCGCTTCATAACAAAAACTATGGTACTCCCCATTTTCTCCGCAGGGGTCAACAATTGGTGGAAGTTCGGCAACAAATTCTTTATCAATCACCCTTCCGCACCAGTTTTCATCTAGATAGCCATCATTAATACAGCAGGTGATTGTTTTAAAACCTTTTGCAATAAAATCGTTCACCAGCCATGTTGTATCTTTTTGCCAAATAGGAAAAATACAACTCATACCTATCGCCTTCATTTTATCTTCTCTGTACTGCCGGAGATCTTCTAAAAAAATATCCCCAAACGCTACTACGCTTATTCCTTCTGCTTTTACTTTCAGCAATGTTTCATTCATCTGCCGTTCATACTCGGCATTTTCTGCTTCATATACATACACTTTTAGCAAGGGAATACCAATTGATGCAGCTTGTGCTTCTATCAACTCTTCCCTTACCCCGTGCATGGAAAGCCTTTTATAATTTCCGTTGATAGTGCTAAGCAAATATTTTACTTCATATACTTGTTCCTGCAGCACCTTCTGCAAAGCATAGCTGCTGTCTTTTCCACCGCTCCAACTAAATATCACGGGTATTTTATCCATTTGCATTTTCTTTAATTATTACTGCAATGCCACTTACCATTAATATTACTTTACTTGCTTTTGTTACTGCATATTGGTTAGCCCATCCCTGTAAGTCAGTAAACTTTCTGCCGATTTCTGTTTCGGCATGTACACCCATACCTATTTCATTACTTATGATTATAAATGTTCCCTGCTTTTTGTATAAGGCATCAATTTGTGCTTTGAATAAGCTGAGAGAAGCATCAATATCATTTTTACTGTCAATAAAGAAATTAGTAAGCCATAATGTTACACAATCAATAATACATACTTTATTTTCTAAAGGCAGTGTACTTACATTTCTTTGCTCCTCATAATTTGTCCATCTTTCATCCCTTTCATTTTTATGGCGTTTCACCCTCTTTTCAAAATCATCATCCCAAACTTTGGCTGTAGCTACATAAATCGGATTATCTGATAACAACAAAGCCATTTGCTGTGCATAGCTGCTTTTACCACTTCTTGCACCGCCTGTTATAAATATTATCATAAAGTAATTTTTTTAAATTCATAAGGACAATGCCTGCAACCGCTTTTGCAGCAATGCCCTCTTTTTAAATGATGCCATTCGGTAAATACCCAAAACGATATTTCTAAATAGTAATCAATACCCTCAATAAAATGTTTTGTTTTCGGTAACTCGTTTGCTTTGTTCGCAGCCAATGCTTTTTCTACGGTCATTTCTGTAACATAAACATCTATTTTTTCTTTTGTTGCACTATGCAAACAGGCCGTACACATACAATTGTTAAGTGGGTCGGGTTTGAATAACGGTGGATAAATATTGCACCAGCAATGGCCGTTTTCTTCTGTTGCTCCGCACTGAAAAACGGTATTACATCTGCTGCATGTTTTATCAGTTATCATTATGCTTAACTAATAAGAGAATATTGTATGAAAAATTGTTTTGCTTTATGTTGCAGTTGCTGCGGTACTGCAAACAAAGAAGGATGAAACAAAGCAGCCAGCAGTTCTATACCATCTACCAATGTGGAAGCAGATGGTTGCGTAAATAAATCAAAATCGGCAAGATAAACCTGGTTTGTTTTTACAGCTTCTACATTTTCCCAATTATCTTTTTTTGTAAGCAGGTGCATTTCTTCTGTCGCTCTTTCAATATGAAAACCACAGGGTGCAATCACCAATACTTCTGGATTGTACTTTACAATTTTTTCCCACGGTGTTACAATGCTATCTTCTGCAGGATTACTCAGCATATCAATACCGCCTGCCTGTGCAATTTGAAAGGGTATCCAATGGCCGCAATTATAAATGGGTTCTATCCACTCCATCAGCATAACCCTTTTCAATGGCTTTTGATGTAAACGAAGCGTATCTAAAATTGTAGCAGTTCTTTTTTGTAATGAAGATAAATAATTATACGCTGCTTCCTCATGCCCTAATGCTGTTGCAATGGTTATAGCAGTTTGATAAATATCCAGCAAATTGTTTGGCGTAAGCGGAATAATTTGTGGCTGCTTTTTTAATTTTGCTACGGCTGCTGCAGTACATTTTGTATCAATTTGGCAAACCTCACAAGTGTCTTGTGTGAAAATAATATCAGGCAGTATTTGCTCTAACAATTCTTCTTCTACATAATATAAACTCTTGCCTTGTGCTTTGCTTGCAGAAAATATTTTATCTATTTCCGCACTACTATAGTTTTTACCTTCCATTACGCAGCGTACAACTTTTTGTTTTTCTGCTAATGCTTTCTCCGGGCATTCAAATGTAATACCATGCAGCAAATGCTGCAAACCCATATCATAAATCATTTGGGTGGCAGCTGGTAGAAAGGAGCAGGCTATCATGCAATATTTTATTTGATAATTATATATAGGGCATTTACCATTACCCAACGGTAACATGCCTCGTCTTCGAGTGAGAAGACTTTTGTTTTAGCTTGCTGTTAAGCAAGTTTTAAGGCAGGCTGTTTCGCTTTCATCCATTCAAATGCGCCAAACATAAGTCCACTATAAACCAATGTGCCAGCCAAAAAATTCCGCATAAATGGAAAACCTTGAATGTAGCATTGCTGTATGCCAAACCAATCTCTGCTAAGAGGTGTCATGGTTCTTAAATCGGTGCCGCCACCTACCCATACGGTAAAGTCGGCAAGCAGCCAGTGAGTAAGTGAAGCAGTTATTGCAGCAATGATTACATTTTTTACAGTTACTTTTTTTATCAGCCATTTACCAATAAAAGTGATAAAAATAAAGATGCCATAAATCAAATACCAGCCGCTGTACATAATGCCGTATTTCCCATTAAATACAAAAACCTGAATAATTAAATCACTTGCTAGAAGAGTGAGTAGGGGAAACAAAATAGCCTTCCACTGTTTGGTAAAATATGCCCCGCCAAACAAACCCATTGCTCCGATGGGTGTAAAGTTTGCCCAAGGCGTAAGTTGTGCAGAATTGGGGATACGCATAGCTGCCACAGCAATCATAAATAGGGCTAGAACGGCAAAACGGGGATTGACTTTTTCTATTGACATAACAATCGTTTTTAAAAATGAAGCAGGCAGTTTAATACTGCCTGCTCTAAAAATTTATAGGGAGAAACTTAAACCTGTCATTACGTTAAACTTTCTGCTATTGAAACCTATCACATCAAAGTATTGCTGATTAGTTACGTTGCGAAAATCAACAAAAGCCCTGAAATGTTTTGCAAATTCATAACCTAAATAACAATCAATAGTATAGTTTTGAGGCATTTGCGCCGGGCCAGTATCATACTGTCCTTTCAATCTTGTACCTACAAAACGGAAGGATGGCATTATGGTAAATGATTTACTTGGCTGTAGGGTAAGCACACTGTTCATAGTAAAATTGGGGCGGCGGTATAAGTTTTTTACTTTCACATTATCACTTTTTCCTTCGCCATCTACATAGGTAAAATTATTTGTCCAGTTACCTATTTTGCCAATGGAAATACTGCTTTCCAGTTCAAAGCCATAATCATGCTGCACATCCCGATTAATATATTTACTGGCATATGTTGTTGGGTCTGTATAAAATATAATTAAGTCTTTAATATCCCTTTTAAAACCTGTAATGCGGAATGAATTTTTATTATTGTTGGTGAGTGTTTGTACACCTAATTCGTAGTTGTTACTTTTCTCCGGCTTTAAATCTTTATTTCCATACTCACTGTACAATTGATAAAGCGATGGTATTTTGTAAGCCGAAGAAATGTTTACAAATACTTTTGTGTTTGCATCAATATTATATGATGGGTTGAATGTGTAGGTGGCATTGCTTCCGTAAATACTGTGGTTGTTGTAACGAAAGCCAGCTTCTATGTTAAACCCTTTTACATCTGTTAGCAATAGCGAATTATAAACAGAAAAATTATTTGCTTTTGCACTGTCGCCTAATGCGGTTTTGTAAGGGCCAAAAGAACTAATGCTTAGATAATTCTGGTCGGTTTTTTGGCTAAGGTATTGCACACCCGATACCAGCGATAATTTTTTATGCAAAGTAATATTGCCATACAATTCTGTAATAGCAGAACTACCATTATAGTTTCCTTTTGAATATTTTGCAAAGCCACCTACACTGGCACTATCATCTGTATAAACCCTTGCTGCTTTTACAAAAGTTTGCGATAAATTAAGTTTGAGTTTTGCTACTGTATAAGACAACTCAAGATTGCTGACGATATTCTTATTATCAAAAACATTATCCTTATCATCCTTAAAAGCCCCGGCATCAATATTGGCTTTGTACTTAGCAAAACTGTACAAACCCTTTACAGCTAAACGATTGCTGATTTGATAACGAAGATTTGCCTGAATATTATTCTGTGTGAATTTATCATCATCAAAATTCTTTGTGCCTATACTATCGTAAGCGGCAGATAAACCTTTACTGTTTGTAAAATTATATCCTACATTGTAGCTTAGTTTTTCTATACTGCCCCCAATACTAGCATTGCCACGAAGGGTATTGTAGCTGCCATAACTAAGCATTGCGGATGGCGATATTTTATTTTTGCCGCCCTTCTTTGTAATGATATTAATTACTCCTGCCACGGCATCGCTACCCCATAAAGTACTTTGTGCTCCTTTTAAAATTTCAATGCGTTCAACCTGTCCAATAGCTATATTATTTAGGTCAAAGCTATTACTTATTTGCGATGGGTCGCCAACGGGTACACCATCAATTAATATCAATGTGTTACCACTGCCTGCCCCACGAAAATAAACATCCTGGTTAGTGCCTAAATTATTATTGGCACCGTTAATAAAAACCCCTGTTTCATAATTAATGATTTCAGTTAGTGTTTTACCTACATTGCGTTGCAGTGTTAACTGGTTAATTACTGATACTACTTTTCCGGTAGTGCTTTGTTTTTGTTCAAACTTGGTGGCGGTTACAATTACTTCGTCTAATTGTTTCGAATTTGTAGTGTCCTGCGCCTGTAGTTGACTGCTGATAATGACAGCAGTCATAACTAGAAATCTTCTTTTCATTTTTAAGAAAATGTTTTTGTTGTGACTGCTCCCGGTAAATAAAAAGATAGAAATATAATCGTCCCCAGACTTTTACATCTCCGGCCTTTCTCCCGAAAGCTGAATGATTGATATGTTACCGGCAGGTCTTCTGACTTACTCCGTTATTCTGAGCCTTCCCGTTTTTTACAACAGTGACATGTAGATAGAATAACATTTAAAGGAGCTAACAGCTACGGGGATAGTTCCGGAATTTGACCGGATTCCCTTTTAATTATTGCCTGCTTTTTTAAGCAGGTTCTAAACCGATGGGACGAAAGTAATACTTTTCTGGAAAACGATACTACTAATTTTTAGCTGCAAGCTATTGTAAACTATTAGTGTTACTACTGATAGTTTTTTATTGATGTTTGCGGTTTAGCTCATTAGAATCTAGTTAGCTGGGTGGTGGGCTTGGGTGTTGAGTAAACATATATTGCTAAAGTGTGAAACAAAAATAGATTTTCGTCAGCCGGGGTGGGTGGGTTGTGCCTTGGCTCAAGGTAGGCTCTTTTGCATGGTTGGCTTTTGTGTGTCGGCTTTGTTTGCCTTGCAAATGTTTGACTCGTCCTTAAAATTGTTTACCGTTGGTATCGTACGGGTTTTACTTTACCGTTGGTATCGTACGGGTTTTACTTTACAGTTTTTCGAGTTTGTTTTTTAATAATAATTATCCTAAAATAAGGTATTTCTTTAATAAGGTAAGTTTATCTCTTTGTGTTGATGGAAAGCTGTTTGTTCTTTAGTTTTCAAATTC
>JANOVY010000137.1:0-4164 GCA_031417635.1 Bacteroidota bacterium | reverse complement strand
TCTAGTGTTTGAATCGTTCTAATTTTTTCATTGTTTTGTAGCAAAGGCAAGGGCGGATATTTACCCTTGAATTTGCCGGTATCAGTTACAGGTGTTCCATCGTAATTTACCGGCCACATATCATTGGAATATGGCAATCCGGTAAATTCATCAAAGCCATGTTGCAATGGTAAAAATTCCTTATAATGACCCAAATGCCATTTGCCAAAAATAGCCGTAGCATAGCCTTTTTCTTTTACTATGTTAGCGATCGTTTTTTCGTCTTTCGCTAAGCCGTTTTTATTGGTATGATTTAATGCACCCGAAAAACCAATTCTGTTGGGGTAACAGCCTGTTAACAAACCCGCTCTAGACGCAGAACACACTGCCTGTGCTGAATAAAATTCTGTAAAACGCATGCCTTGTCCTGCCAGCTTATCTAAATTTGGCGTACTGTATTGTACGGCACCATACATACCCAAATCTCCATAACCCAAATCATCACATAAAATAATAATAATGTTAGGGCTATTTTTTCTATCAACCGTTTTCCCAAGTTTATCATCAACCATCCTTCCCGAAACAAACAAAAATAGAATGGTTGCCAATAATACATTTTTGGAAAAAGGTAAAAAGTTTCTAGCAACTCTATACTTTTTAATTTTCATTTCTTTTAATTATTGGACAGTAAATTAATACTTTCTATTTGAATATTGTTTTAAATAGATTAATACTAACTTCCCTATCACTTAATTAATTAATTGCCATAATTTAACGCTTGCAAAAGGGATAAAAAAATCAATAAGAGAAAAACGAAGAAAAGAAGGATGTCTTCTTTTCTTCGTTTTTCTCTTATTGAAATAGATATTCAATATTTCTTTACAATAATCTTATTTCTAATGAAGCTAAAGATCTTTCAATTACATGTAAAAGAGCTATTCATTTTTTTACAGTTTTTTGTTTTGGTGGCAGGAATTGCTCAAACCAAAAAAAGCTTACCGTTAAAAGGGTTAACCGCTTCAGTAGAAGTATTAAGAGATGAATGGGGCGTAAACCATATTTATGCCAAAAACCAGCACGATCTTTTTTTTGCGCAAGGTTATTGTGCCGCCAAAGACCGCTTATTTCAGTTCGAAATATGGCGTCGGCAGGCAACCGGTACTGTGGCTGAGTTACTCGGACCTCGAGAACTTAAAAGAGACATTGGCACCCGCCTTTTTCAATTTAGGGGCGATATGAAAAAAGAACTGAACCATTATCATCCGCAAGGAGTGGAAATTATTAATGCATATACTGATGGCGTAAATAGTTATATCGATGAGGTATTAGCACAACCCGAAAAATTACCGGCAGAATTTCGTTTATTAAATATGAAACCGGGTAAATGGACGCCTGAAGTTGTCATCTCTCGTCACCAAGGCCTTTTAGGCAATATTACCGAAGAGCTCAAAATAGGCAGAGCAGTGAGTAAAATAGGAGAGGACAAAGTGAAAGATATTATGTGGTTCCATCCCAAAGACCCCAATCTTACGATCGACACAGGTATCAAAAAAGAATTATTATCAGCGGATATCCTAGATCTCTATAATGCCTATCGAAAGGATGTAGTGTTTGAAAAAAATGATATCAGCATGTCAGAAGAAGATCCCGATGCGGTAAGTAATCATTTGAATCAACAAATTCCTCATTTCTATGATCAACCTTTTGAACATGGTGTTGATGGGAGTAATAATTGGATAGTGAGTGGAAAGAGAACTGCAAGTGGTCATACGATGTTAGCAAATGACCCCCACAGAAAAATTGCTGTCCCTTCTTTGCGATACATGGTTCACCTGGTGGCTCCGGGCTGGAATGTAATTGGCGGTGGCGAACCGGAAATACCGGGTGTATCTATTGGGCATAATGAAGAAGGGGCATGGGGACTCACCATTTATGAAACCGACGGAGAGGATCTCTATGTGTATGACCTGAACCCTGCAAACTTATTGCAATACAAATACAAGGGTAACTGGGTTAACATGAAAGAGATTTCTGAAACGATTCAAATTAGAAATGAGAAAGCCCGTCAGGTTATTTTACGCTATACCCAACATGGACCGGTAACATACATTGATTCTGTAAATCACAAAGCCTATGCAGTAAAATGCGCATGGCTAGAACCCGGAGGGGCACCATATCTGGCTTCCCTTAGAATAGACCAAGCAAAAACCTGGGAAACATTCAGAGAAGCATGTGCCTATAGTCATATACCGGGTGAGAATATGATTTGGGCCGATAAAAAAGGAAACATTGGGTGGCAGGCAGTAGGTATTGTTCCCATTCGTAAAAATTTTAGTGGTTTGGTGCCCGTTCCGGGAGATGGAAAATATGAGTGGGCGGGATTTCTTCCTATCAAAGAAAGACCACATGTATTAAATCCAAAAAATGGATTTTTTGCCACAGCCAATCAAAACGTAACCCCCGAATCATATACCCATTGGGATGCAGTCGGTTATACTTGGGCAGACCCTTTTCGAGGAAACAGGGTTAATGAAGTCTTAGCAAGTGATGATAAAATGACCATTGAAAAAATGGGAGCCTTACAAACCGATTATTTATCAATTCCGGCAAGAACCTTGGTTCCTATGTTAGAATCCATTTTGTTTGATGATGCACTAACTAGTGAAGCAAAAGAAAGATTGAAAAACTGGAATTTTGTGTTAGATAAACAGAGTATTCCCGCGGGCATTTATGCTATGTGGGAGCGACAAATCATGCTACTAGCCAATAAAAAATTCATTCCGCCTTCTGTAAGTGGATTATTAACTGTGCAATTATCGAAGCTAATCACTTGGTTACAATCGCCCAATGAAAAATTTGGCTCCAATCCCGCACTTGCAAGAGATGCCTTTCTAAAAGAATCTTTTGTTTTGGCAGTTAGAGAGCTAAAAAACAAGTTAGGCACTTCAATGGCTGGATGGCAATATGGGCAAAACAAGTATAAACAGGTTACCCTTATCCATCCTTTAAATAGTGTGGTAAATGCAGAGTGGAAGCAAAAGTTAAACCTAGGCCCCTTACCAAGAGGGGGTAATGGCCATACACCGGGCTCAACCGGGGGTTTCGATAACCAACTCAGTGGCGCCAGCTTCCGATTCATTGTGGATACCGGCGATTGGGATAAAGCCGTCATGATCAATACACCCGGACAATCAGGAGATCCGGCTAGCCCATATTATAAAAACCTGTTTGGTTTATGGGCCAATGATCAATATTTTCCGGCTTATTATTCAAAAGAAAAAATCAGTAAGTCTACCGTTGAAAAGATGGTTTTACAGCCATTCAAATGATCGATTGACTTTTGACTTTCAGCCTTAGGAAAAAGTAACATCTGACATAATCTAACATATGCATTTTTTCAAAACAAAGAATTGACTGAAAAAAGAAATTATTTTGTAGTATTATTAGTATTTTATGTAGTGTTATTACTATAATTGAATTGAAGAAAATATTTCTATATTAATTTATTAATTAATTCTTTGAATAATTAAAATTTTATAATACTTTCAATTTAACATTTCATTTTGTGTTGAATTTTATTGAATAATTCAATCCGAAAAGAAAGGTTCTACGGCTTGTCAAATAAAATAGAAATCAAAGAAGTGAAATCCCCCCGGTATCATTTTTTGTTTGATAACCAACTCCAATATCCTATCCGAAATTCAGACGAAAGTCTGTAGCAGTATACTGTGTGTGCTGTTATGCCATTTTTTAGTACAAGAACCAAAACTGATGATGATGAAAATTGTTTTTTTGAAACCCTTATTTGCCAAAACAAATAATCATTGTATTCCTACATTTCTTTCACCTTTTTATCAATTTCAATTATAATAACGCATCATTCTATTTAATTATTAATATAAGTTAATGAAACCAATAAAATCAAATTGTATGAAACGTAAAATTCTCTACTCAATTCTAGTTATGGTAATGGCATTACCGACCACTATTATAGCACAAAGTCCAGTAACTCCAATCATTTATAAAGAGTGGACTTTTTTGGGAGAAAATAGCCAAAACATTGAGATTGAATACCGGATAATTAAATGTGAAACAATTGCACAAGTTCATTTATTCATTTTTAATGAAAGCCAGAGCGATAAAAATGTGCAGTTGATCATAGAGATTACTAATAAAGAGGATAAT
>JANOVY010000136.1:0-14193 GCA_031417635.1 Bacteroidota bacterium | reverse complement strand
AGGTATTTTTTTACCATTCCATCTCTTGACTCAACAATGATTTCGCGGTTACCTCTTTTCACATTACCAAAAGCAACTACCCCATCAATTTCACAAACAATGGCTGGGTTACCAGGATTTCGTGCTTCGAACAATTCAGTTACCCTTGGAAGACCTCCTGTGATATCGCGAAGTTTACCAAGAACACGTGGAATTTTTACCAATACTTGTCCGGCAGTAACTTCATCTCCTTCTTCAATAACAATATGTGAACCAACCGGTAAATTATAGTGTTTGTGGTCTTTTCCTTCTACAATGATGGTAGGTATTTTGGTTTTATCTTTTGTTTCGATAACTACTTTTTCGCGGTGTCCGGTTTGTTCATCAGATTCATCACGATATGTAATGCCATCTAATACATTTTCAAACTTAAGAACTCCTTTTTGTTCAGCTACGATTACATTATTGAACGGATCCCAAGTACAGATTACATCACCTTTCTTAACAGTTACTCCATCTTTCAAATTCAAAGTAGCACCATAAGGAACGTTATTCGTAATCATTAAACGATCATTCTTAACATCCATGATTCTAACTTCACCGGTACGTCCAATAACAATTTTCACTTTTGCACCTTCATTATTCACTGTATCTACCGTACGTAGACCGTCGAATTGAATAGTACCATCAAATCTTGCTTGCAAAGTAGATTCTACAGAGGCAGATCCCGCAACACCACCCACGTGGAAAGTACGTAACGTTAACTGAGTTCCCGGCTCACCGATAGATTGTGCGGCAATAATTCCAACTGCATCACCTCTTTGTGCAAGGTAACCGGTTGCCAAATTTTTACCATAACACTTCACACATACCCCACGCTTACATTCGCAGGTTAATACTGAACGAATTTCTACGGTTTCTATTCCAGCTTCTTCAACAGCTTTTGCATCTTCAGAAGAAATTTCTTCTCCCGCAGTTATGATAAGCTCATCAGTTACCGGATGATATACATTGTGTAAAGAAGTACGTCCTTCAATTCTGTCTGCCAATGCTTCTATAACATCTTCATTATCTTTGAGAGCAGAGGTTGCATTACCACGCAAAGTGCCACAATCTTCTTCTGAAATAACTACATCCTGAGATACGTCTACCAAACGACGAGTAAGGTAACCGGCATCCGCAGTTTTCAAGGCAGTATCAGCCAATCCTTTACGCGCACCGTGAGTAGAGATAAAATAATCCAATACATTAAGTCCGCCTTTAAAGTTAGACAAGATTGGATTTTCAATTACTTCACTGCCGGTGCTGCCACTTTTACGTGGTTTTGCCATCAATCCACGAATACCTACCAACTGCTTTACCTGTGTTTTACTACCACGTGCTCCGGAATCCAACATCATGAATACTGAGTTGAATCCTTGTTTATCGATGGTCATTTCATGAATCAAACTTTCTGTAATCTTCATATCCACACGACCCCAAATATCAATGACCTGGTTATACCGCTCGTTATTGGTAATCAATCCCATGTTATAACTATCCCATACCTCATCTACTTCCGATTTGGCAGAATCCAATAATTGGTTTCTAATTTCCGGTACAATCAAATCATTTACACTGAAAGACAAACCACCACGGAACGCCATTGTAAATCCAAGGGTCTTAATATCATCCAAGAACTTGGCTGTTTTTGGAACATTGGTAATCTTAATGATATCTCCAATAATCTCACGCAAACTTTTCTTGGTCAACAATGCATTAATATATCCTACTTCTTGTGGTACATGCTGGTTAAATAATACTCGACCAACGGTTGTTTCAATTAGTTTCTTAACCAACTGTCCGCCTATACGAACATTTGTTTTGACCTTGATATTTGCATGAAGATCAATTCGCTTCTCATTATAGGCTATGATTACTTCATCCATACTGTAGAACGACATTCCTTGTCCTTTTACAATATCATCTCCCATTGTTTTCTTACCCTTGGTTATATAATACAGTCCCAATACCATGTCCTGTGACGGTAAGGTAATA
The DNA here is from genome assembly GCA_031417635.1 of Bacteroidota bacterium. GTDB lineage: Bacteria > Bacteroidota > Bacteroidia > Chitinophagales > Chitinophagaceae > Sediminibacterium. Next base: position 12,177 of record JANOVY010000136.1, on the reverse strand, counting down.
GGGGTACCATTTTGTGGGTTCAAAATGTTATGAGAAGACAACATCAATAACTGGGCTTCCAAAACTGCAGCATTGCTCAAAGGCACGTGTACCGCCATCTGGTCACCATCGAAATCGGCGTTGAATGAAGAAGTTACCAACGGGTGTAACTGAATCGCTTTACCTTCTACCAGTTTTGGTTGGAACGCCTGTATTGACAAGCGGTGAAGTGTTGGGGCCCTGTTTAACATAACGGGGTGACCTTTCAAAATATTTTCAAGAATATCCCAGATCACAGCTTCTTTACGGTCAACTAATTTCTTAGCCGATTTTACTGTTTTCACGATACCTCTTTCTATTAATTTTCTGATAACAAATGGCTTGAACAATTCAGCCGCCATATCTTTTGGTAAACCGCACTCATGAATTTTCAAATCCGGTCCTACTACAATTACAGAACGACCCGAATAGTCAACACGCTTTCCCAATAAGTTTTGACGGAAACGGCCTTGTTTACCTTTCAATACATCTGATAATGATTTCAATGCACGTCCACCCTCTGCTTTTACAGCATTCGATTTACGGCTATTATCAAACAATGAATCGATAGCTTCCTGCAACATACGTTTTTCATTACGCAGGATTACTTCGGGTGCTTTAATCTCCAATAATCTTTTCAAACGGTTATTACGAATAATCACACGACGATACAAATCATTCAAATCAGAACTGGCAAAACGGCCACCATCCAATGGTACCAATGGGCGCAGTTCCGGTGGAATAACAGGAATATATTGCATTACCATCCACTCTGGGCGATTGGTAATACGCGTACTTGCATCACGGAAAGATTCTACTACACTCAAACGCTTTAAAGCATCTGCTTTCCGTTGTTGAGAAGTTTCAGTAGCAGCCGCATTTCTTAATGAGAAGCTTAAACCATCCAGATCAATTCTCTCTAATAAAGCATGAACGGCTTCTGCACCCATTTTGGCTACAAACTTGTTTGAATCATCTTCCGGCAAGTATTGGTTTTCTTTGGGTAAATTATCAAGTATATCCAAATATTCTTCTTCGGTTAGCAGATCACCCATTGCAAGGTTTTCTTTGATACCTCCTTGAATAACCACATATCTTTCATAATAGACAATGGTTTCTAATTTCTTAGAACTCATCCCTAATAAATAACCGATTTTATTTGGTAAACTTTTGAAGTACCAAATGTGAACCACCGGCACGACCAATTTAATATGGCCCATGCGCTCTCTACGAACTTTCTTCTCTGTTACTTCAACACCACATCGGTCGCAAACAATACCTTTGTAACGGATACGTTTATACTTACCGCAAGCGCACTCATAATCTTTTACAGGTCCAAAAATTCTTTCACAAAATAAACCATCACGTTCCGGCTTATACGTACGGTAGTTAATGGTTTCAGGCTTAAGTACTTCGCCAAAACTTCTTTCTAGAATACTATCCGGTGATGCTAAACTAATAGTGATTTGAGAGAATGTTGGTCTCGGTTTGTTATCTCTTTTGATGGCCATATCGATGTTGAGGATTTGTATTTTTTATTTTGTTATCAGCGACTGAATCTCACTTCAGCAACTGTTGCGTCGCACCCTTGTGCATTAGGAACGCTATTGGTCAATAGTCCATGGTCCATGGACTATTGACTAAAGTTTTATTCAAATTTCAGATCCAATCCCAATCCCCTCAATTCATGTACCAATACATTAAATGATTCAGGTACACCCGGACGAGGGATATTATCTCCTTTTACAATGGCCTCATACGTTTTCGCACGGCCAATGATATCATCCGATTTGAGTGTTAGTAATTCTTGTAGAATATTGGCGGCACCATATGCTTCCAGTGCCCAAACCTCCATCTCTCCAAAACGCTGTCCACCAAATTGTGCCTTACCACCCAAAGGTTGTTGCGTAATTAAGCTGTATGGTCCGATAGAACGAGCATGCATTTTATCATCCACCATATGGTGAAGTTTAATTACATAAATCACCCCTACGGTTGCTTTCTGATGAAAACGATCCCCTGTTTCACCATCATACAAATAGGTATGACCGTTTCTTGGAATATCTGCTTGTTTACAATAGTCTTCTATCTGGTCTGTAGAAGCACCATCGAAAATTGGCGTTGAGAATTTCAATCCTAATTTCTTTCCGGTCCATCCTAAGATTGTTTCATAAATCTGTCCGAGGTTCATACGAGAAGGCACACCCAATGGATTCAATACAATATCTACAGGTGTTCCATCTTCCATGAATGGCATATCTTCTGCACGTACAATCTTCGCAACAATACCTTTGTTACCGTGACGGCCCGCCATCTTATCTCCCACTTTCAACTTACGCTTAACAGCTAAGTAAACTTTCGCCATCTTCAATACACCGGCCGGTAATTCATCACCAATGGAAATATTAAATTTCTCTCTTTTGTAACGGCCTAATTCTTCATTGAATTTTATACTGTAGTTATGCAATAAAGAGTTGATTTGATCATCTGTTTTTGCATCTGCAGTCCAACCCAATGGATTTACATTATGATAATCAATAGTAGCAAGATTCTTTTGATTGAACTTAGCACCTTTACCTATCAACATTTCACCAAAATTGTTGCTAACACCGGTAGAAGATTTTTCTTTTAACAGTGTCTGTAATTTCTCTAACAACAATTCTCTAAGGGTTTCTGTATTTTGTTGGTGAACTTTCTCCACTTTTTCTAACAATGCTTTCTCACGAATCTTGCCATTCTTATCTTTTTTAGCACGTTGGAAAAGTTTCTTATCAATCACAACACCTTCTGTACCATTTGGTGCTTTCAAAGAAGCATCTTTCGCATCACCCGCTTTGTCTCCAAAAATGGCACGCAAAAGTTTTTCTTCCGGTGTTGGATCTGATTCACCTTTTGGTGTAATCTTACCAATCAGAATATCCCCTTCTTTAATGGCCGCTCCAATACGGATAATTCCATGTTCATCTAGATCTTTGGTAGCTTCTTCAGAAACGTTGGGTATATCGGGCGTTAATTCTTCTTCGCCTAATTTCGTATCTCTAACCTCTAATTCATATTCTTCAATATGAATAGAAGTAAACCAATCTTCACGAACCACTTTCTCACTAATCACGATGGCATCTTCAAAATTGTAACCTTTCCATGGCATGAATGCCACTTGTAGGTTACGACCTAAAGCCAATTCTCCATCTTTGGTTGCGTATCCTTCAGTTAGAAAATCACCTTTCTTAACTTTCTGTCCCTTTTTAACAGCCGGGCGAAGATTAATGCAAGTAGCTTGGTTGGTTTTAACGAATTTGGTTAATTTATAAACCTGCAAATCGTCATTAAAACTAACCAAACGGTCAAGGTCATTTCTATCGTAACGAACATGTATTTCATTGGCATCCACAAATTCTACAATACCATTTCCATCTGCATGCATTTGAATACGTGCATCACGGGCAGCTTTGCCTTCTAAACCGGTTCCTACAATAGGTGCTTCCGGGCGTAACAATGGAACAGCCTGACGTTGCATATTCGAACCCATCAAGGCACGGTTGGCATCATCATGTTCAAGGAATGGAATTAGAGAAGCACTCAAACCAACAATTTGGTTAGGGGCAACGTCCATGTATTCAACATCTGCTTTGTCTAATATTGGAAAATCACCCGTTTCACGAGAAGCCACTTTATCTTCAACGAATTGACCTTTGTCGTTTAATGGTGAATTGCTCTGCGCAATTTTTGCAGTATCTTCTTCTTCGGCACTAAGGAAAGTTAATTCCTTCATGTTTACTTTACCATCCACTACCTTACGATAAGGTGTTTCAATAAAGCCCATATCATTCACAGAAGCATGTACACAAAGGGTAGAGATCAAACCAATGTTGGGTCCTACCGGCGTTTCAATGGTACACACACGACCGTAGTGAGAATAGTGTACGTCACGAACTTCGAAACCGGCTCTCTCACGACTTAAACCTCCGGGTCCGAGTGCGGAAATACGACGCTTGTGTGTGATCTCACTCAAAGGATTGGTTTGGTCTAAGAATTGCGATAACTGTGATGTTCCGAAGAATGAATTGATAACAGAAGACAATGTTCTTGCATTAATCAAATCTACCGGCGTAAATACTTCATTGTCGCGAACGTTCATTCTTTCGCGAATGGTACGTGCCATACGAGCCAGACCTACACCAAATTGAGCATATAACTGCTCACCCACTGTACGAACACGACGATTGCTCAAATGATCAATATCATCAATATCTGCTTTGGCATTGGTTAAACGCACCAGGTATTTAATGATTTCAATAATATCCGGCTTAGTCAATACTTTCTTTTGCAAAGGATAATCCAATCCAAGTTTGCGGTTAATTTTATAACGGCCCACTTCTCCCAGATCATAACGCTTATCACTAAAGAATAATTTATCAATAATACCACGGGCAGTTTCATTATCAGGGGCATCTGCACCGCGCAATTGGCGATAGATATGCTGAACTGCTTCTAATTCACTGTTAGAGGTATCTTTATTTAAGGTATTGTAAATGATAGCATAATCTCCGCCAACGTCTTCTTTCTGAATGAATACGCTTTTTACTTCCATTTGAATAATGGTAGCAATGCCTTCTTCATCCAGAACGGTATCACGTTCCATTACAATTTCGTTACGCTCAATACTTACTACTTCACCGGTATCTTCATCTACAAAATCTTCTACCCAAGTCCTTAAAACGCGGGCAGCCAATTTGCGACCAACTTGATTGGCCAAAGATTTTTTATCTGCTTTCACTTCATCGGCCATTCCAAACAATTCCAAAATGTCTTTGTCTGTTTCAAAACCAATAGAACGCAATAAAGTCGTAACAGGGAATTTTTTCTTACGGTCAATATAAGCATACATTACATTATTAATGTCTGTAGCAAATTCCATCCAAGCACCTTTGAAAGGGATTACCCTGGCAGAGTAAATCCGGGTTCCGTTAGGATGTACAGACTGACCAAAGAATACTCCCGGAGAGCGATGTAATTGAGAGACTACTACACGCTCAGCACCGTTAACCACGAAGGTTCCACGGGGAGTCATATAGGGTATATTTCCCAAGAACACATCCTGTACAATGGTTTGGAAATCCACATGCTCTTCATCATTACAGCTTAAGCGGAGCTTAGCTTTTAATGGAACAGCATACGTTAATCCACGCTCCATACACTCATCAATGGTATAACGGGGCGGATCAATAAAATAATCCAAGAATTCCAACATGAAAATGTTACGCGTGTCTGTAATAGGAAAGTTTTCCTTGAACACACGAAACAAGCCTTCCACATTACGTTTATCAGGCGTGGTTTCTAATTGAAAAAATTCTTTGAAAGATTCTAACTGGATGTCGAGTAGGTCAGGGGCATCAGCTAAATGTTTTGTTTTTCCGAAGCCGACCCTGTTGTTCAATGTAGTAGTAGACATATATGTGAAAACCGGTTTTTGTGCGAAAAAAAATTGGGGAGAATTGAAAGATTCTCTTAGCGTACAATCGGCTCATTCACCATTCAAACGATTATGATAAAAATGTCCACCCGCTAATTAGCCCAAAATTAAGGATTGCAAAGGTAAGGATTGGGTTGAATTTTCAAAAACAAATTTTGGACCAACCAGGGTAATTGTGGATAAGAAATGTTAAAATAGTTAAATAGATTAAAAAACGTAGTTGAAAATATTTTTAAGTACCAATTAATTACGAATAATTACTAATTATTAATTATTAATTACCAATTAGATACAATCGTTTTAAAAACAAAAAAGCCGGCAAGATTAAATCTCACCGGCTATATTTTTTGTAAAAGAAAATTTATTTTACTTCTACTTCAGCACCTGCTTCTTTTAGTTTAGCAACGATTTCGTCTGCTTCAACTTTAGAAATGCCTTCTTTAATGGCTTTTGGAGCACCATCAACTAAGTCTTTGGCTTCTTTCAAACCTAAACCGGTTAATTCTTTAACGATTTTAACAACGGTCAATTTACTTGGACCACCGCTAACCAAGATTACATCAAATGATGTTTTCTCTTCAACAGCAGCTGCTCCGCCGCCATCGCCGCTTGACATAACTACTGCTGCTGCAGCCGGCTCAATACCGTAATCTGCTTTCAATACATCAGCTAATTCTTGAACTTGTTTTACTGTTAAGCCTACTAATGTTTCGGCTAATGCTTTTACGTCTGCCATGTGTTTAAATTTTTCCCGTCTTCATCTCTGCTTAATGCGGATCCGACGGAGGGTTTAAAAAAATTTGATTCTTATTAATTTGAGAATTTGAAAATTTGAAAATTTGAAAATTTCCAAACACATCATCCCAGTTAATCCAATGTTCTTTGAAGATTTTAAAAGTGCAATCATTTTAAATTAGCACATTTTTTAATTTTCAATTTATTCTGCTGCAGGAGCATCAGCCGTCGGAGCTTCCGGTGCCGGTGTATCTACTACTGCAGGAGCTGCTTCCTCTGCCGAGGCAATTGCTTCGGCTACAGCAGTGGCAGGTGTTTCAACTGCAGCAGCCTGCTTTTCGTGATGTTGCAATAAAGCAGCAATTACGCGCTTAGCAGGTGACTGTAATAAACCAATCACTTCACCAATCAATTCATTCTTAGTCTTGATTTGTGTTAATGCTTTCAGTGTATTATCACCGATATATATTTCACCGTTGATAAAAGCAGCTTTTAAAACAGGCTTATCTCCATTACTAGCCTTGCGGAAAGAAGTCAGGATTAAAGCCGGATCTTTTGGATTTTCTGAAAACATCAACGCCGTAACTTGGTGCAATGAATCGAATACACCCGCATATTTTTCTGAATCCAAAGATTCCAATGCTTTGCGGATCAAGGTATTCTTTGCAACCTTCATTTCAACTTGCTTATCAAAACAAGTACGACGAAGTTTGGTTACTTGAGCAACCGTTAATGCTTCTGTATCCGTAATGTAAAAGTTATTATACTGAGAGAATTTCCCTTTCAGGATTTCAATTACCTCATTTTTTTGATCTTTTGTCATAACTACGCTTTTTATAAACCCGGGTCATCTCCCGACTGTTGGTCGGGATCACCAGGACTAGTTCATTAATGATTTGGTGTCTAATGTGATACCAGGACTCATGGTACTGGCCATACTAACGCCTTTTAAGTAAATACCTTTGGCAGTAGATGGTTTTAGTTTAATGATAGCATTGATTAGTTCAGCACTATTCTCAGCAATTTTATCGGAAGCAAATGAAACACGACCGATAGATGCATGAACAATACCTGCTTTATCTACTTTAAAGGCAATTTTTCCACCTTTTACTTCATTAACGGCAGCAGCTACATCATTGGTAACGGTTCCTGTTTTAGGGTTCGGCATTAAGTTTCGAGGTCCCAATACTTTACCTAACTTACCTATTTTAGGCATCACGGCAGGTGTAGCGATAATTACATCGATATCAACCCAACCACCTTCAATTTTAGTAATGAATTCATCCAAACCAACAAAGTCAGCACCGGCTTCTTTAGCGGCAGCTTCTTTATCTGGGGTACAAAGCACCAATACCTTTTTCGTTTTACCGGTACCATGTGGTAATGATACGGTTCCACGTACTTGCTGATCGGCTTTTTTAGGATCTACACCCAAACGGATATGAAGATCTACAGAGCTATCAAATTTTGTGCAATTAATTTCTTTTACGAGTGTTGAAGCATCTTTCAGGGAATAAACTTTGTTTTTATCCACCTTAGTTACTGCTACTTTCATTTTTTTTGTAAGCGACATTTTCTAATGATTAAGAGTGAATAAATTTAGTTTTCCCAGGGAGCTTTTCCGTCAACAGTTAAACCCATACTGCGGGCAGTACCGACTACCATGCTCATAGCACTGTTTAAAGTGAAAGCATTTAAATCGGACATCTTGTCTTTGGCAATTACCTCAACTTGATCCCAACTTACTTTACCCACTTTATCGCGGTTACTTTCCTTAGATCCTTTTTGGATTTTTGCTGCTTCCATTAACTGGACAGCGGCCGGAGCTGTTTTCAGAATAAAGTCGAAAGACTTATCTGTATAAACAGTAATTAAAACAGGAACAACTTTTCCCATTTTGTCTTGGGTTCTAGCATTGAATTGCTTACAGAACTCCATAATGTTAACACCCTTAGAACCGAGTGCCGGGCCTACCGGAGGCGCAGGATTGGCTTGACCGCCTTTCACCTGCAGCTTCACGAAGCCAGAGATTTCTTTTGCCATTTTTTTTAGATTTAATTGGTAATAGCGTCCCGATTACTCGAAACTCCCAAATTCAATCATTCTTCTTTATAAAGAACTTTTGGGGCGGCAAAGGTAAGGGAAATGAGTTAAAAATTAAAAGTTAAGCGTTAAAAGTTTGGGATTTATCGAATATGATTTTTAACTAATTGATTATCAATAGTGATACCGGCATTGCAAAATGTAAATAGCATCCGCCTCGACCAAACAACTTTCAGATTTTCCTTTCATGCCTTCGGCACACCGGAACCTTCGAATGGTGTGCGCATAGTTTCTTTGATTAGTGTATTTATATAGTGCGGCGTGTGTGGATTTGTCTTTAATTATAAAACCAAAATACCTTTCGCCTGTACAATAATTTCTTTTTTTGGATCCTTAATCTTAGCTATTTCGTCTTTACTTTTTCCGGCATCTTCTGCAAAATGTCGAAGTTGCTCAACAGTGGTTAATTTTTCTTCTGCTTCTCCATTGATCACAATTGTCTTTCCGTTTAAAACCAAAGGCACTGTGAATGAATGGTCTTTCATTTTTACCATCATACTTCCATCGGGTGATTGAATTTTTATCCAACAACCTTCGGCTTTACACACATCTGTTACTACTCCTTTCAAAGTAACGGGTAGACTTTTCGCATTGTCTGCATTCTTCATTTTTTCAAAAAGTTGCTCCACAGAAATTGCCTCATCGGGTGAAGTTTTTTGCCCAAATATGGAACCTGCATTTGCAGGAACTTTTGGGGGTTGTGCATTTAAGACAAAGCCTATACAAATCGTAGTCAAGACAAGAATGATCTTTTTCATGGTGTATTTTTTATGTTTGAAAGTTACGCTTTTTTGGAGCAAGCTGTTAGCCACTATTTTTTATACAAATATAAAAAACCATCTCTTTTGAAGATGGCTTTTTATATAATTTTATTATTACAGTAAATACGAACTTATTAACTTAATTTCTCTACCTGCATATAACTGAGTTCTACCGGTGTTGAACGTCCGAATATCTTAACGGTTACTTTCAATTTTTTCTTCTCGTCATTTACATCTTCAATTACCCCGTTAAAGTCATTGAATGGACCTTCAATAATCTTAATGGTTTCTCCTACGATAAATGGTTCGCTCATGGTTACGCCTTGGTCATTCATCTCATCTACCTTACCCAACATTTTATTTACTTCCGATTTGCGAAGGGAAATGATATTTCCTTTAGAACCTTTTCCATCTGTAAGGAAGTGCATTACATTGCTGATATTGCTGATGTGTTGCACAATATCATCAGTCAATTTACCATCCAATACTTCCATCATCACATAACCCGGGAAATAGTTTTTTTCGCGCATTACTTTTTTACCGTTTTGCACTTTGTATACTTTTTCCATGGGTAAGAAAATCTGTTTAATGATTTCTTGCCATCCGCTGCGAATAATATCTTTATCCAGATATTCCTTTACTTTCCTTTCCTTGCCACTAACCACACGAAGCACATACCATTTGGTATCCGGATGTGTAGCTACAATTCCTTCTGAAACAGATTCTATTACTGGTTCCATACTATTTTACTTAAATAATGAATAGATCAGCTTCAACAATTGGTTGCTGGAAAAATCCATCGCCCAAACCATAGCTGTAATAATAACAGTAGCCACTAACACAATGACTGTGCTCTGTTGTAACTGAGACCAAGTAGGCCAAGTTACCTTTTCCATCAACTCTAGGTAACTTTCTTTAAAATACGTAAGGATCTTATTCATATTTGGTGTTTTGTTAAAATGGTTAAATTGGTTAAAATAGTCTTCCTTTCTTGACTATTTTAACACTGCTTAACCAAACGTTGCACGGGCACTAGGATTCGAACCCAGATCGAAGGTTTTGGAGACCTTAATACTAACCGTTGTACGATGCCCGTAGAAAGCTAAAAGCTATTCCGGAGGTCCGAAACAGCTTTTAGTATTATGTTACAAATGTAATCAAAAACATTTGTTTGAAGCAAAAAGCTTATGGCTTTTGGCTTATTTTACAATTTCAGTAACCTGACCGGCACCTACTGTACGACCACCTTCACGAATAGCGAATTTCAAACCTTTCTCCATCGCAATGGGTTGGATCAATTTTACAGTAATACCAATATTATCACCAGGCATAACCATTTCAGTTCCGGCAGGAAGTGTACACTCACCTGTTACGTCTGTAGTACGGAAATAGAACTGAGGACGGTATTTGTTAAAGAATGGAGTATGACGTCCACCTTCATCTTTACTCAACACGTAAACTTCACCTTTGAATTCAGTATGTGGAGTAATGGAACCCGGCTTACACAATACCATTCCACGACGAATCTGAGACTTCTCAATTCCACGTAATAATAGACCTGCATTATCTCCTGCTTCACCTTCATCTAATAGTTTCTTGAACATTTCAACACCTGTACAAGTAGAAGACAAAGGAGCTTCCATCAAACCAACGATCTCAATGGGTTCACCCACTTTGATACGACCACGCTCAATACGACCGGTAGCCACAGTTCCACGTCCTGTGATAGAGAAAACATCTTCAACACTCATCAAGAATGGTAAATCAACCGGGCGAGGAGGTAAAGGAATCCAGGTATCAACTGCTTCCATCAATTCATCAATTTTTGCAACCCATTTTGGATCTTCGGCCATAGCACCTGTTGCAGAACCTTGAATGATTGGAGTATTATCTCCATCAAAACCATTCTTGGTTAAGATTTCACGAATTTCCATTTCTACTAATTCCAACAATTCAGGATCATCTACCAAATCAACTTTGTTCATAAATACAACCATACTTGGAACACCTACCTGACGAGCAAGTAAGATATGCTCTCTTGTTTGTGGCATAGGTCCGTCTGTAGCAGCTACAACAAGAATAGCACCGTCCATTTGGGCAGCACCTGTAATCATATTCTTCACATAGTCAGCGTGACCTGGACAGTCAACGTGTGCATAGTGACGATTAGCTGTTTGATACTCAACGTGAGCAGTATTGATTGTAATACCACGCTCTCTTTCTTCAGGAGCACCATCAATCTCATCATATTTTTTAGCAATATTACCCATACCCTTTTTTGCAAGGATCATAGTAATTGCAGCAGTTAAAGTAGTTTTACCATGGTCAACGTGACCAATGGTACCTACGTTTACGTGAGGTTTTTCCCTCTTAAAGGTCTCTTTTGCCATTTTTATCGGTTTTTAGTTGTGTTTAAAAAATTGTGGGTCAATTGTGACCACGGTTTAAAAAAATTATGTTTTGTAACAAACTTTACAATCCTATTCGAAAAACCTCTTCCTTACTGAGCCGTTAGTGAGAATCGAACTCACGACCTCTTCCCTACCAAGGAAGTGCTCTACCCCTGAGCTACAACGGCTTAACTCAGTTTGTGGTTTATAGTCTGTGGTTTGTAGTTATCACCACAAACTACAAACCACAAACCACAGACCTTTACGAGAGCGGAAGACGAGGGTCGAACTCGCGACCTATAGCTTGGAAGGCTATCGCTCTACCAATTGAGCTACTTCCGCTTTTATCCACCGTAGCCTTGGCGAAGGTGGATTGAATTTCTAAGAACTACTTTGATCATTATTCTAGATTTTGATTCTGAATCAAATTCTATGATCAGACCGCCTTCGCTGAAGCTTTGGCGGTCGATGTGGGCAGAGTAGGGTTCGAACCTACGTACACGTGAGTGAACAGATTTACAGTCTGTCGCCTTTAACCACTCGGCCATCTGCCCGTGAACGAGTTTGGGGATTGGGGTTTAGGGTTTTGAGTTATTTTTAAACCCCAAACACCAAACCCCAAACACCAAACTTACTAAAGAGCCGAAGATGGGAGTCGAACCCGCGACCTGCTGATTACAAATCAGCTGCTCTACCA
>JANOVY010000135.1:0-1705 GCA_031417635.1 Bacteroidota bacterium | reverse complement strand
TTTATGCGTAGGCAACACAGATTTTTGTTTCTTGAATAGGGTCTGAACCGGGAGGAATATCATATTCCAATTCTATGGTAACCGGAATTTTATATTTCTTTTCTTTCAACAAAGTCAGGATTTCTTTTAAGGGAGTATCGCCCATTCCCCATACTACATTGGTACCCCCTTTTTCTTTGTTCTTGCGATCTTTAATATGCATGCTGGTAATTCGGTCATGTTTGGCTTCTATTAATGCCAATAAACTTTCTTTGGTATTCTTTCCACCGGCGGCAATGTAATGGCCACAATCGAGGTTCATAGAATTGTAGGGGGATTGACTTAAAGCCGTATCCCAAGCAGTATCATTAGCTTGTAAATGAGCATGGTAACCAATATACACTTTGTGTTTGGCCGCTAAATCGCCAAGTCTTTGTGATTGAATTGGATCGGTTGGCAATTCAAGTGTTACTGATTTTGCTCCCAAAGCTTTGGTTGCTTTTAATGCATATTCAACTTCTGCATCGGTATTTCTGGCTTCCAATGCATTGGGCTTAAAGGCATAGATGGAGATGCCTGCTTTTTTAAACATTTTTCGAACTTCTATAAATTTATCCATCGAAACACCTGCTCTCCATTCTGCTACTTGTAATTGATAAGCGGCCATTTGAGCTTTTTGTTCATCGGTTAATTGTGGTCTCGCTTGTCCGGGTATTCGAGGTCCCATTTTTACAGGGTTGGCGGGTCTGCCTGCAAACTCTTCTATCGAATCGCCCATTAATTCTATTGCGCTAATATTACAGTCTATACAATATTGAATTAATTGAGCCGGTGTTCCGGGTAAGCTTCTCCAAGAATAGGTAATGGCACCCACAGTTACACCAAAAAAAGTTGAATTTGGAGAATCAGCAAATAGAAAAGGGTTTGAAGCCCATCCGGATTCCCGGGCTAAAAAAACGCCCATGGAAGCCAATGTACTATTGCGTAAAAAAACTCGGCGTGAATGGTTTGAAGACATATTTGTCATGATTTAGTAGAAGGAAAGTTATCTAAAATAAACGAAAACAGTTGCTTGTTTTTAGGTAATCAGCAAAATAAATTTTGGATTTCAGAATGGGTTGTGTGCTTATTGAGTCAGGTTTTTAGTAAGATGTATAAGGCTAGCAGCAAGTTCCATTCATCAACATAAATGCTGAAGGATGAATAGTCCATGGTCTTTGGTCTATAACCAACAAATGCAAAGTAAGACAGTTAAAATAAGATTATTCAAATAAGTAAGTACTACGAGTTTGTATCTTTTTCCCGTTTGTCTGTAGCTCATCATATAGAAGAGTCATCATAGTATCATCCATATAATCAACTGTAAACGTAATTCCCTGCCAGAAAAATGTTTTCATGGCAGAATTGGGAATAAAATTACCCGTTGTAGGGGCAGGTGGGAAAAGCTGGGGGTTTAATTGAATAACTCTTGAGGTTTCTGTAAAATGGAAATAGGTTCTTTGGTCTAATACCTGTGACGTAACAGATTTAGTTGTATCTACCCATTTAGCATCTGTTAACAGACCTAAAAGGGGAATAATGTACATTTCTTTCTTTTTTAATTTCAATCGTTTGCCTTTATTCCACATATGGGTAGCGAGTGAATCTGCTGCCTTAATAGAAACGGTTGCTTTTTTTCCGCTATTGACTTCTAAAGTATAGGTTGTTGCTTTTTTAATAGGTTCTG
>JANOVY010000134.1:0-33446 GCA_031417635.1 Bacteroidota bacterium | reverse complement strand
CCAAAGTCTAAATAATGTTCTGTATTGTCTTTTAATTTTCTAACGCGCATTTTTACCAAACCATCTTTTCTTTCATTAATCACCATATAGTCTTTGAACTCTTCCACTCCTTGTACCAATACATCTTCTCTGTGTGGGATGAGTTCTTTCCAGTTTGCATTCTCTGTTTTATCGAGTGGACACTCCATTAATTTGAAATTTTTTGCATTCCAGTTGGTTCTGATAATAAATTTATCAGCCAAAGCCACTATATCATACAATACATCTTTCATACGAGGTTGAAATACTTTGAATGTAGCCATTGGGGTGTTGGCATCAATTAAGCGAATCTCTGATGAAAGCGTGGCTTGTGAATAAATAGCAATAAAATTGCCATTTTTAAATTTCCCAACGCCAATATAATTGCTCTTATCTTTTTCTTCATATACGGTAGCATCAGCTGTTTGCGCAGTTCCTAGTATATGTCTTTTGATTTTTTCTGATAAAAGCGTGACTTCATTTTTTGAAGTATAGAAAAAAGTTTTATTGTCTTTTGCCCAAACCGGATCGCCACTGGTATTGGTGACCACATCTTTAAGAACTTCACCAGTGACTAAGTTTTTAATGTGAATGGCATATTGTCTGCGAGAAACCTCATCCACACCGTATGCCAACAATTGATTGTCGTCACTTATTTCAAAGCCGGAAGCAGCAAAATAGGCTTTTCCTGTAGCCATTTCATCTATATCCAGCAACATTTCCTCTTTGGCGTCTAAGCTTCCTTTTTTGCGACAATATTTATAATACTGTTTTCCATCTTCTGTTCTGGTATAATAATAATATCCATTTTTAAAAACAGGCACACTTTCGTCTTTTTCTTTTATACGCGATTTCATTTCAATAAAAAGATCTGCTTGCAACTTTTTAGTTCCGCTCATCATCGTATCGAGATACTTATTTTCTGCAGTTAAATAATCGACTACTTTGGAGCTATCAGGACCTTTTTTAAAATAATCGATCATCCAATAGTAATTATCGGTAACAGCGTCACCATGAATATTCCGTACATACAATTTTTTTTCGGCTACCGGTGGTTTTTCATTGGGCCATTGATAAGGTTCTTGTTTCATTTCTTTGTTGGTGTTACAAGCGATTAAGGTTAAGAAAAAAATAGCAGTGATAATTGTTTTTTGCATGAGTTGATGTTTGAAATAGTAATATACGAAAATGTAGATATTCTCAAAAAACAGAAGGATAAATGGTATTGCGGGGGAAGTTTTCTAGACTAATTCCTGCAAAAGATCTTGTAAATCAAGCACTTCAGTCACCATTTGCAAATTGCCGGCTGCATCTTTCGGCCATTGTTCTTTTGGTGTATCCCAATACAATTCCACACCATTCCCATCCGGGTCATCCAAATACAATGCCTCAGATACGCCATGGTCTGATGCACCTGTTAGCGGATATTTTGCTTCTATCAATCTTTGTAAAATGGCTGCCAAATCTTTGCGGGTAGGATAGAGGATGGCTGTATGAAATAAGCCGGGTGCATTCTTGGGTGCAGGCTTTCCATCTTTACTGAACCAAGTGTTTAATCCGATATGATGATGATAACCGCCAGCAGAAATAAAAGCAGCTTGTGTGCCATATTGTTGCATCAATTCAAAACCCAATAACCCCTGGTAAAATGACAATGCTTTTTCTAGATTAGCCACTTTTAAATGTACATGACCAATGCGGGTTTGGGGTGGAAGGGAGTAGGACATTGTATTAATTAGAAATTAATAATTAGTAATTACTATATAGTAAATAGAGATTGTCTTAGAGACAAATTTAATGATTAAAAATAAAAAGACTGCTTCAATCATGAAACAGTCTTTTTATACTGATTTTATTTTTGTAAGCTACTTGCTGTTTATTGCGAAGTAAGCCCAGCCATTAAATACTCTTTATTTAATCGGGCAATATTACTTAATGAAATTTCTTTGGGACAAGTGGCTTCACAGGCACCGGTATTGGTACATGCGCCAAATCCTTCCTTATCCATTTGGGCTACCATGTTCATTACTCTACTATGGCGTTCCGGTTCTCCTTGTGGTAATAACGCTAGGTGCGAAACTTTGGCACTTAGGAATAACATGGCACTGCTATTTTTACAAGCAGCAACACAGGCCCCACATCCAATACACATGGCAGCTGCAAAAGAATCATCTGCTCTTGTTTTATTAATGGGAAGTGTATTGCCATCCACTGCATTACCTGTATTTACACTGATATAACCGCCTGCTTGAATGATTCTATCAAAGGCAGTTCTGTCAACGATCAAGTCTTTTATTACCGGGAAGGAATTGGCTCTCCATGGTTCAATTACTATGGTATCGCCATCAGCAAATGCACGCATATGTAACTGACAAGTTGTGTTTGCATGCCAGGGGCCATGAGGCTTACCATTAATATATAAAGAGCATGAGCCACAAATGCCTTCTCTGCAATCATGATCAAAAGCAATGGGGTCATCGCCTTCTTTAATCAGCTTTTCATTTAATACATCTATCATTTCGAGAAAAGACATTTCAATAGAAATATCTTCAACACGGTACATTTTAAACGCACCTTTTGTTTGGCTGTTTTGCTGTCTCCAGACTTTTAGATTAAGATTCAAGTTCATATGCACCCCCTAACCCCCTGAAGGGGAATTTTTAGGTTAATAAATTAATAATGTCTTTCTCCTCCACCTAACTCCCACTTCAGGGGGCTGGGGGGTATTACTTATAATTCCTTTGCGTTGGTTTAATCACATCATACACCAACGGTTCTTTGTGCAAATCCCACTGGTGCTCGCCTTTGTATTCCCAGGCAGATACGTACATAAAGTCTACATCATCCCGTAAGGCTTCTCCCTCGGGTGTTTGGTATTCTTCCCTAAAATGTCCGCCGCAACTTTCGTTTCTTTGTAAGGCATCTTTGCACATTAATTCACCCAGTTCAATAAAGTCGGCAACACGATTGGCTTTGTCTAATTCTGGGTTCATTTCTGCAATATTTCCCGGGATTTTTACATCCGACCAAAACTCCTTTTTTAAAGCCTGTAAATCTGCAATAGCGTCTACTAAACCTTTTTCATTCCTTGCCATCCCACATTTATCCCAAATGATTTTACCCAAGCGTTTATGAAAACTTTCTACCGTTTTCGTGCCTTTAATATTCATTAAGCGATGGATTCTATCTGCCACTTCTTTCTCCGCTTCTTCAAAAGCAGGATGAGAAGTTTCAATGGCTTTGTTATAAATTTCATCGGCTAAATAATTACCCAAAGTATAAGGAATCACAAAATAACCATCCGCCAACCCTTGCATTAATGCCGAGGCACCTAATCGATTGGCACCATGGTCGCTGAAATTAGCTTCTCCCAATGCATACAGTCCGGAAATATTGGTTTGTAATTCATAATCCACCCATAAGCCGCCCATTGTATAATGTACAGCAGGATAAATACGCATGGGTAATTCATACGGGTTATCGCCTGTTATTTTTTCATACATATCAAACAGGTTACCGTACTTTTCTTTAACAATTTCTTTGCCTAGCTTAATGATTTCTTCTTCGCTTATTTGTTTGTTTCCTTCTTTGCCGGCTTCAATTTTTCCATAGCGGATAAATGCAGCACTAAAATCTAGGTAAACAGCCTGTTTACTGGTGCCTACACCATACCCGTCATCACATCTTTCTTTGGCTGCCCTAGAAGCCACATCCCTTGGAACTAAGTTGCCAAATGCAGGATATCTTCTCTCTAAATAATAATCTCTTTCTTCTTCAGGAATGTCAATGGCTTTGCGTGTATCGCCTTGTTTGTTAGGTACCCAAATACGACCGTCATTCCGTAATGACTCCGACATTAACGTTAGCTTCGATTGATGATCACCGCTAACCGGTATACAGGTTGGATGAATTTGAGTGAAACAAGGGTTCGCAAATGTGGCTCCTTTTTTATGTGCCTTCCAGATAGCGGTTACATTACTTCCCATTGCATTGGTAGAAAGATAAAAAACGTTTCCATATCCACCGGAACACAAAAGAACAGCATGTCCAAAATGCCTTTCTAAATTCCCATTTATTAAATCACGGGCAATAATACCTCTTGCTTTTCCATCAATTTTTACAATTTCAAGCATTTCATGTCGGCTAAACATTTCCACATTCCCTAGCGCAATTTGTCTTTCTAATGCTTGATAGGCTCCAATTAATAATTGTTGACCGGTTTGACCAGCTGCATAAAAAGTTCTTTGTACCTGTGTACCGCCAAAAGAGCGATTACTTAACAATCCTCCATATTCACGTGCAAAAGGAACCCCTTGTGCTACACATTGATCAATGATATTACCACTTACTTCGGCTAATCTATGCACATTGGCTTCTCTGGCCCTGTAATCACCACCTTTGATGGTATCATAAAACAAACGGAATACACTGTCACCATCATTCTGGTAATTCTTGGCAGCATTAATTCCCCCTTGTGCCGCAATAGAATGGGCTCTGCGAGGCGAGTCCTGAAAACAAAATGCTTTTACTTTATACCCCAATTCCCCAAGAGAAGCAGCAGCAGAAGCGCCAGCTAATCCTGTTCCTACAATGATTATTTCCAGTTTACGCTTATTGGTTGGATTCACCAATTTGCAATGCCCTTTATAATCTGTCCATTTATCATCCAAAGGGCCGGCAGGAATTTTTGCTTCTAACATATTGAAAGGTTTGTCGTTTGTAGTTTGTGGTTTGGTGTTGTGTGTAATTTTTTGTATTCCTCTCGTCTTTCAACGAAGGAGAAATCTCAAAATTGGTTAGCAGATTTCTCCTTCGTCGAAAAGGCGGTTAGCTATTTCACCCATCCCAAATAAAAACTTATTGGCATCATTGCGAAAATCAATGGAATTACAATGGCAAATCCATATCCCAAACTTGCTATCATTAATTGGTAACGTTTATTATGTACACCCAATGTTTTAAATGCACTTTGAAATCCATGTGCTAAGTGATAGCCCAATGAACCACAGGCTACCACATAAAAAATCACTACCCATAATTCACTAAAAGTTTCCCTCATAAGGGCATAAACATTATGTACTTCTAAGCCATTGGGTAAATGGGTTCCCTCAACGCCGGTAATTCTAGAAGGAATCCAAAAATGTTTCCAATGCAGAATAAAGAATAATAAAAGAATGGTTCCTAGGATACCCATGCTACGACTATACCATTTACTGCCTTTATCATAGCTTACATCATAGCCTATCGATCTTTTGCTTCTATTTTCTAAGGTTAGCAAATATCCTTGAATGATATGAAGAAAAATGCCCAAAAACAAACCAATTTCGAGTATTCTGGGAACCACATTGCTCCCCATAAAATTAGCGGCTCTGTTAAACATAACGCCATCATCCATTGCCCAAATACAAGCATTAAGGCCTGCATGTACCACTAAAAAAAGAGAAAGAAATAAACCAGTGAAACCCATCACCAGTTTCTTGCCGATTGATGAAGTAAATACTTGCTTCCAGGTCATAGTACAGGTTTGTGTTTTAAAATCTTTGCAAAGGTAATACAAGAATGAATGCTAAAGGTTCACGCGTAATATCTTTTTTGTTTTGAGGTTGTAGTCCATTGTCCATAGTCCATAGTCCATAGTCAAAAGCAAAAAAAGGATTTTTAATAAAGATTAATTGTACTTTATTATCATACCATGGACTATGGTCTATGGTCGATATTCAAAAGCAAAAAGTGGATGTTTAATAAAGAATAATTGTACTGTATAATCCTACCATGGACTATGGACCATTGTCTATTACCCACCCGCCGTTCACATAAATTCCTTTTTCAAAAACCAATACTGTCATACATTTGATGTATGTTAAAGCTATTAAGCATATTATGGAATAGTTTCCGAATGGCTCTTCAAGAGCTTAAGGTAAACAAAATGCGTACTTTTTTATCCCTATTCGGCATCACTATCGGTATTTTTTGCATCATTGGTGTTTTGGCAACTGTAGATAGTTTGGAAAGGAAAGTACAGAACGATATCAAATCTTTCGGTAACAATACCATTTATGTAGATAAATGGAATTATGGGGGTGGTAATGATTATCCTTGGTGGAAATACATGAAAAGGCCTCCCATCCGATATGATGAGATGAAGTTTATTAAATCGAAAAGCCAACTTGCTTCCAATACCGCCATGCTTGTTCAAAATAATGTAAGTCTTAATTATAAGGACAATGTGCTAAGTGGCGTAAACTTGTATGGTGTAACAGAAGAGTTCAATTCTATTCAAACCATCGACATTCAATTTGGTCGTTATATAAACGAATCTGAATTTTTGAGAGGTACTACAACCGGGATGATTGGCTATAAAGTAGCAGAAGAGTTATTTACCAACCCTGAAATTGCTGTAGGAAAAGAAGTAACTTATAATGGGAGAAGGGTAATCGTTATTGGCGTTATCAAGAAACAAGGTCAAAGTTTTGTAGGTGGATTTGATTATGACCAATCATTGATGGTACCTTATCGTTATTTTGCCGGTGTGTATAATCCGGATAATAGCAATCCTTTTATCATGGTTCAAGGTAAACCCAGTATTGCCTCAAAAGCATTACAAGATGAATTAACCGGTATTATGCGACAATCTAGAAGATTGAGTCCTACCGATGAAGACAATTTCTCTTGCAATGATGTGGCCATGTTTAGTGAACAAGTGAAAGGTTTCTTTGGTCAGGTAAGTGCCGGAGGTTGGGCTATTGCAGGATTGAGCCTAATAGTGGGGGCTTTTGGCGTAGCCAATATCATGTTTGTTACCGTAAGAGAAAGAACGAGTCAGATTGGTCTCAAAAAAGCGTTGGGTGCCAAAAAAAGGACGATTCTTACTGAGTTTTTAATAGAAAGTGCATTTTTATGCATAATTGGTGGTTTGGTAGGGCTAGGAATGGTTTGGTTGCTATCTCTTGTATTAACGGCAGTTCTTCCTTTCCCTATATTTATTGCGCCAAATATTGTTTTTCTAGCTTTAAGTATCTGCATCGTCTTAGGAATTGTTTCGGGAATTATTCCGGCTTCTATTGCCGCAAAAATGGATCCGGTGGTGGCGATTAGGACAAAGTAGTTTATTGGTTTATTAGTTTTATTCTGCGCACCGAATGATACTAGATTCTCCAAACTTGTAGGGTCTCAAAGCCAATCATACAAATAAACCAATAAACCAACACCCCTCTGCCTACCATTTTAGCCATAGAATCTTCTTGTGATGAAACTTCGGCATCTGTATGTGTGGACGGCAAAATATTATCGAATTATATAGCCAATCAAACCGTTCACGAAAAATATGGTGGGGTTGTACCCGAGCTGGCCAGTAGAGCCCATATGCAAAACATTGTTCCGGTGGTTGATGCAGCCCTATCTTCTGCCAACTGTGATATAACAACAATTGATGCAATTGCGTTCACCCAAGCTCCCGGCTTAATTGGAAGTTTATTGGTAGGGACTCAATTTGCCAAATCATTGGCACTTTCCTTAGATAAACCTTTAATCGCTGTTCATCATATGCAAGCGCATGTATTAGCGAATCTGATTGCGGAAGATAAACCAGATTTCCCTTTTTTGTGCTTAACTGTGAGTGGCGGACATACACGAATTGTTTTGGCAAATTCCCCCCTTGAACTTACGGTAATTGGTGAGAGTATAGATGATGCAGCCGGAGAGGCTTTTGATAAAACTGCGAAATTATTAGGGCTGCCCTATCCCGGAGGTCCTTTAATTGATAAATATGCCAAAGAAGGAAACCCATTACAATTCAAATTTGCCGAACCCCAAATACCGGAATTAAACTTTTCTTTTAGTGGGTTAAAAACTTCAGTTCTATATTTTTTGCAAAAACAGGAACCCGGTTTTATTGAAAATAATCTAAATGATCTTTGCGCTTCAATCCAATATACTATCATCAATATATTACTCAAAAAATTGACGAAAGCCGTTCAACAAACCGGTGTAAAAAGTGTGTGTATCGCAGGAGGTGTAAGTGCCAATAGTGGTTTACGAAAAGGGTTAAAAGAAATGGGAGAGAAGCACAAATGGAAAACATATATCCCCAAATTTGAATATTGTACAGACAATGCCGCCATGATTGCCATTACAGCGTATTATAAATACCTAGCCGGTGATTTTTGCACTTTAGAAGTGGGGCCTAGTGCCAGGGCAGGGTGGTAGGGGGTAATTAATTAGTAATTAATAATGGATTTTTTGCTTGAAGCGATAGATTATTTTATAACTCCTTTAACTCTATTTAACCTCTTTACCCCCTTTAACCTATTTAACTCTATTTAACTCTATTTAACCAATTACATCCTAATCTCCTCCATTTTCTCAATTGGGTTCATCATATAAGTGATTAATGAATCGTCATCCATTAATTCTACTACTCTATATCCCTTATAAGAAGTGCCCCAATTTCCGCCAATATGTGAATCAAAAAAGTAGGGTATTTTACCATTCATTTTTACACCATCTTGGTCATGTTCATGACCATGAAACACGGCTTTGATATTTGGATATTTATTGACCAATTCAAAAAAAGCCGGGGTATCAATCCCATTTGCCGTCCATTTGGCTTGTGGAATGTGAATAAATAGGAAGATGTGTTTGCGGGTTTTGTGTTCTTCAAATTTTTGTTCAAGCCATTTCAAATCGGGAGAAAGATAAGTCCCTTTTTCATTAGAAGTATCCCCCAAAATAATGACTTGCTTTTTAATGACAATATCATGATTTACCGGGGTATTCCAAACTTCTTTCCAGTAGTCTTCACTTACCATATCGTGATTTCCTCGAGTAACGTACCAGGGCATATTAAGGCTACTTATTTTTTGTTTTGCCAAAGCCAAAAATGGTTTTTCATTGTGTATGATATCGCCATTGATTACACAAAAATCCAAGGGGGTTGAGTGATGAAATGCATTAACCTGATTGGTCATTTGTAATATCATTTCATCATACAGGGTTTTGGGCTGACCATAATGAATATCAGAAGCTACCACAAAACGAAGCACAACTTTGTTACGAAACTGAAATACTTCAGCGGCAGTTAAGTTTGTCAATTTACCCCCGACTGCTAACAATGAAGCAACAGAAATATTTCGGATAAATTTCCTACGTGATTGTATTTGAACCAATGTGTCACCCATATTGTGGTTTATTTAATAAAGTTTATTCGTTTATATCAGTTAAAACATATCCTTTCAAACCATAATTTGTTATCACTGTTTTTGCAGAGTATGCTAGCTTAATACCCGGTAAAAGGGATTCTCTTTCAATATCCAGAAAATTCATAGCTTGGCCACATACAGTAAACATTACACCGGCCTCTTGTAATTCCTTAATCAATTTAACATTTGGGTTATCTATTTTAAATTTCTTACGGTAATGTTCATCGTCTAATAATGAAAATAAAGCTGAAGCATGTCCCACTAGAACAAAGTCCAGGTTCTTCTTGGGAACGCCGGCTGCTATGTGCAGATTAATAACCCTGGCAACTTCAGCTAAAGCACCATTGAGTTCTTTTGATTTTGATGAAGAAGTAGCCCCTTGGGTAAAATTGAAAAGGATTTTAAATTTCATTTTCGGATCCGGCATTTCTTCAGGATTCAGAATAGTGATCACGCCTCCCATTTTTGCTTCTTTTATCAATGGGTATACCGCATTTCCCATTTTTGACCTGATTAAACTATCCCTTCTTGCTGCTTGCGCCGAATCCCTTGATTGACTCAATAATAGGCTGATAGACAATGAGAATAGAATTGTAAATAGGAGTTTATTCATTTTACAAGTTTTCAAATTTGGATGAGGATGTTACAAGGTATTAAATATTCGAAGTTAATACCAAAAATAATGGATATAGAAATGAGGCAAACATCATTAAAATATAAACGATATAATGAAATTGCTACGATAAAATCCGGTACTAAACCTTACTTTTGCCGCCGAAAAACAGAGCAATCAAAATGATTAGTGCAAGAAATATCACCCTGGCATATGGCAAAAGGGTATTGTTTGATGAAGTGAATATCAATTTCATCAAAGGCAATTGTTATGGAGTGATTGGTGCCAATGGTGCCGGTAAATCAACTTTTTTAAAAATTTTAAGTGGTGAAATTGAACCCAATAAAGGGAATGTTGAAATTACGCCGGGTGAGCGAATGGCCGTTCTGAAACAAAATCAATTCGATTTTGATGATTGTACCGTATTGAATACGGTATTAATGGGCCATAAGCGGTTATGGGATGTAATGCATGAGCGGGATGCCATTTACGCAAAAGAAGATTTTACAGAAGCAGACGGTATGAAAGCCGGTGAACTGGAAGGAGAATTTGGTGAAATGGGGGGATATGAGGCGGAAAGTAACGCAGGAAGCTTATTAAGTAGTTTGGGTGTGAAGGAAGAAATGCACCAAAGTTTGATGAAGGATATTCCCAGCACATTTAAAGTAAGGGTATTATTAGCACAAGCATTGTTTGGGAACCCTGATATTCTGTTATTAGATGAGCCTACCAATGGTTTAGATATTGAGACGATTGGCTGGTTAGAGAATTTTCTAGCCGATTATGAGAATATTGTACTGGTGGTGAGCCACGATCGACACTTTTTAGATACGATTTGTACCCATGTGGCTGATGTGGATAGATCCAAAATCAAGACTTTTACCGGTAATTATACATTCTGGTACGAATCTTCTCAGTTAATTAGTCGCCAGATTAATGATAAGAATAAGAAGAATGAGGAGAAACGTAAAGATTTATTGGATTTTATTGCCCGATTCTCGGCCAATGCATCCAAAAGTAAACAGGCGACTTCTAGAAAGAAAGCACTTGAAAAGCTTACCATTGAAGAAATTGAGCCCTCCAACAGAAAATACCCCGGCATCATTTTCCAGCCACAAAGAGAAGTGGGTAACCAGATATTGAATGTAGAACACCTTAGCAAAAGTGTAAATGGCCGTAAGTTATTCGACAAAGTAAATTTTAGTATCAATAAAGGAGAGAAGATAGCTTTATTAAGCCGCGATCCATTGGCCATCACTTATTTCTTTGAAATCATTACAGATAAATTGAAAGCGGATACAGGCAAATTTGAATGGGGTACTACCATTACCAAAGCCTATCTGCCGCAAGAAAATGAAGAATTTTTTACAGAAGGGTTAACGCTGATGGATTGGTTACGCCAATATGTGCCACCACATGTTACCGATGCAGATGAACCTTTTATACGTGGTTTCCTTGGTAAGATGCTTTTCAGTGGGGATGATATTCAAAAGAAAACAAATGTGTTAAGTGGGGGCGAAAAAGTACGTTGTATGGTTAGTAGGATGATGTTACAAAACCCTAATTTGATTATGTTGGATCAACCAACCAATCACCTGGATTTGGAAAGTATTCAGAGCTTTAATGAAGGTTGTCAGACATTTCCCGGGGTAGTATTAATTACCTCGCATGACCATACGTTTATGCAAACCGTTGCCAACCGAATTATTGAATTAACGCCAAAAGGCATTATCGATCGTTTAATGACTTTTGATGAATACATGGAAGACAGCAGGGTGAAGGAATTAAGAGAGGAATTATATAGCTAAAGTAGATGCCACAGGTATTTAACGCAAGCCGGCCAAAAGCCGGCTTTTGTTTTGTAAATTGTGGAAAATCAAGTGTATGTCTGTTATTAAACTTCCGCTTTTGTATGTGGGCTCTAAAGGTGAAAAACGATTATATACGTTATTTGATAGTGGGGCTAATTTATCCTGCATTCACCCTAATCTATTAGATGAACTAGGAATTCCATCAGGTATTGGAAGAGAGCGGCGAATTGCCACTGCAAGTGCAGATCACTTTATAATAATTAAAGAGCGGATTTTACTTGATTTTTATATAGAAGATGTTTTATTAAGTGATGAATTTTTGGTGGTTCCGGGCCTAAGCGAAGAAGTCATCATTGGAGCAGCCACTATGCAGAAATGGAGAATTAAACTTGATTTTGAACATGATACAGTGCATGTAGATCCAAAAGTTGCAAAAATGCAATTGATATAGGGAATTAAAAAGTGAAAAGTCAAAAGTCAAAAGTCAAAAAGTAAGACAATGTTTATATTTCGCATCATCCTGACCCTTTTTTCTTCACTTTTCACTTTTTACTTTTCTCTCCTCAATTCATCCTCGGTACATTCGTTAAGCTTCCAAAGAACAATGCATTTAGAAATAGCTTATTAGTACCATACCAAGCACCTCTGAAATTTGGGTTATCAGCAAACATGATAACTCTTCCTTCTCCTTCTTGTGCTACCAGAATAGCTGCTGTGTTCTTAACTTTTTTAGCAGATAGTGGGTGTAAGTATCCGCCAATCAATGGGTTATCTGTATATTGAGCTATCGTACTATACGGATTTACACTGGGAGCAAGGTAGGTTTGTGCATTTCTATAGACTGAAATTTTTCGGTTGGTAAAGCCAAAGCCAATTGGATGCGTAGTATCTAGATCTACTGAAAATATAGAACCTCCCAAGCTTTTTGATCCTTCATTATCAGCTGCAATATCAAAATTCAATCTTGGGATGTTCAAAGCTTTCACTGTGTCGCTTGCGGGAATCAGCTTCTCTTTTGTCATTCCTTGTTTAATAGCCCATTCAGTTCCTGATTTTAGGGTTATTAAAGTGCCACCATTTTGTACCCATGTTTTTATTCTATCACTTGTGTTTTTATCAATTTGAGAATAGATGCCTGAAACCATAATTAAGGTATTGTATCTTTCTAGTTTTGCCCGGTTTAGCGTGAGCACATCAATTTTCGTAATGGGCATTTGAATTCTTTCGTCAAGTAAATGCCAAATTTCTCCGGCTTCTGAAGCTGCCACACCTGTTCCAATTAACATGGCTGCTTTTACATTGGATACTGTTTTCAATAAGCTACTACCCAAATCAATCCCATCGGAACTATATCCGGTAAATAAGGAATGTATGGTAACAGAGGAAAGCAAACTTACTTTCGATACCAGCTGAAATAATGAGTCGGACGAAATATATTGGCTATTAACCGGAATAGAGATACTGCCATAGCCAAAAACTTTGGGTTTCCCGTTTACATCAATCGAAAAGGGCTTAAAGGCAGTTTGCACAAATGCGCCTCCTTGCTGTAATGCATACAATGCTTTGTGTGCATTATAATCTGTTAATTCAAAAACATAGGCATAATTGCTTTTCTGAACTGCCGGTACTTTTCTTTCGGGTAATTGATTGATTCTATTTCCTTTTGAGAAAGTACCTTTTCCTTCTGCATAAGGCAAACCATACGAATGAATTAAACTCCAAGTAGAGGCATCATAGAATGTACTATCAGTATAAGGGATGGCTTTTTCGAAAACTGATTTAACCATGATATAATTAGATTGTTCTACTGGAACCACATATGATTTACTGCTTTCAAATTTTTTTCCATCAGCCGTTGTTGCTTGATCGCTTTCATATACTTCAATTTCATGCATTAAAAGCATATTTACAAAGGCCCGGGTTCTGGTTTCATCTTTCGAATCGCCGAATAAATAGGCTTTGATTACACTTTTTTTAGCTTGATCGGCGGCAGCTTTGTAAAACTCGCTTCTCATCGTTAACAGCAATTTCTTTTCTGCCAATGATGCCCTAATTAATGCCATTGACATAGTAAAATGATTCCGAATTGTAAATGCAAACGTTAATGGGATGGTAGTGGTTTCCTGAATATGTCCGCGACTACTCGCTTGTTCAAACAAAAAACCGGCGCCACCATAAAAGTTAATATAACTGCTTCCATATCCCGGATATAATTTGTCAAATGCCTCTTTGGTAAAATACATAGAACCAATTTTGTTCATCCCTGCAGCAAAATATTCGGCAAATTTTGGATAAAGCTTGTTGTACAGATAATCGGGTACGACGGGATTATTACTACTATATTTTCCCGGATCAAAATAATGTGTGGCATTGGTGCCTTGTTCATGATGATCTGTTTGAACGTAAGGGCGCCATTCATGAAAAAATTTAATTCGATTTCTTGTTTCCGGGAAAGTGCCTAAAAACCAATCACGATTTAAATCAAACCAATAATGATTAAATCGGCCACCGGGCCATATTTCATTGTGTTCTCTGTCTGCGGGATCAGCCACCGGTGGTTCTCCTTTGTGCATATTGGCCCAATTGCTATGCCTGTCGCGACCGTCCGGATTAATATTTGGGTCCATTAGAATCACCATCTCATTCAACCATTTGTTGGTTTCCTCATTTTCATTCGCTGTTAAATAGTAAGCAGTTAACAATGCTGCCTCACTACTTGATGGCTCATTTCCATGCACATTATAACCAAGATGTATGACTAAGGGAACGGAAGCGGTATTGCCGGTTAACTGGCCGGCTAAATGGGCTTTTCTGATTTCCTCTAAACGCCCATGGTTATTGGCAGAAGTGAATATGGCGACCACCTGTTGGCGATGTTCATAGGTTTCTCCTATAATTTGGTAGCTTATGCGATTTGAAAATTTACTCAATTCTTTTATGTATTCCACAATTTTATCGTGTCTAGTATGTTGTGATCCGATAGAATAGCCTAAGAATTTTTCGGGTGTAGGGATTTTGGGATTCATGTTACCGGTAACATCCGGATAAAAATACCCTCCCTGGGAAAAAGTGATTATTGAGAATGAAAAAATACAATAAAGTACAAAAAGTAGTTTTTTTATCATTGTGCGGTTTTTTGGAAAAAGGAAGATACTTATTCTTATTCTTTTTAATACAACCCTTTTTTCAAACAGATTTATGTTTTCATACTTTTCCAACATTTTTGACATTAAAAAATAAGGAAACCCCAAAAGTGCTAGGAATATTTTTATTAGAAATGTTTGGTTTCTTTTGTCTGAAACTTGATTCCAAATGTCTTTCGTCACATTTCTTACATCCACTATCAAGCATCCAATATCCGGTAACAGCATCCAATATCCGGTAGCAATTAGCCGCTACCCGGTATCAAACATCTAGTATCCAGCATCTAGTATTTAGCATCCCGCATCCCCCTAAAAATGTGGATAATTACCTATTTTTACAATTGCAAGCCCTTATTTCTACCGGAATGTTAAGAAATTATTTAAAAAAAGGTGATTTAGACTTGGTATTTTATTGAATTTCCCTACCTTTGCATCCCGAAAAATCGGGAAGAAAAATTAAGCGTCATGGCAAGAGTATGTCAGGTTACAGGAAAAAAGCCCATTGTAGGAAACAGTGTTTCTCACTCAAACATTAAGACGAAACGTCGTTTCTTACCAAATTTGCAAAAAAAGCGTTTCTTTTTTGCGGAAGAAGATCGTTGGGTAACAATGAAGTTATCAACCGAAGCACTAAGAACCATCAATAAGAATGGCTTGGCTTCTGTTATCAAAGGAATGAGAGCAGAAGGTTCAAAAATCTAACAATTAAAAGAAACTACTTAATACACTTAATACAATGGCAAGGAAAGGCAACAGGGTTCAGGTGATTTTGGAGTGTACAGAGCATAAGACCAGTGGTCAGCCCGGTACAAGCCGTTATATCACTACCAAAAACAAAAAAAACACACCTGAGCGTGTGGAGTTAAAGAAATTTAATGCAATTCTTAAAAAAGTAACTGTTCATAAAGAAATCAAATAATCATGGCAAAAGCAGCTAAAACGGCGATCAAAACAAAAGACCAGAAAGCAGCGGCAGAAGCTAAGAACTGGACAAAAGTGATAAAAGCGGTACGCAGCCCTAAATCGGGTGCCTACACTTTTAAAGAGGCAATCGTGCACAAAGACAAAATCAAAGATTTCTTATCCGAGAAATAATTGGTGATTGTATCCTATATTCAAAAAGCTTTCCTATTTGTATGGAAGGCTTTTTGTATTTAGAAAGATAAGGGATTTGAAAATGTGTAAATTTGAAAATTTGAAAATGTTTTTTCTGATTTTCAGCCGGATGAACCCATTTTCAAATTTGCATATTTTCAAATTTTCAAATTGAAAAAATGGGTTTTTTAGGAAAATTATTTGGGAAGAAAGAAAAAGAAAGCTTAGACCAAGGATTGCAGAAAACCAAAGAGGGCTTTTTTGCAAGCATTACCAAGGCCATTGCCGGAAAGAGTTCTGTGGACGAAGATGTGTTAGACAATTTGGAAGAAGCGCTTGTTGGTGCTGATGTTGGCATTGAAACTACCCTTAAAATTATCAATCGAATAGAAAAAAGAGTTAAGCAAGAAAAGTATGTGGGTACTGATGCGTTGAATAAGCTATTACAAGAAGAAATCGAAGCCATTTTAGTAGATGCCGCTGAACAATCTTATAAAGATTTTACCATTCCTACAGGTGAAAAACCCTATGTCATTCTAGTTGTGGGGGTTAATGGGGTTGGTAAAACCACTACCATCGGTAAACTTGCGCATAATTATAAAAAAGCGGGGAATCAAGTAATATTAGGAGCTGCAGATACTTTTAGGGCCGCGGCTGTTGATCAACTTACTATTTGGAGTGAAAGAGTGGGCGTACCTATTGTTAAGCAAGCCATGGGATCCGATCCAAGTGCGGTTGCTTATGATACAGTTGCCAGTGCGGTTGCCAAACAGGCCGATGTGGTCATCATTGATACAGCTGGTCGGTTACATAACAAAGCACACCTGATGGATGAGTTAAGCAAAATAAAAAGAGCTATTCAAAAAGTGATTCCAAAAGCACCTAATGAAGTAATGTTGGTATTGGACGGTTCAACCGGTCAAAATGCACTTGAACAAGCCAAACAATTTATGGCCACAACAGAAGTGACTGCGATATCTATCACGAAACTTGATGGTACTGCAAAAGGTGGGGTTGTTTTGGCAATTGCAGACCAATGTAAGATCCCTGTAAAATACATTGGGGTTGGAGAAAAAATGGATGACCTTATCATATTTGATAAGCACGAGTTTGTAGACAGTCTTTTTAAATAGCTTTTTTCTGATTTCTATTAGTGAATTGCTGTGAAATATACTAAAAAGTATATCGAATAGCCAAACCAACCAAATCACCTTCAAAATAGGTATAGCCAATTAAGTTAATAGATGGCTGCCAGTCTAAACTAAGATTTACGGGTACCCCCTCTATTTTATAATCAAGCCCTATTACGCCATCAATTCCAAAAGCAAACCCACCTTCGCTTGCAGGATATTTCGATTTCCAGGAATCACTCCATATCCCAAAATGGCCACCACCACCCATGTACCACTTAACTCCTTCAACCACTTCCATTTTTTTGTGTAATTCATATAAACCGGTAAACCGAACTCCATCAGCCGAAATACGCCAAAGAGCTTCAATGGCAGTATTCTTTTTAATGAAATGCTTAAAACTCATGGAACCGGGATAATATTTTAAACCCAGTGAGGTTTTATAATCGGTACCCTTATTTTGTTGTGCAAATGAATAAGCATTCAAGAGTATCATCAACCCAAGTATCGCAAAAAATGGTTTCATATGATTGTTTCCTAATAAAAAAGCTAATTCGATGCAAAATAAAATCATTCTAATGCAAAGAATAGTTAAGATTTACTTGTGGCGGCTTTGGTTTTATATTTAGGTTTGTACTATGCATACATTTAAAGAATTGGTAACAGATTTTGCGGAAAAGTTTGCCGTAAGACATTTCCCCCATTCTCCCGCGAGTCTTTATGAGCCGGGCGAATACTTTTTATCTTGGGGTGGCAAGCGAATACGGCCGGTAATGTGTTTAATGGGAAATGAATTATTTGATATTATTCATCCCGATGCATATCAAGTTGCTACCGCCATTGAACTCTTTCATAATTTTACTTTAATACACGACGATATTATGGATGAAGCCCCACTAAGAAGGGGGATGGAAACTGTACACATGAAATATGGCTCTAATACCGCCTTATTGGCTGGGGATGTTATGATGATTCAATCATATGAATACCTCAATAAAATAAAAAGCCAACATTTACATCGCATTCTTCAGCTATTTAATAAAACTGCCAAAGAAGTGTGTGAGGGGCAACAATTGGATATTGATTTTGAAAAATTATCTGAAATTTCATTGGATGCTTATTTGGAAATGATTAGTCTAAAAACTTCAGTATTACTAGCCGCCAGTTTAGAAATGGGTGCTATATTGGGGGGGGCTAGTGAGGGAAATTGTCGTCATTTATATGAATTTGGAAAAAACTTGGGAATTGCATTCCAAATTCAAGATGATTATTTGGATGCATTTGGCGATCCTGTTAAGTTTGGTAAAGAAGTAGGTGGCGATATCAAACAAAATAAAAAAACATTTTTATGGTTACATGCTTTGGAAGTAGCTAACTCCGAACAAAAACTGGTACTTCATCAATTACAATTAAGTAACCCCGAAGATAAAGTTCAGAAAGTGTTGTCTATATTCAAAGACTGTGAAGTAGACCATTGGGCGAACCAGCAAAAGGAAAAATACCTTCAAACTGCATTAAAACATTTAGATGATATAGCAGTTGTTTCATCCAGGAAAAAACCTTTGGAAGAATTGGCTGCATTCTTAATTCAGCGTGATTATTAGGGTGTTGCTTGTGAGATGTTAAAAAGGGTTAAGTGAGTTAAAAGGGTTTAAAAAATGATTTAACTATTTAACTTCTTTTAACCCCTTTTAATTCTTTTTAACCCCTTTTAACCACTTTAACTCATTTAACCCCTTTTAACTACTTTAACTCATTTAACCCTTAGTTTTAACCCATACATTGAAAACAAAACAAACCCATCATGGCCGATTCTCTTTTTAGAAAAAAATCAATTGATAAAATAGTTGCAGATGCTGCTTCAGGAGTTAGTGATGGCCATAGTACTGGAGGACTAAGAAAAGTATTGGGTGTTCGAGATCTAACTTTTATGGGCATCGCAGCTGTCATTGGAGCAGGAATTTTTTCTACCATAGGTACAGCAGCATTCAATGGTGGTCCGGGAATTGTCTATTTATTTTTGATTACGGCAGTCACGTGTGGGTTTAGTGCTTTGTGTTATGCTGAATTTGCAAGTAGGGTACCCATTGCAGGAAGTGCTTATACATACGCTTATGTTTCTTTTGGTGAGATCGTTGCCTGGATTATTGGTTGGGCACTGATTTTAGAATATGCGATTGGAAATATTGTTGTTGCGATTAGCTGGAGTGGATATTTCAATAATTTATTAGAAGGGTTTCATATAGGATTACCCGGTTGGTTGGCAACAAATGCAGGTAATGCACAAGTTGGATATGAAGAAGCCACCAAAGGATTGGCGACAGGTCAGGCACTGGAGTCAATGAGTAAGAATGCCAAAATGGGATATGATGCGATTATGCATGCTCCGATCATAGCAGGCTGGAAATTTATCATCAATTTACCCGCTCTTATCATTGTAATTCTTATCACCATGTTGGCATATGTTGGGATAAAAGAAAGCAAAAAGAGTACCAACTTTATGGTCATCTTTAAAGTGATCGTCATCATTTTTGTTATCGTAGTTGGGTTTTTCTACGTGGATACAAAAAATTGGGATCCTTTTTTGCCCAATGGATTTGGTGGGGTTTTAGCCGGGGTATCGGCTGTATTCTATGCCTATATTGGGTTTGACGCAATCTCAACTACTGCAGAAGAATGTAAAAATCCTCAGCGTGATTTGCCCAGGGGAATGATCTATTCTTTATTGATTTGTACTGTCTTGTATATATTAATTGCCCTTGTTTTAACAGGGATGGTCAGTTATAGTGAATTGAAAGTAAATGATCCATTGGCTTATGTTTTTGAAAAGTTACACTTAAATAAAATCGGGTATCTTATTTCCATTAGTGCTGTTGTAGCTACCACCAGTGTTTTATTGGTATTTCAATTAGGTCAGCCCAGAATTTGGATGAGTATGAGTAGGGATGGTTTATTACCCAAACGATTTTCGAAAGTGCATCCTAGATTTCACACGCCTTCTTTTGCAACCATTGTTACTGGTTTTATGGTAGGAATTCCTGCTTTATTTGTTTCGAGCAGTACTGTTACGGACTTGACAAGCATTGGAACTTTATTTGCATTTGTGCTGGTTTGTTTTGGTGTATTGGTTTTGCCAAAAATTGCAAAAGCAAAAGGGAACAGTGCTTTTCAACTGCCTTATATTAATGGAAAATATTTGTTGCCATTGATTGTTGGTATGGTAACTTTTTTATTTCGTAACCGAATTGTTGAAGTGTTTACTAATTTTGCTACTGAAGGATACCAGGAAATTTTATTCCTTGTATTTATGATAATTGCCATTATAACCGCAATAAAAAGTTTTATAGGCAGCTACTCTGTGATACCTGTTATTGGGGCATTGAGTTGTTTGTATCTGATGATTGAAATACCCGCCATTAGTTGGCTATGGTTTTTTGCATGGATGGGTCTTGGGCTTATTATTTACTTCTTGTATGGAAGAAAAAGAAGCAAACTGAGTAAGGAATAATTCAGAATTGAGTGCTTCTCTGTAATTTTACAAAATGAAGTACCAGATTGGAGATGAAATACTTGTCTTGCTTAGTAACGAAGAGGGTAGGGTTGTTGAAATTATTTCAGATGAAATGGTCATGATAGAAGTAAGGGGCGTAAAGTTTCCTGCATATATGGACCAAATTGATTTTCCTTATTTCAAAAGATTCACAGAAAAAAAACTGTTAGCAGAAAAAAAGCCGCCTCCCAAAATCTATATTGATCAACTCCCCAAGGAGAAGCCACAGCCCAATCAAATAAAGGTGTCAGATGGCGTTTGGCTTTCATTTGTACCTAAGTTTTCCTTAGATGATTTCAATGATGAAGTAGTGGATTTGTTAAAGATACACTTGGTGAATAGAACGGATACAGCCTATCAATTTATCTACACCCAACAGTTTCTAGGTGAAACCAATTTTGAACTAATAAGCGAAATTGCCGCTTTTCATGATTTTTATTTACATGATATTCCTTTTGAAACTGTGAATGATAGCCCAACTTTTTCTTTCGATTTTTCATTAAGTATACCGGATAAAAAGAAAGCGCCTCATTTTGAATCATCTCTAAAATTAAAACCAAAACAGGTTTTTCAAAAAATTGAAGAGATGAAAGAAAATAATACCCCAACACTTACCTATCAATTATTTACAGTCTATCCAATAAGAACAGAAGAGCCACACTTTGCACTAAATGCACTTACAGCAAAAGGTTATAAAGTGTATGATGCTTCTAAAAGCAGGCAACATTTAGAACCTGCTAGGTCTATTGTGGATTTACACATGGAAAAGCTATCCGACAATTTTCAGCACATGAGCAATTTTGAAATACTCACAATTCAAATACATGAATTTCAAAAATGGTATGAGTTGGCAGTGGCGCATAAACAACCCAATTTAGTAGTGATACATGGAGTTGGAACCGGAAAGCTTAGGGATGAAATTCATGATATCCTCAAAACGAAACGTGAAGTGAAAACATTTGTCAATCAATATGATCCCAGATTTGGATATGGGGCTACTGAAATATTTTTTCAGTAGTGAAAGTTTTAAAATCAAGTAAACGCTTTTGTTAAACGCATTCTATATGCATTCATAGCAGTAAATCCCAGTTTTTTTAATAAACGGTAATTAACAATGGCGCCTACAGGTGCCCCAATAACTGGCACTAGTTGGACCATCTTTGCCAAGTCAATATAATCCCGATATTCCTGCTGAAATGTTCGCCAGTCAAAGGCATTGATATCTTCAGGTAATTGATGCACATTTTTATCCCATTCTTCCATTTTCATATACACACTTCTTCTTTGTTCCTGACTAGAAAAGGCCAATTGAAAAATATGAAGTATAAACAACCTTTCTCTATAATCCTTGACATTAAACCCATACAAGGCCGCGATATCAAAAAGCAATTTCAGTTTAATACCAATCAGAAGTGGGAAATCGGCTAGTCCAAGTAGAATACCACCAGCTCCGGTAATGCCTCCTTCTAATGCTGCCGTTTTTTGGTAATAAACAATTCGCTCCTGTATGATGGCTTCTTTTACTTCTAGTGACCTTTCTTCTGGGGGTAAGGATGTTGTGATACCGGCGCCAAACAATACGCCACGAATCATTTGCTTTAGGGTTACTGTAATAGCTTTATGAACTTTTTCGGGGATATAGCTGTTTAATTTAATTTGTAACCTTTTCGAAAGCTTTCCCCAAACAGAAGGTTTTTTCATCATGGCATTTTGCCATCCTCGCAATTCATGTACTACTTTTTTCTGATAATTGTTCATGCTATAATTCCTTTGCAAATATAACTCGCGATTTTTCAGATTTTCAAAACCTTAGAATTCTACTTTTTTTATCCAAAGTTGTCATCAATGAACAATTTCATTAAAAATAAATCATCTCATCATTATATCTTTGTTGTGCTACAAACTCGAGCTATCGTCTCGCCAATGGCGGGAAGGAAAGTCCGGACAGCACAGAGCAACCCACCGGTTAAGAGCCGGCCTCCCGGTGAAAGTTGGGAGAGAGATAGTGCCACAGAAAATAACTACTACCGATGAAAATCGGTTGAAAAGGTGAAAATGTGAGGTAAAAGCTCACAGTAATGTTTAGTAATATACATTACGGGTAAACCTTGGGTGCTGTAATGCCATGTATAGGATCGTTTGAGGGCTGCTCGCCCAATCTCGCCATTGGCGGGGAGGATCCAGGGTAGGCAGCAAGATCTTGTCAGTAATGACGAGGCTAGATAAATGATAGTTTAGAAACAGAATCCGGCTTATGAGGTTTGTAGTTTTTTTTTGTTTGTGGTTTGAGGTTTGTAGTCTGTGGTTAAAATGATAAGATCAACAATAAACTACAAACCACAAACTACAAACCATTTCTATTACATTTGCATCTATGACACAAGAGCAAATTAAGATTATGAGGGACCGTGTGGTTGTCCTGAGGAGGTTTCTTTGACGTTGAGAACCGAACATATAAAGTAGATACAGACCGCCAACTCTCTCTTTCGCCTGGTTTTTGGGATGATAATTCCCGAGCCACGGCTATTATGAAGGAAATTAAAGTAAACGAATACTGGCTAAAATTGTATACACAGTTGGAAACGGCTGTTGAAGATTTTGCTGTACTATTTGATTTCTGGAAATCGGGTGATGAAACGGAAGAAGAAGTAAAACTCGCTTACCAAACAGCTATTCAGCAGATTGAGGATGCAGAATTCAAAAGTACCTTAAATAGACCGGAAGATGAATTGCCTGCTATGTTGCAGATTAATTCAGGGGCAGGTGGTACTGAAAGCCAAGACTGGGCGGAAATGCTATTGCGTATGTATAAAATGTATGGCGATAAACAAGGATGGAAAGTAACCGATATTGATTATCAGGAAGGTGATGGGGCAGGAATTAAAAGTGCCACACTACAATTTGATGGAGACTTTGCTTATGGGTTTTTAAAAGCCGAGAGTGGCGTTCATCGCCTAGTTCGTATTTCTCCTTTTGATAGCAATGCCCGACGACATACTTCATTTGCTTCCGTTCATGTATATCCATTAATCGATGATAGTATTGAGATTAATGTAAACCCGGCTGATTTGGAATGGGCTTTTTATAGAAGTGGAGGTAGTGGCGGACAAAACGTTAATAAAGTTGAAACGGCAGTTCGCTTAAAACACATACCCAGTGGATTCATAGTTGAATGTCAGCAAGCAAGAACACAAGGAGAGAATCGAGAATTGGCCATGAAGATGTTGAAGAGTCGCTTGTATGAACAAGAGTTACAAAAGCGCCAAGAGGCTTTGAATGCAACCAATGCCAATAAAAAGAAAATTGAGTGGGGAAGTCAAATCCGTAGTTATGTTTTTCATCCGTACAAAATGATTAAAGACCATAGAACCGATTACGAAGTAGGCAATGTAGGCCCCGTAATGGATGGAGAATTGGATGGATTTATTAAGGCTTATTTGATGATGGAGAAAGAGAATACTTAAAGATAGTTAGGAGTCTGGAGTTAGAAGTCTATAGTAATTATTAAAACATCTTTTAATTCCAGACTCCTAACTTCAGACTTTTCAGGCCGTATTCACCGTAATAAATCTCACCAAACTTCTTTTAGCAATTGGCAACAAAGTTTCCTCCATGGGAATACTCAAATTCGTTTCAACTGCATATACTGCCGGATTAGGAAAATCTGAACGATTTCGGATAAGTTGGGCTTTGATATTGTGATAAGAATTGACAAAATTTCGTTGCCACACATCAATAAATTCTGTTTTTATACTTCTGTACTTTTCATCATGTTTTTCAAAAATACTCAGCCGGTATTGATAAACCCAGGTGTTTTTGCAATTTCCTTCACATAAAAGAAAGTATCCTTCATTGTGGTCGATTGGCATGATGCCAACAGGTTCAATTGTAATTTTGTTTTCTACATACTCATATATTTCACTTCCGGCTGTAATGGTTTTCTTCATGATAGCGGATGCATAATTTATAATGTCTTCCAGCTCTTTAATGAGTTCATCATCCTCTACCAACGACTCATATAAAACCTGTAATTTTTCTATTTGAATACCGGTTAATCTTTTGGGAAATTGTTCTTGTAAATACCTTTTATTGTCTTTAAAGGCAATAATGTTGTTGTAATGAAAAATGAGGTCTGCCAGTGGGGGATACAGCTTTTTTTCAGAAAAATTTTTAGTAATTTCTTGTAAATAAGCCAATAAAGTATATTTCTTTAATTCAAAATCAATATACCCGTCAGCAAACCATGTTTGGGATAAGGTTTTCATATCGATCTGTTTGGTTATCTGAATTTACTTAACAGATACAAACCATCATCATTTTGTTTACTAACACTATGTGAAAAACTAACATAAAAAACCATCCGCAAGAATGGGATGGTTAATGAAAATATGACTTTCGCATTGTTCTACCAGTGCACGTAGATATTAGAGAATCCGAATCAATCAAAATCAGAGATAGTGAAACCATTGTTTATTTACATCCCAGCTTTCAAACTCTTTGGCAACGGCCGATAAAAATCCGGCACCAATACTACCATCTACAATTCGGTGGTCATAACTTAATGAAAGGAACATCATATGTCTGATGCCAATTGTGTCACCTTCCTTTGTTTCAATAACAACAGCCCGTTTTTTTATAGCACCAACAGCCATGATAGCTACTTGTGGTTGACTGATGATAGGCGTTCCCATTAAACTGCCAAATGTTCCTACATTCGTGAGCGTAAAAGTTCCCCCTTGTGTATCCTCAGGTTTTAATTTATTGTTTCGAGCAGCATCTGCCATATTATTAACGGCCTTACTCAAACCAACAATATTTAATTGATCTGCACCTTTGATAACAGGAACGATCAAGTTTCCAGATGGGAGGGCAGTTGCCATACCAATGTTGAGATCTTTTTTGATGATGATATTGTCGCCCTCTAATGAACAATTGATTAATGGGAAACGTTTCATCACGTTTACCAAACATTCAATGAACATAGGGGTAAAGGTAAGCTTGGTACCTTCTCTCTTCTCGAAGTCTTCTTTCACTTTTTGACGCCAAGTAACCATATTGGTTACATCCGCTTCTGCAAAACTGGTTACATGCGGACTCGTTTGAACACTGGCTACCATGTGTTTGGCAATCAGTTTTCGCATCCTATCCATTTCTAAAATTTCAGTTATTCCACTTAAAACAACCAATGAAGGATCGGCCAATTTTTTAGAATAAGTAGGCGTAACTAAGCTGCTTTGTTGATTTTGCAAAGTTGGCTTGGTCTCAATCTCATTGGTAGGGAAATTGGAAACCGGTGCGATCTTTTCAATTACTGATTCAGGAATATTGTCGGGTTGGTTACCAGCTTTTTTATCAACCACATATTGTAAAATATCTTTTTTTGAGACCCTTCCCTCATTACCGGTTCCGGGAATTCTTTCTAATTCACTCAAAGGAATACCTTCACTGTTTGCAATATTTAAAACCAGGGGTGAATAAAATCTATTAACCGTGGGTTTCGATAATAATTCAATGACAGGTGAAGTTGGTGGTGCAAAGGGTACTTCTTCTGCATGGTATGCCTGTGCTACTTCAACAATGTTTGGTTCATTGGGGGTGTTGGAAATTACAGATTCGGCAATTTTTTCAGATTCGATAATTGGAGAACCGGGTTCAATAGGAACAGCTACTTTTGTACCAATCGTACCCTCAATTATAGGATTTGAATTTCCTTTACTTAGGTCTTCTATACTTATTCTAGCAATGACAGTGCCAATGGGAACTACATCATTTACATTAAACAGAATTTCAGAAATCACACCTGCTGTGGTAGAAGGTACTTCACTATCAACCTTATCGGTGGCAATATCCAAGACGGTCTCATCAAGTTGGACAGTATCGCCAACTTGCTTATGCCATTTTAAAATGGTGGCTTCCATAATACTTTCGCCCAATTTGGGCATCACCAATTCAGCAATTGCCATACTAACGTGCTATTTTTAATTGGGATAATTTTTACCCCCATTGGTTCAAAATTGTGAAGCTGTGTTCAATTTGGTTCAGTTCAACTTTTTCACGAAATATCCTTTTGTCTTTACACAACAGCTTACTAATCAACAAATGTAAAGTAACTTAATGAATACTGCTCATTCGTTATCAATAATAAAGGTACGTAAAAGGTTTAGTGCATTGGTGGATGTCAATTCTATGTTTCTTCGCCTGTCAAATCGAAAATTGTATTGTTTAGCCACTACTTTGGACTTGCTAGCTACCGCAATCCAGACCATTCCTACCGGCTTTTCTTGGGTGGCTCCATCAGGACCCATGATACCGCTTACTGCAATAGAATAATCGGTTTTCATGAGTGCTAATACAGAACTCGCCATTTGTATAACGGTGGATTCGCTCACTGCACCTACCGTATGTAATATTTCATCACTCACACCTAACATACTTTCTTTAATGGCATTGGAATAGCTAACAACAGAACCGGTAAAATAGACAGAAGAACCGGGATGTATTGTCATTAAATGAGCAATATATCCACCTGTACAACTTTCTGCGGTAGACATGGTTTTGCCCTTTTGTTTTAATAGGCGACCAAGCACCAATTCCATTGGCAAATCTTCATCAATCACTAAATACTGGGATACTTTTTCTTTCAGTAATTGAAATTGAGAATTGATTTCCTTTTGTAATACTTCTTTGTTAAAACCGAAACCGGTAAGACGGAGCCTCA
Organism: Bacteroidota bacterium; assembly: GCA_031417635.1. Lineage (GTDB taxonomy): Bacteria > Bacteroidota > Bacteroidia > Chitinophagales > Chitinophagaceae > Sediminibacterium. Next base: position 6,171 of record JANOVY010000134.1, on the reverse strand, counting down.
CCATACCATAATTTGGGAGATAGGCTAATTTTATATGCTTAGGAATGGCTTCTTCCAGGTCTTTAATAAGCTCAGCTAGAAAAGATTCCCCAATACCTGCTGTTAACAAAGTCTTGTGTTCAATAAACCCTGTATCAAAAAGGGTAGGAATTAATGGAATCACTTGATGAGTAATTAACCATTTCATTTCATGGGGTACACCGGGTAAGGAAATGAAAATTTTCCCGGATTTATTAAATAACATTCCGGGTGCAGTGCCCTTTTCATTTATCAAAACAGTACAAACATCCGGTACTTCGGCTTGTTTTGCATTACGCTCAATCATTGGCCGTTTCAAAATATTCTCAAAAATGTTTGTCACATGGTCTAAAGTGGGCTGATGAACAATCATTTTTCCATCAAAATATTTGCACAATAAGGGTTTGGTAATATCATCGGCAGTGGGGCCTAGCCCTCCTGTAATGAAAACAATGGAAGCCCTTTTGGCCTCGTCATCTAGTGCCTGCCAAATGTCTTCCCAAATATCACCAACAGCAACACGGTGCTTAACTTGAATACCTAATTTATTGAGTTCTTGTGCTATCCAGGCACTATTTGTATCAATTACCTGGCCTATCAATAATTCATCCCCAATGGTTATGATTGATGCGAAAACTTTTTCCATAGTAAGCTTACCCTTAATTTTAATGCAAGGTAAAGTTCATATATGAAAACAGTGTGTTGTATTATTTGTTTATTGGTTTATTCAAAATTATTTTTTGGGCAAGATCTACGTAAGCGATTAGCTTCTGAGATAGGTCATTTACAAGTTGATGATCAAATGAAGCATGGTATTTTGGGAATTTCAATTGTAAACAGTAAGACGGGAGAAAAAATAGTTGAAATAAACGCTCAAATGGGTTTAGTACCAGCCAGTTGTCAAAAAATAATTACGAGTGCTACTGCATTAGAACTATTAGGCCCCAGCTATCGTTTTGCAACCATTTTGGGATATGATGGAAAAATAGCCAATGGAACCTTACAGGGTAATTTGTATGTATTGGGGAGCGGAGACCCAAGTTTGGGTAGTTGGCGATATGAATCAACCAAAGAAGAAAATATAGTAAATAATTGGATCTGTGGAATCAAGCAGCAGGGCATTAATAAAATAACTGGGTCCTTAATAGGCGTAACTGATCGATGGGAAAATGAAATAATACCCGGAGGTTGGATATGGGATGATATCGGTAATTATTATGGCGCCGGAGCATCTGCTCTAAACTGGCATGAAAACCAGTATGACCTAGTTTTATCTTCCAATGATTCGATAGGAGGTAAAGTGACTATTGTTTCTATGAAGCCCAAACCCTATCAAGTTAACATCGAAAGCCAATTAACTGCTGCTGCAAAGGGGTCTGGCGATAATGCTTATATCTATTTACCACCAAATGGTAAAAAGGGGGTTGTTCGTGGCACGATTCCGGTTGGTGAAAAAGCCTTTACCATTTCAGGTTCTTTTCCGGACCCTACCTCACAAACACTTTCGATTTTGTCTGATAAACTTTCTATTGAAAACATGATGCCTGACAGTATTATTTCAGATGGTAAAAAAAATTCAATTTTTTTTCAGATACTAAAATATGAATCACCTGCTTTGGATAGTTTGAATTATTGGTTTTTGAAGAAGAGTATCAATCTTTATGGTGAAGCATTTATGAAAACGATTGCTTTTGAAAAAACGGGCTTTGGCTCAACAGATAATGGCATTGATGTACTCAAAAAATTCTGGATGGAACATGGAATTGAGAAAGCATCTTTACAGATAATTGATGGAAGCGGTTTGTCTCCTCAGAACAGGGTTACCGTAGATGCGTTGGTAAAAGTGTTGCAATATGCCAAAAAAAGGCCTTGGTTCAAAAATTATTATGATGCACTGCCAATATTTAATCAAATGAAATTAAAAAGCGGAACAATTGGAGGGGCAAAAAGTTTTGCAGGTTATCATACTTCTAAGGATGGAACGGAATATACCATTGCTTTCATTATTAATAATTATGATGGTTCGGCAGGGGAGATAGTGAAGAAGATGTTTAGGGTTTTAGATGTCTTGAAATAATGCTATCAAACAGTAGACTCGTTTTTATAATTGATGATATCCATCATTTCAACCGCTAAAAGAATTTCTAACGGTCATTCAATCATCATTCTTACATAAACAATCCATAACTTTAGACAAAATAAAAAGTTTTATGAAAGAGCAAGTATTTAAGAATCATTCCCGTTTAGTACTCGGTTTTCATGGAGTCACATTTTTTGCCATTTTAGCTTTATTCATTGGTTCCATAGTGAACATTTGGAACTCCGCAAAGGAAAACCTGTATTCAGCTTCTCTCATATGTTTGATTGCTTTTATTTTATGTCTGTTATTTTGGTATACCCGATCATTTGCATTACGTGCGCAGGATAGGGCCATTAGGGCTGAAGAAAACTTTCGACATTTTATCTTAACCGGTAAACCTTTTCCCAACGGAATCAGAATGGGACAGATTATCGCATTGCGTTTTGCTGCAGATGATGAATTACCCGGGTTGACCATTCGGGTTGTTAATGAAAACCTTTCAAGTACCGATATTAAAAAAGCAGTAGAAAAATGGAGAGCAGATCATCATAGGGTATGATCTTCAAAAAAAGGAGTCAAGGTTTGTTTTAGGTCTTCCGGCATGCCTATCCATTTTCCGTTTTTAATATCAATAAAGAATAAAACTACTTTACCAGTGGTAAGTAGTTTTTTTCTTTCATTGTATACCTCGTGATAAAATTCTATTTCGTGTTTCAAAGGCAATTGTCTTAGGGTAGTCTTAATGGTAATGAGATCATCATAATGTGCGGGTCTTAGAAATTTGGCTTCCATTTGCACAACCGGCATTCTTACCCCCATTTCTTCCATTTTTTTATAAGTAAACCCAAGTTCTCGAATACACTCAGCACGCCCCACTTCAAAGTATTGGGCGTAATTGCCATAGTATACGATATCCATTTGATCGGTTTCTGCATATCTAACCCGCACAGTGGTCATGTGTTCATACATAATTATTCCAATTTGTTGACAAACTTACGAGTGATATCTGTTTTTCCACAAATCTTAGTTAAGTGATTCCTTACAAAATGCTAATCCTACCTTTAAGAAGCATGTTTTCGCTTTTCATTAAGAAAGAAATTGAAATCTTTGCTGAAGTGTAATGTTGGTCAGGCGACCATCATTGGCATAATTGAATATAAAGATGGGGTAGCCTTGGTTGGTCGCCTAACCAATCAAAGATGGTTTTTTAATATACATTCTTAAAACAGATGCATACTGTATGAAGAAGTTCATTTATTTTCTTTTATTGATAACTGCCTGTTTCATCGGCATTGCCGGAAATGGACAACTTTCAAAAAATCAGCTAGATCCGGATGCGGCTTTTAAGAATGCGAAAGATTTGTTTCAGAAAGATTATTTCAGTTTGGCTTATCCTGTTTTTAAAATGCTTAGTAGTATTGGCAATGATGAAAGCAATATTCCCAACCACATCCAATTAGAGAGCAAGTACTATTATCTTGTCTGTGGGTTACAATTACATGATTCTAGTGTTGTTGAAAAGGCCGAAGAATTTATTGCTATTGAAGTGAATCCAAGCAGAGTTCAGATGATGAGTTTTCAGTTAGGTGAATTCTTTTACAGGGAACAAAAATTTTCGGTGGCCCAATCCTATTATGCCGGCACGAATATTGCCAATTTAAGTAATCGTGAGATTGCAGATATGAAGTTTCACCAGGCCTATGGTTATTTTGTGCTAAAGCAATTTGATAGAGCAAAACCTTTATTCGATGCAATACGTCAACTTCCGAAAGATCCCAATTATTTAGATGCTAATTATTATTATGGATTTATCTGTTTTAATGAAAAAAAATATACAGAAGCATTGAGCAGTTTTGAAATTGCGCAGAAATTAACTGAATACCAAAGTGTTATTCCATTTTACATTACTGAAATCTATTATTTTAAAGGGGAATCTGACCAAGCAGTCAAGTACGGTGCGAATGCCATTCTTAAAACCGGACAATATTATGATCTTCAATTGCATCAATTGGTAGGTCATATTTGGTTTGAGAAAAGAGAATATGCCAATGCTTTACCCTATTTAGAAAAATTTGTAGAAGCAAAAGAAAAGGTTCGAAGAGAGGATTTGTATGAACTGGCGTATTGTTATTATGAAATAAAGAATTGGACAAAATCAATTGAAGGATTTAAACAGTTGGGCGGAGCACAAGATTCATTGGCTCAAAATAGTATGTATCGGTTGGCTGATGCGTATTTAAAAACCAATGATAAGCCAAATGCTCGAACAGCTTTTCAGTTTTGCGCATCTAATAACAGCAATGTTCTGCAAAAAGAGGTTTCATCTTTTAATTATGGAAAGCTTTCTTATGAATTAGGGTATCTTGACCAAGCGTTACAATCTTTTCAGGCTTTTCAAACAGACTATCCAAAATCGGCTTATTTACCTGAATCGAAAGAGTTGTTGATTAATATTTTAGCCAATACAAGCAACTATAAAGAAGCACTGAAATTGTATGAAAGTTTAAAAGTGCGGTCTTCAAATGTTGTTAAGTTATATCCCGGTTTATTATATGGTAGTGCTGTTGAATTCATTAATGACCAGAAAATAGACATGGCAGATTCTTTGTTAACTAAAATACTATCGATTGATTACAATGTTTCTCAATTACCCCTCACTTATTTCTGGAAAGGTGAAATTGCTTATCGTAATGATGATTTGGAATCGTCTATTATTTACTTTTTGAACTATTTAAAAAAACCGGTAACAAATGGGGAGGTAAATGTTATTAATGCAAGATATAGTTTAGGATATGCTTATTTTAAACAAGACAATTATGCAGCAGCCAAAGAAAATTTCGAACTCATTACAAAAACCACTTCCCCTTTGTTAACTTCCATTCAACAAGATGCATTTACAAGATCTGCAGATTGTTATTTTATGAATAAAGATTTTGCGCAGTCTTTAAAAATGTATGAGTCAATTTTTGATCAACGATTAACCTCATCGGACTATGCAGTATACCAAAAAGGGATTATTGCAGGCGCAATGAACAAAAATATCGAAAAAATTAGTGTATTGCAATCTTTAGAACGACTATATCCTGCTTCTTCCTTAATTGGAGATGCAAATCTAGAAATAGCCAATACATATTTGGCTGATGAGAATTTTCAATCTGCCATAGTGCCGCTTAAAAAAATTGTTACTAATAAAAAATCCGCTTCTTTGGAGCCACAAGCCTATTTAAAACTGGGTGTAGCTTATTTTAACCTAAATCGAAATGAAGAGTCACTAGACAATTTCAAAAAATTGGTTTCTCTGCATCCGAATACTGAAGAAAGTACGGATGCCGTTGAATACATCCGAAATATTTTTATTGAGGAACAAAAGCCCGGCGAATTTATAGACTACATGAAGAAAAATGGCCGGCCTATTTCAACAAATGAAGAAGACTCTTTAACTTTTAGGTCTTCAATGCTTCGTTATGATGCCAAGGATATGGCCGGAGCAAAAAATGGTTTTGCAGACTACTTAACTAAGTTTCAGGAAGGGAAGTATGCAATTGAAGCTTCCTACCTATCAGCCGAAATCAATAATGACAATAAAGCACCTCTCTTGGCATTGCCTTTTTACAAGAATGTTGCTGATCAGGCACAGAATAAATATGCTGAGAGGAGTACTTTGCAAGCGGCCAGAATATTTTATTTTGATTTGAAAGATTACACTAATGCTGAAAAATATTTTGGACAGTTAAAAAACATAGCAACCCAGCAGGAAAATAAATTAGAAGCCATGCGGGGTCTATTGAGGTGTCAGTTTAAGGCAGGTCTTTGGAAAGCGGCATCCCCAAATGCACAAGACCTTCTATTAGAAAAAGGAATTGCAACCGACGATAGAATGATGGCAAATCTGGTGCTTGCAAAAAATTATCAATTAAACAATGAAGCCGAACCTGCCATAGGTGCTTACAAGAAGGTTATTGCAGCAGGAAAGTCTGAATATGCTGCTGAGTCTCAGTATCATATAGCGGAACTATTGTTTCAACAAAATAAGTTAGCAGAAGCAGAAAAATCGGCATTTGAAGTAATTAAAA